>JBAIYS010000001.1 GCA_036763105.1 Peptococcaceae bacterium 1198_IL3148 | reverse complement strand
GATTGAAAAGTTTGTTCCATGGTCTAAAGAGCTTCCCGACAACTGCTACAAAACTAAAAATTGAAATCAAGTCCAATCCTCGGGTTGGGCTTTTTATTTACCTAAGTGCTTAGGATTTGACAATTACGTTTGGGCAGTTGTATCCAAGTATTTTAATAGGTTATAATAAAATTAATGCTAAAATTTGGTTTTTTAAGCAGGTGAAAACATGGCGGGTAATTATGGGTTGAGTAGCAAGGTGTTAGATCAAATAATTACTGTTTTTAAAGGCTATTCCGAGTTTATTGAAAAAGTAATTCTTTTTGGCTCCCGGGCTAGGGGTGATTACAAAGTAACTTCGGATATTGACTTAGCAGTGAAATTTAAAAAAGATAAGCACAGGTTGTTTCAAATTACAAATGCATTGGATGAACTAAATGTGATATATTCCTTTGATGTAGTAGATTATGCAGATGTGGCTAATCAAAAACTAAAAGGTGATATAGATAAAGACGGTATCGTTATTTTCAAATAGATAAGGGGGCGATTTGATGGTGACTTTAGAAAGGTTAGAATTTAAATTAGCAGACTTAAAAAAGGCCTACATTAAACTGAATGAAAGCATCAATCGTGACCCCTATCAAGATGATATTGTTTTGGATGCCGCAATACAGAGGTTTGAATTCACATACGAACTTTCTTGGAAGTTAATGAAGGCCTACCTAGAGTACAATGGTAATTTAGAAGCCACCAGTCCAAGAAAGGCCATTAAAGAATCCTTTATAATCTTTTGATCAATTTATTAAGAGTGCGCCGAGAATTAGGCAGTATATCTAGGTTTAATAAAGCTCTTTTATAAATTCTGTTGGTGAACAAACTTTTATGCTTTTATCTAAAAAACCCCTTTTGTTTCTTGTAATTATATATTCCGCCCGTATTTTTTTGGCGCACTGGGTTTGAATTGCATCTTCTAAATCCTTATACCCTAACTCTAGCGCCTTTAAAATATCTGTTTTTGTTAAACTTGTTACCCCTAATATTTGCATAATATGTTTAATAATTTCTATAATTCTATCTGTTGAAAAGCCACCACGTTTTATAATATAAGCAATATCTGTAATGCTATTAGCAGTAATATAACCCTTCGCCTCTCCGATTTCTACCATTTCTAAAACCTTTACCGAATCTTTAAAATGTGGCTCTCTAGCGAGTAGTACGTCTAAAATAACATTGTATCAATCAGTACTATCATTAGCCTTGATCCTTTCTGCTTTTAGTTCATCCTCGTCAATGTCTCCCATATGCTTCAGAACACCTACCAGTTCCTTTGTTAGGGGTGCTTCTTCTTTTTTTATTGATACAAGTTTAGATATTGGTTTGCCGTTTTTTAGTATGATAACTTCTTCATCTTGTGATATTTGCAAAAACTTACCTACGTTATTTTTAAATTCTGTTGATTTGACAAACATTTAATCCGGCCTCCTTTTAATTAATTATGGCTATTAATATTATATAATAATTAGCTAAAATTTTAAACATATAATTAGCCATTTGTGTTTTTTAAAACTACCACTATTCTAGTTCATAAATTTGATCTTACTATGCTGAATGTGTTTTGTGCTTTTAAAGATTTATGGTACAATCTAATTTGGATAACTTTAATATTTGGATATATTATTGTTAATTGAATTTTATATATGGGAGGCACAGTAAATGGCCGAGTTTTTAAAACGTTTGACAGACAAAACACAGCGCCAAGTTACCGAAAGTGTTACAGTAAAAGCAAATGCGGAAGAGGCGGAAAAGAATAATAGAATTAAAACTAAGCTATCTTTGCACCCGGATTGGAAGGTTGCCAGTGGCAATACATCCTACGCTTTAAAAGAAATTATGGAAAAAGAAGTAGGTCAATTACCAGATATTAAAGAAGGTTTTATCGGCCTTAACGGTATTTACGCCGTTAATGAGAAGGATCACCTAGAAGTAGGCTTCTATTTGCGCAATGGATTATCTCAGCCGGTGAGATTGGGTGCTACCAAGCTGGCCATTGTTAGCTCAGATAACAAAGTGCTGGCTCAACAAGAGTTTGACCTAAGTAAGATGGGGGCTATTCCTTCACACACTGCCCGGCCATGGGAATTGATTTTTGACAAGGAAAACGTATTTGTAGACATTGTTAAACATGATGACTGGAGAATTAGCTTTATGGCTAAGGACAGCCCGCAGGATGAAGTAAATGCCGCTTTAGCTATGCAACAAAAGGAAAGACAATTGGAGCTTGAAACACTAAAAGATATCCTAACCAAACTGCCACCGGTTAAACCAGATCAGTTAAATGTTACTCCCTATGAAGTGAAGTTTAATAGTGAGGGTGAGCTTGAGGTTACTGTGGTGATCCGTAACGGTACCCAAAAGGTGTTGCAGATTGAAAACATTCCAATAACAGTTAAAGATGCCCAAGGGGTGAAGGTGGCCTCTAAGCTTTTCCATATCGATGAAGAATTAATTTTGGGCAAAAATAAAGGTTGCTTGCAGACCTTTAAGTTTCCACCCCAGGCGATAGCCAAGGATATTGATACCAGTTCATTCTCTATTCACTTTACCACCAAGAAATACATTTAAGTGAGGTTTACATCTTTGAGAGTAGAATTGCTAGGGGCTTATATTGATGCCCTTAATATGGAACAAACTGTAGACCGGGCGGCAGATTTTGTAAAATCCGGCCGCCCGCATCATATCATAACGCTAAACCCGGAGTATTTGTATCGGGCCCAAAGGGAGAAAGCACTGCTGGATTTAGCCAACAGCGCCGATTTGGTAACGCCGGATGGCACCGGTATTGTCTGGGCCTGCAACATCGCCGGTAGTCCGGTGCCGGAGCGGGTGACCGGCATTGATTTAATGCTACACCTTTGTGCCAAAGGCGAACACCAAGGCTGGCGGGTCTTTTTATTGGGGGCCGCACCGGGGGTGGCCGAAGAGGCTGGCCAAAGGCTAAAGCAGCAACACCCGGGCCTAACCATTGTCGGCACTTATCACGGCTATTTTACCGATAGTGAAAGTGGTCGCATTGCGGAAATGATTCGGGAGGCTAATCCCCACCTGTTGTTTGTGGCCCTAGGTGCTCCCCGGCAGGAGCAGTGGATTGCCAAGTATCAGCCCCAAATGGGGGTGCCGGTGGCCATGGGGGTAGGCGGTAGCTTTGATGTTGTGTCTGGAAGAAAGCAACGGGCACCTAAATGGACGCAACAGCTGAAAATCGAGTGGCTGTATCGATTGGTCAAGGAACCAAGCCGAATTAAACGACAATTGGTGTTACCCAAATTTGTCATGTTGGTGCTGAAAACCTATAGGTTGGGTAGAAAGTAAAATATTGCACATAGTGCAACACCTTAGCTTATAAACAAAGGTTGCGTTAGGGGCGCGATAAATCGGGCCCCTACATGTGTAAGTGGAAAATGTATGTTAATGAATCATTTTTGAAACGTTTTGCTTGACTTTGGCGTCATATAAAAAGAGGGTGCTTAATATTCCAGTTGAATTGTCAGTTATAGTGCGATAAAATTAATCTGTTAAACACCAGTACTGAAAGTAGGTGTAATTTTATGGCAAAAAAACGCAAACTTAAAAAGAAAATGCCCATTATTATATTTAGTGTTCTGTTAGTGGCTCTATTTGTGGTGGGCTATCAGGTGGCTGCTAACTACCTGTTTCCTGATCTGGATACAAACCTGCTGGGTCAAGAGAAAGATGTTGATGAATCCATATTAAATGATCGGATAAATGTGTTACTTTTGGGCATGGACGCCCGCCCCGGTGAAACCAAGTCCCGAACAGACACCATGATTTTTGTCAGTGTAGATAAAGAAACCAATCGCATTTCAATGATGTCTATTCCCCGGGACACCAGGGTGGAAATACCCAAACACGGCTATCAGAAAATAAATTCTGCCAACGTTTTTGGTGGGCCGGAATTGGCCAGCCAGGTGGTATCTGACTTATTGGGTGTGCCCATTGATTATTATGTACTGACCAACTTTAATGGCTTTAAAGATATTGTGGATGCCGTCGGTGGTTTAGACTACGAAGTGGAGCAAAACATGAGCTACTACGATCCGATGGATGGCACTAGAATTAATTTGAAAAAGGGCATGCAGCATTTAGATGGCGATAAAGCGCTGCAGTATGTGCGCTTTAGGGGCTATGTCAACGGTGACGTCGATCGTGCCGCCCACCAGCAAAAATTTCTGAAGGCCTTAGCCCAAGAGGTGTTGTCACCCAGTTCGGTAACCAAGCTGCACAAAATTGTGCCCAGCGTTAGTAAAAACGTAGAGACCAACTTAGGTGTAATGGAAATGGCAAGTTTAGCCAAGGCCGCTAAGAATTTAAGCAATTTGGAAATAGTTACCCAAACCCTGCCGGGTACTTTTGCTACTATAGATGGCCTAAGTTATTGGCATGTGGAACCAGAGGTGGCTAACCAAGCTGTCATGGCCCTGTTTGAGGGAGAAACCACCGAGACAATTCAAGGGTCTACTGTAGTGCAAAACACAGTTACTGAAACGCCAAAAACACCAGAAACACCCACTAAAAAAGAACAGGCCACTGACTGGGTTCCTACCCAAAAGGAACCAGTGACAGATACATCTACTGAGCCGCAAAATAGCGGAACAGATAATAGTAGCCAACAGCAAGGGCAGGGAGAACAACCAAGTGACGGAGATGTGGATGAATCAACCAATGCCACACCGCAACAGCAAACACAGCCACCAACAAATGATGCCTCAGCAAATAACGGCACCCCCTGGTTGCCACCGGCTGGTGGTTATGGGCAAACAGAATCAATCCAAATCGACGAACAATAAGCAAGGGAAAAGGGACAAGGGGACAGGTTCCGTGTCCCCATTATTAATGGGACGCGGAACCTGTCCCCTTGTTCCAGGAGGCTTCTCATGTTGAAAAAACTATTGCTCATGCTAACGCTAATATTTTGTTTTACTCTAACCGCCTGCGCAGAGGATAATAAAGAAATCACGTTGCTGTATATCCCCATGGATGAGCGACCGGTCAACCTAGATTACGTCGCCGATACCATTAACGCCACTTCATTTAATTTGCTACTGCCCCCGGAGGAGTACTTGCCCCATATTAAGCAGCCTGGGCAGGTGGATAAATTGTGGCAATGGCTGTTTGACAACTGCTCCCAGGCGGATTACCTGGTGTTGTCGGCCGATGCCTTGGTGTACGGTGGCCTAACCCCCTCCCGCATCCATAACTTAGACCAGGCAACATTGACAGACCGGGTGGACAAGTTCAACCAGCTAAAACAACAAAACCCCGATGCTAAACTTTATGTCTTTAGCACGCTAATGCGCACCCACAAGGGCAACACCAACGTGGCCGAGCCGGATTACTACGGTACCTATGGCAGTCGTATCTTTCAACTGACTGCGCTGCGGGATAAAGCGGAGATTGAAGGACTAGCGGCAGCGGAGGAAGTAAAGCTAAACCAACTGTTAACCGACATCCCCGGTGATGTATTGACAGACTGGTATCAGCGGCGGGAGAAGAACCTCGCCATTAATCGGCAACTGCTGGAGCAAACCAAAACTAACGTGATGGATTACATGATTCTCTGTCGGGACGATACCCTGTCTTACTCCCAGTCTCATAAAGAGTATCGGTCATTAACCGAAGAAATAGCCGCACTGGATGCTGCTAAATATAACTCCTTTCCCGGGGCGGATGAAGTGGGCCTAGTGCTGTTGACCCGGGCGTTGAACGATGCCCAGGGCAACACCCCGGCGGTCTATACCTCTTATGCACCGGGCCGGGGGGCGAACACCACCCCTAAGTATGAAGATGTAACGCTGGGAGAGAGCGTTACCGCCCACATTGTGGCCGCTGGCGGTAAAGTTATTGCTGAGCCTGAGCAGGCAGACTTAATTTTGGCAGTGAACACCCCGGAAGACGGGGTCATTGGTGAAGCGGGTAGTGCCGCCAATGTGGCGGAGCCCAAAAGAACCACCACCGCTTTGGTCAATGACATTAGTCGGCATATTGGGAAAGGCCGCCGCGTGGCGGTTGCCGATGTGGCGCTGGCCAACGGTGCAGATAACAGTCTAATGGCCACCTTGGCGAACCAGAAGTTGTTGCCCCAATTGACAGCCTATGCCGGTTGGAATACCGCCGGCAATACTGTGGGTTATGCCCTGGCCCAAGGCATGTTGTCCCAGGATATCGGTGAAGCGGACAGGTTGCACCTGCTGGCAGTGCGCCTACTGGACGACTGGGGCTACCAAGCCAATGTCCGCAGCCAAGTACAACAGGGCAACATCAATAAATATAACCTAGGCCCTGACAAGGGCCCAGTGGCAACGGAGATTGAACAGCAACTAAAAACCTTTGCCACCGACAACCTAAAGGATTTCCCCATCGATCAACTAAAGGTAGATTTACCATGGAACCGAACCTTTGATATCTTGTTAGAAGTTGAACCATAAGAGAGGGACAAGGGGACAGGTTTGGTGTCCCAGCCTTGGGACACAGAACCTGTCCCCTTGTCCCGTTAAAAAACTATGTGGAGGTTTGGATTTAGATGCGTAAATTGCTGGTTTCTTTTATTACAGCGGTCACGGTGTTGACCAACTCCGTCAGTTCCTATGCTGCGGTGGCTTTGCCCAACCAGTTTGTGGATATAGATAACCACTGGGCCGAAGCAGAATTAACGGAAATGATTCAGTTGGATATTTTAAGCGGTTATGCCGAAAACGGTAAATATTTTGCTAAACCCAACAAGCCCATTACCCGGGTGGAGTTTGCCGCGCTAATGGCTAAAACCCTGCGCTTAGAGGCTACCAGCCAGCAGCCGGATTTTGCCGATTGGCAGCAAATACCTGCTTGGGCTAAGGGTGCGGTGGCGTCCCTCAGCGCCAATGGAATTATCAATGGTGTCCCCGGCAGCGATGGCCGAACCTACTTTCAGCCCCACAAAAACATCACCCGGGCCGAAATCGCGGCCATGATTATGAACGCGGTACAATCACCGCCCCAACCGCCCTATGATGCTAACTTTAAAGACGTACCATTGAACAAGTGGTATGCCACCTCGGTGCTGCAGGCCAAGAAAGCCGGCATCATTGGCGGTCGCACCGCCACCACCTTTGAACCCAATAGAAACGCCACCCGGGCGGAAGTGCTGGTGATTCTCAATCGATTTTTAAAGACCGACAGCACAGCGACACCAACGGACGGCCAGCTGCAGAATGTAATAGACGGTTACCTAGCTGACCTAGAAACGGTGATGCAAAGGGACAACAAACTAACGGAGTTAACTCACTACACCACCGGTGGCGCCACTCTGTCACTGAAAAATGGCGGCCTCGGAGCGGTGGAAGATTCCCCAACGTCCTTAAACATCAGCTCGATAAGCCGTATCGGTGGCTTTGACGTCAAATTCAAAAACAACCACTTAGCAACGGTGGTGGTTAAAGTTAAATACACCCTAAACCAAGCCAACTCCCAGCAGCAGAACATCACTGTCACCGAACGCTTTGGATTAACCAACATAAAGGGAGCATGGAAAATATACAAAGTGGATGTACTGGATTATTAATAGGGACAACATTTTAATTATCAACAAATATTGACATTCTTTTTGTAAGTTATTTCTGTAATATACAAGGAGTTTGGACTATCTTCGTCGTATTAATAAACTAAATTACAATTAAATCTATATGATGCGTTATTTCTGACGGGGACGAAGATATACAGTTTGTATTTGGGCACTTGAACTGTATTTGAGTCAGTAGTGCAACCGACCGTACGATTTGCTGAATCGTGCGGTCTTTTTTTTGCCCTCAGAAAATTAAAAGGAAAGTAAGCGCTTACTATTCGAGTAACTGTGAACAACGAGACGGATTATTAAACATTGGCATGAGGAATTATTTATGTAATAAATTTCGACATTCTTTTTGCAAGAATGTTCAAGGATTTATATGATTTATGTCGTATTATTATGTCATTATCAATAGGACTAATTTACTAGATTCGGGACAAATTTACTATGCCGTAAAATTTATTAGTTTAGCAAAATCAAGAATACGGGAGGTGATGTCTGTGGCAATTGATAAAGGGAATATACAGAATGTTATTTGCTCGACATCAGTGGGTGAGGAACGGTGCATATGCAACAAGCTTCTATGTGTGGTCAATGGCGATAATATTGAGATTAAATGTAACAAATGTAAACGGATCATGATTATTAGAACTGAAGGTATTGTTGAGGTAGAGGTTAACTAATACTTATTTTCTACCAGCGCAAATTTAATATATTAGTAAAGCCCTTAAGAGGCAATATAAGTATTCTGTGCTATAAAGGCGCAGGTATTTTATATTGCCTTTTTTTATTACCCTTATGAGGAGGTGAAATAGGGGATCTGTTATTTTGCAGGTAGCAATAAAAATAATAATGGAGGGAATTTAGTGTGATAACGAAAGGTAAAAAGCTGTCGACAGCCTTATGCTTAGTATTGTTTGTAGTGCTAGCTTTTGCCGGACTAGCCTATGCTCAAGCTACAGACATTCAGGGGCATTGGGCTGAGAGCCAAATTAATAGCTGGACGGATCAGGGTCTAGCAAAGGGATATCAAGATGGAACATTTAAACCCAATAACAGTATTACGAGAGCAGAGTTCATAACCTTAGTTAACCGAGCATTTGATTTTAATGAAACGGTAGAGATTAATTTTACCGATGTTAAGTCAACTGATTGGTTTGCCGGTGAAATTGCTAAAGCCAAAGCAGTGGGCTATGTTGGCGGTTATAGCGATGGTAGCATTAAGCCAAACAATCAAATTACACGCCAAGAAGCAGCTTCCATGTTGGCCAGAATCCTACAATTAGACACCAGTAATGTGGCTGCAGTGGCAAACTTTAAAGATGCTCAATCCATTCCTCAATGGAGTAAAGGATCCATTGGTGCAGTGGTGGCCAAGGGTTACATGGGCGGATACCCAGACCAAACCTTTAAACCCACCCGCTCAATTACCCGTGCAGAGGCAATAGTCACCCTAGATCGAGCCATTGGTGGAGTTAAAGCACCTGAACCTAAGCCAGAACCTACACCAGAGCCTGCACCAACTCCAACTATACCAAGCACCTATGATGAGCCAGGAACATACGGACCTGAAAAGGAGCAACAGGTTATAAATGATGATGTAACCATTAGTGAAGATGGAGTTACTCTTCGGAACACAACAATCAAAGGGGACCTTACCCTAGCCAAAGGTATTGGCGATGGTGATGTAACTCTGAAGAATGTTGTTGTTGAAGGTAAAACCTACATCTATGGTGGCGGCGAGAACAGTATTACTTTGGACAATTGTGAATTAGCAGAAACAACTGTTGACAAAGAAGACAATGAAATAAGACTTATCTTAAAGGATACTACCATAGATAAGCTAATTGCCAATTCTGGTATGAAACTAGAAGGCGATGGCAAAATCACCGATCTTACTATTAATGTGGATGGTGTAGAGGTAGAAATTAAGCCAGTTAACGAACCAAAGCTGAAACGTGGCGTAGAAGCCATTGTTGCCGGTAAAGAGGTAAGGGGCTCTAGCTCCGGCGGCGGTGGCGGAGGCGGTGGTGGTGGATCAAGCACCCCTGTAGTTTCTGTAAGTGCTATTAACGATATCACCGTTATTGCCGGAAGCGATGCTACAGTAAAAATTACAACTAACCCAGCGGATGCTAAAATAAGCAAAGTTACCAGTAGTAAAACAGATGTTGCTACTATTGCTAGTTATGAAGACAAGACTATAAAAATTGAAGGTAAAGCAGCTGGAACAACAGAAATTACAGTTGCTGTAGGGAAATCTGGCTATAAAACTGCTGAAAAGACTTTTTCAGTTAACGTAGTAGCAAAGGATAAACCGCTTCCAGCAGGCAAGCCTGTGGCAATTCCAAAAACTGTGGAAGAACCACTAAAATTTGAGAGCGGCGTTGAATTAGATCTTTCTGCTATTGTTATTAATGAAGGGGTAACAGTAGCGGTAACCGAGTTAGAAGATTATGAAGTTCCCGATGTTGAAGAGGGACAAGTTTTTAAAACCTCCGGTAAAGTTGTTAAGATCGAGTTTGATGGCAATATCGACTTTAGCCAAGGTGTAGAATTGGCATTACCATTTGAAGGGGAAGGTGCCAGCGTAGGTATTTTCTGCTATGATGAAGTTGCTAAGGAATGGAAATATGTTGATTCTGTAGTTGAAGGAAATGTAGTTAAAGCTACAGTATATCATTTTTCAACCTGGGCACCTTTTGAAGCATCTCAAGTAAAAAAACCAACAGCTGATCCTAATGGTGGTCAAGTAGCTAAAGGTACAAAGGTAGAATTGAGTACAGATACATCGGGAGCATCAATTTACTATACCACCGATGGAAATAAGCTAACAACTAAATATACCGAGCCAATAGTAATCCAAGATGATGTTACTATTAAGGCTATAGCTGTTAAGGGTAACATGAGGGATAGTGGCATAAGTGAGTTTGCATTTACAGTAAAGCCTAGTGAAGATATTGTAAGTGCTATTAGTGTTGAAGGTGTAGCTAAAGTCGGAGAATCATTGACGGCTAAAGTAACGCCAGATAAGGCGACAGTTGACTATCAGTGGATGAGAAGCGATAGTGAAAATGAAGGCTATGTACCTATTGAAGAAGCAACAGGCAAGACTTATGAACTTGTTGCAGCCGATGTAGGTAAATACATTAAAGTAAAAGCAACAGGAACAGGCAACTACACCGGAATGGTAGAAAGTGAGCCGGTGGGGCCAGTTAAAGCTGAGGAAGAGGATCCGTTAGTAATAGAAGGAAGTTGGAATGCAACAGGTCGGACAGGATTCAACACAGTAGCTGAAAAAGCCTATGTATTCCAGGAGTTTGAACTTCTAGTAGACGGTGAAAGAATCAGTCTGCACAAAGATAACGTTAAGAGCATTACCTCAAACGGCAAAGAGCTAACACCTAATACCGACCATACCTTATGGTTCAACGTATTGGCAGAAGCAGGCGAGCGTGAGTTTGTCGTTGTAGATAATGATGGCGTAACTTATAAAGCGACATTAGATTGGAAAGCACCAGCTGAAGCAACAGCAACAGCAGAAGGGGAGCCTATACGTAACGATGAACTAAAAGCAACTTATCAGAAGTACAATGTAGCTGGTGTTGACCTGGTAAACTTTGATGCTATGTATCAAATCAAGCCAGGCGGTGAGATCAGCAAATTAACCTCAAGCGGTGATAACTGTTTATGGTTCAAAGTTGATGCCGATGAAGAAGGATGGAAGCAAGAAGAAGGCGACCATATCTTCTTAGTAAAACACGGTGACGTATGGAGTAAGTTTGTAGTTAATTATAAGGCAGAAGAAGAGCCGGTAGTATTAGACGCCACCTGGAACGACACCGGTAAAGTAGGCACCAACACCATAGATGAAACAGCCTATGTATTCCAAGGATTCGAACTATTAGATTGCGAAACTAACGCGCAAATAGCTTTAGTAGCAAGCAACATCGCAAAGATGACCGTATTGGCTCCTGGTGCTGAAGAAGCCAAGGAGTTAGAAGTAGGTGACGATAGCGATCCACTGCTGTGGTTCAACGTTAGAAAAGCCAGTGGTGAGTACAAATACACCGTAGAGACTAAAGATGGTGATGTATACGAAGCAACATTAACTTGGATGGCACCAGTTACAGCAACTGCTGAAAAAACTGGAGAGCCAGCAGAGAATGAAGAGCGAAAAGCAGTTTATCAGCTCTACACAGTAGCAGTAGACGTAGATCCTGAGTACTCCAAGGTTTACCAGATTAAGCCTAATGGGGAAATCAGCGAACTGGCGATATTGACAGATAGCGATAACCATCTAAACATCTGGTTCAAGATAAAAGACACTGCAAATGATGATTGGAAGCAGCTAGAAGGCGAGCATACCTTCCTCATTAAGAAGGGCGATGCCTGGAGCGAGGCAGTAATTAATTATCAAGCTTCAGAAGAGCCAGTAATAGTGGAAGGAAGTTGGAATGCAACAGGTCGGACAGGATTCAACACAGTAGCTGAAAAAGCCTATGTATTCCAGGAGTTTGAACTTCTAGTAGACGGTGAAAGAATCAGTCTGCACAAAGATAACGTTAAGAGCATTACCTCAAACGGCAAAGAGCTGACACCGAATACTGACCACACCCTATGGTTCAACGTATTGGCAGAAGCAGGCGAGCGTGAGTTTGTCGTTGTAGATAATGATGGCGTAAATTATAAAGCGACATTAGATTGGAAGGCACCAAAAAAAGTAACAGCAACAGCAGAAGGGGAGCCTATACGTAACGATGAACTGAAAGCAACTTATCAGAAGTACAATGTAGCTGGTGTTGACCTGGTAAACTTTGATGCTATGTATCAAATCAAGCCAGGCGGTGAGATCAGCAAATTAACCTCAAGCGGTGATAACTGTTTATGGTTCAAAGTTGATGCCGATGAAGAAGGATGGAAGCAAGAAGAAGGCGACCATATCTTCTTAGTAAAACACGGTGACGTATGGAGTAAGTTCATTGTTAGCTACAAGGCTGAAGAAGCACCAGAAGACACTGAGGCACCAAAACTTGGGGAAGTAACACTAACCAATGACGAAGAAGGCAATTTAGTTCTAACTGTAAAGGCAACGGATAATGGAGAATTAGCATGCCTGGAAGTAGACCATAGCTTAGATGGTCAAGGTGTACCTGAATTTGAAGTAGGTACAGAGGATGTAACAGACAAAACAACTGGAGCAAGCTCAACATTTAAAGATGGTATATGGACGCTTAACTTTGGCAAGCAAATGAGTGCTCTTGTCAGAGAAAAAGCTGGAGATACAATAACATTCTACTTTGTCATTAAGGATGTTGCAGGCAACCAGTTTGGGGATATGTATGATGTAACTGACGAAATGACAGTGACATTAGAAGTTCCAGTAGCACCTGCATATCCAGTTGCAGACTTTGAATTCACAAAGCCTGACAGCATAGTAGAAGGCAGTGAAGAGGTAGAAGGTTTTAAGATTAAAGTAAGCAACGTAGATAACATTGCAGACGACGTAAAACTTAGGTATTTGATGGAAGTAGTTGACGGTTCAAATAGCCTGGACGGCAAAGAGATAGGCTATGGAGATCCTGAAGTTGGGACATTTACAATACAAGATGGGAAAGCACACTTTGGTCCATCAGCAGGTTTTGTTTTAGCAGAAGATGGCGATTGGGAATATAAGCTGCCCGCGCTCAAGGGAGCGGAAGGTGTAACCACACCATTCACAGTAAAAGATGGCCTTGAAGCAGGAACATATAAGTTCACTGTAAGCCTGGTAGAAGTAGATGGTGATCTTAAAGTAACCTCAGAAGCATTTGAGTTTACAGTTGCCGCACAGACAGATCCCGTTCAGGAAGCACTGGATAAACTCGTTGCAGAGACCTCGATGACTGTAGAGGAACAAGCTAATGGATTTACCGCATCTTTTGATAAAGCCATCGAAGTACCAGAAGTCATTGAAGGCTATTACATTGATGTACTGGTTACATTGGAAGAAGGGCTGACCGACGGAAAGGTAACAATCCTTTACAATGGTAAAGAGACTGCTGCCAAGGAGATTAAAATTAAAGAAACAGAAATCTGGCTGAGCGAGCTGGTTCTTGGTGGGGAGCCGGCAGAATTCAAGTCGGGCCCGGCAGCGACCTGGACAATCCTCGTTACAGATAACGAAGAAGCAGTAACAGTTAAAGGTGCCATCAAGAGCATCATCTCAAGTGATGGCTTTAAAGACGAAAAAGTAGTACTAGCAGAAGGCAGTTTTGAATTTACAATAGGCGTGGAAGAAGCAACCGAAGAAGAAACCATGGAGACTATCCCTGTTGTTATTGATACCAAAGAAACGGTAGTTACCCAAGTTAAAGTAGCTGATGAAATTAATGAAGAAATAACTGAAGAACCAAAAGAAGAAGTAGTTTCAGAGGAATCCGATAAGAAAAACGTTGATGAAACAACATCAGGGCAAGAGCAAATTAGTGAGACTGAAATTGATGAGGAAGATGCTGATGACACTCAAGTAAACCAAGCGGATGTGATAGAAGAAGACGAAGTAGAGTAAGAATTGTAGAATTTACAGTAGAGTAGGTTTAAACAAAAACAACTTTTACAAAAACTAACTAAACCCATCAATAATCGAAGCAGATAAACCAACAAGCCCCGTGGGAAAGCAAGCAATTTTGCTCTTTCACGGGAAAGCAAAGGGGACGGTTCCCTGTTTGACAGCACCCCACCGATGTAATAAACTATCGGTGGGGTGTTTTTATGCCAAGGGTGGCAAGAAAGAAAAGTAAGACTAACATATACCATGTAATGATAAGGGGTATAAATCAGCAAAACATATTTGTAGATGATGAGGATAATGAAAAATTTATTGATACACTTGCCAGATATCAAAAAGAAATTAATTATGAAATATATGCTTACTGCTTGATGGGTAATCACATTCACTTGCTGATAAAGGAAGGAAATGAAGCACTGTCAAATACTATGAGGCGTATAGGAGCAAGCTATGTGTACTGGTACAATTGGCAGTACAATAGAAAAGGGCATTTGTTTCAGGACAGATATAAAAGTGAACCCGTTGAAGATGATAGCTATTTTCTAACAGTATTAAGATACATCCATCAAAATCCGTTAAAGGCGGGTTTGGTCAATAATATAGAAGCATATAAATGGAGCAGCTATAAAGAGTATATAATAAAAGCAGAGATTGTTAATGTTGATTTTACCCTGGCAATGTTTGCAGAAGATAGGGAAACGGCCAAAAGGTTTAAAGAGTTTAATATGGCGGCAAATGACGATAAATGCCTAGAAATAACGCCGGTAAGGAAAACCATTTCCGACAAAGAAATAAGGCAGTTGGTGTTAAATAAATATAATATAGAATTAGCTTCACTACAAAATGAAGATTCTAGAACTCAGATAGAAGTTTTAAAATATATAAAGGAATTAGAGGGAAGTTCATTAAGACAGCTGTCCAGATTAACCGGATTTACTGTAAATAGAATCTATAGAACGTAGAACAAAGAACCGGACAGAGACACAGGGACAGGTTTCTTGTCCCATCATAACAGGGAGATTCAATTTATGCGAATACAATGCACAAAGAAACTTTTAGATCAACTTAAAATAAAGCCTGAAGAACACTCAGAGGAAGATCCTCTCTTTTCTTGGCATGCAAATTTGTTAACAATAAATCGTAGAAAAACTATTGTGCTTGTGAATGATAAAAATCGATATCCTATTGTCCTTTATGGGCTACAAGTAAAGGATTTTAAGAGGTTGGACGAACTTGTAGTTATAGCTATTCGTAAAACCTTCCAAGAGGAGTGTATTCGGGAGGAGGTTATAGAGCGATATATCTATAACGCTAAAGAAATAACCTACACCAAAACAAAGAATAGAACGTCTGTTGCTAGAATGAATAAGGTATGTGACATTATAAATTATTATGATGATTTGATAGATAATAAATCCATTAACCAAAGTGCCATCAGTAGGGAGATCAGCCGTAATTTAGTGGGCGACGGGAAGAATAAATATATAAAACCTAATGAGGAATTGTACAAAGACCTTGAGACATATTTTGGCGGACAGATTTTTAGCACCAAAGCGGTGGTCGTTAAAGCAATGCTTGATCTTGAAAAACATCGTGTGTGGCGGAGATTGGTGGTTCCGGTTAATCTAGTATTTAACAGATTACATAAGGTTTTACAGGCAGCCTTTGGGTGGAAGAGTTATCATCTTCACGAATTTTATATTTACAGTAATGAAAGACAGGTCAAGGGGTTATCTATCAACCATTCTGGATATCACAAAGAAGGGTACAAGCCAATTGTTAATCTAGTCTGTGACGAGGCGGCCTTTGGCTATGATAATGATGTGCCGATGCAGTTGGAAACCGGCATAAAACTCTCAGAATACATTCCGGCTAAAATAAAATACAATTACGATTTTGGGGATAACTGGCAACACTATATCGAAGTTGAAATAGTTATTGATGATTACGATAAAAATTACGCTGTTTGTCTTGAAGGTGAGGGGAACACGCCACCTGAAGATGTGGGTGGAGAGCATGGGTATCAAGAGTTTTTGAAAATTATAGCTAATAAAGAACATCCCGAACATGAGCATATGATCAACTGGGCAAAAGGACAGGGATATAAAGAGTTTGACATTGAGACGGTGAATAGGAAACTTAGACAGTTATGTGGGACATAAGGACAAGGCACTTGAGATGGGACGCAAAACCTGTCCATACCCTGGTTTAGCAGCATAAAAATGACACCAACCATAAGTAGATGATTGGTGTTATTATTTTTTACACTGTCTACTTAACAGGGGGAAGTTCATTTTCATTGATATAGATTGATGAACATAAATAAATAATACAAACAATAAATTACCATGGTATAATATGGAAATAGACATTGTTAAACAGGCTGTAAATCGGCTATCATCTGAAATGAAGAAAATAAAGTTTAGAGGAAGTTGATTTATATGAATATAAAAAAGATTAAGGAGATTATCAGCGGTGGAGAAAGTTTAACTGTTGAATTCAAGAAGCAAGACAAAGCTAAATAAAGATGTGTTTGAGTCCGTATGCGCATTTTTAAACAGAAATGACGGGCACATATTTTTAGGGGTCAAAGATAATGGTGCTATTGCTGGCATCGATAAGGAAGCTGTTGAAACAATTAAAAGCAACTTCGTAACATCTATGAATAATCCACTCAAGATAAATCCAACGTTTTATCTATCTGTTGGGACACAGGGACAGGTTTCCTGTCCCACCCATTGGCATTTTCCCTCGAAGAATAGCAGGAAAGCATAGTGTTAAGCAGAATAAGGTATAAAAATTACGCATGCGAGGTGATTATATGCCAAGGAAACCCCGGGAAAAGAGTAGTAGCGGCATATACCATATCATGTTGCGCGGAATTAATAGACAAACCATTTTTGAAGATGACGAAGACCGGATAAGTTTTTTAGGGACGTTAAAGAGGTATCAAAAGGTAAGTGAATACCAAATCTATGGTTACTGTTTAATGGGTAACCATCTACATTTACTAATTAACGAGGCCAGAGAATCTGTTTCGTTAGCAATGCAGAGAATCTGTTCCAGTTACGTACATTGGTATAATTATAAATACGAACGCTGTGGGCATTTATTTCAAGAGAGATTTAAAAGCGAAAGTGTAGAAGATGATGCTTATTTTTTGACAGTTTTAAGATATATCCACCAAAACCCCATAAAAGCTGGCCTGGCCAATAGTGTATCCACAAGTAAATGGACCAGTTATAAAGAGTATCTTGATAGGGCAAAGCTAGTGAACACTGATTATGGTCTTAATTTATTTTCCCGGGACAGGGAAAAGGCGCTGGCGTTGTTCACAACATATATGAACGAAGAAAATGAAGATCAATGCTTGGATGATGAACAAAAAGTAAAATTGTCCGATGATGAGCTTAGGCAATATCTGGATACATTAGGGATTACCAATATTAGCACATTGCAGCAAATGGAAAAAGCCAAAAGAGACGAACTGTTGATACAGCTTAAAGAGCTGGAGGGTGTGACGATAAGGCAGTTATCTAGAATAACAGGCATATCAAAAAGCGTTATTGCCCGTGTGCGTTAGGGGTAGCAACTGGGACACCAAACCTGTCCCCTTGTCCCTCCAAACAAAGAACCGTCCCCTGTTTTGAAATGGCTATATCTCTAATGAGCTATACGCCGAAGGAGCGGCTGGCAATATTTTGGCAAGAATAGAGACAAGCATCCTGAGGTTAAGGGACTTTCCGTTTTCAGGTAGCTATGTGGCTGATGAATTTTTAAAGAAGAAAGGTTACCGAAAATTAATAATCGACAGCTACATTGCTCTTTATTTGGTGGATGAACAAGAAAAACAACTAGTTGTCATGCGTGTTTTATATGGTAAGCAAAAATACCAAGATTTACTTTAGGACACCTGCAAAGGGTGTTTTTTTATGCCCTGGGATTTCAAAAAGGGTTTAGTGTCCCCCTCGGGAAAATTGCAGGTATTTTTTTGAAGATGTCGAAACAAATAGTAGGTTTGAAACGTCATAATAGATGAGCGGGGGTGGGCGCTGATGAAAAAGAAAATAAGTGTGTTTGGTTTGACTATATTGCTGTTAGTTGCCTTTGCTGGGATGCTGTGGGCCAATGCCGGTACGCCGGGCAGCAATGCTGATCCGCTGGTGACCCGCAGCTTTGTGGAGGATTATGTTAAAGGCCAATTGGGCCAAGGTAGCCAGAGTGGCGGCCAGTGGCTGATTGAGGAAATTGACGCCGGTGGTGTTTTTAAGGGGGGCAGTGGTACCGAAATGGTGCTGCGGTCCGGTAAAGCCACCGTTATTGATCCATCTAAAAGTGGTATATTGGACATCACGGTGGGGGGCAACGTGGTCGATGGCCAAGCTGTACCGGCCAACCATTTGCTAATTATCCCCAAGGACGATGGTCGGGGCCTAAAGGCTACTACTGACATCATTGTGATGTACAAAGGAAGTGGATCGGTTAAGTATAACTAGCCATCATTTAGCATAGGTTAAAGGGTAAATTTACTAAACAGGAGAGCATATGAAGAAACGATACATAATATTGGCTGTAATATTGATTGCGGTGGGTTTTGGTTTGTTTTATCTGGCGGACAGACCGGAACCTAAATTTTTTACGCCCCAGCCGCCGGATGCACCGACTGCCCAACGGCAGCACTACGATTTAATTGTGGTGGGCAGTGACCCCGAGGGGATTGCCGCTGCGGTGTCCGGGGCCAGAAACGGCTTATCTACACTGCTGGTGGACACTCGGCCGGTGCTGGGGGGGTTGATGACCCGGGGTTGGTTAAATACCATTGATATGAACTACCATCCCGACGGTGAGATTTTAAACCAAGGGATCTTTCTGGAGTTTTTTGAACAGGTGGAGGGGGACTCCTTTGATGTTAGCACCGCCCTAACGGCCTTTAATCAGTTGGTGGAAAGGGAACCCAACATTGAGGTGTTATTGGGTGTGCAGCAGATTAAACCGTTGGTGACCCAAGGTGATGATGTTAACACCGTCACCGGGGTCAAGGTAACTGCAAAGGATGGCAGCCAGCAATTTACCGCCCCGGTGGTCATCGATGCCACCCAAGATGGCGATCTGGCGGCGCTGGCCGGGGTGCCCTATACCCTGGGCCAACAGGACATGGGTTATCAAGGTAGAAATATGGCGGTGACACCGGTCTTTCAGTTGCAGGGCATTTCGCGGCTGGACTGGGTTAAATTGGGCATCAATTTAGCCGGTGAAAGGATATTTGGCACTGCCCACGCCGGTATTAACACCGTCAGCGCCTGGGGCTTTGGGGATGTAATGGCCAAATATCAGCCCAGCAATGATCGGGTGGGCATTCGGGGCCTAAACATCGGCCGCCAAAGGGACGGCACCGTGTTGGTCAATGCGCTGCATGTGTATGATATTAATCCGTTGGACAAAGCCCAGGTGGCCGAGGCCTACAGCTTAGCGGAGCAGGAATTGCCCCACATTGTGGAGTTTATCAGAGAAAACATCCCGGGCTTTGATCACGCTGAGTTGGTGGCGGTGGCTCCAGAACTGTATGTGCGGGAATCCCGCCACATTGAGGGTGAGTATCGGTTGACGGTGGACGATGTGTTGGAGAACCGAGACTTTGCCGATGCCATTGCCTACGGCTCCTACCCCATCGATATTCAAGCGGTGGACCAGAATTTTAAAGGGGCCATTGTGGGGGTACCCCAGCAATATGGCATTCCGTTGCGCTGTTTAATTCCCCAGCGGGTTGACGGCCTGATGGTGGTGGGCCGGGCGGCCAGCTTTGATTCTTTAGCCCACGGCAGTGCCCGGGTGATACCGGTGGGGATGGCCACCGGACAGGCGGCCGGGGCGGCAGCGGCTTTAAGTTTGGAAGAAAAAATTACCCTGAGGGAATTAAGTGCCAACAGCCAATACGTAGATGAATTGCGGCAACGCTTAAATCAACAGGGGATGGTAATTAAACCCTTTGCATTTAAAGCGCCGGAAACGGAACACTGGGCCTACCCTGGCTTAAAGTTTGTGCGCAGTTATGGGTTGGTGTATGGCGGTTATGATAACAATTACCGGTTGGATGAAGAAATGAGCGAGCAAAAGTTTATCAACCTGCTGTCTTGGGTCACCAAGCTGGCCTGGACCAAAGAGGTTGAACCGCCCCAGCTTTATACTGAGGGCAACCAATTAACCATTAAAGACATCTGTTATATGCTGGCCCGATATCTCGGTCAAAATTTAACCAAAGATCAGGCCTATCAATTTATCATGGAACAAGGAATATTAGACCAACAGCTGCTCCAGCAGCTTGAAAACAATAACGGTCAGGTAACCAATGGTACCGCTTATATGATATTAAAAAGTTTTATTGAAAAAGGAGAATTGATTGATGACAAGCAGTAAGTTGTGGAAACGCTGGTGGCTGGCGATGGTGATGGTGGTGTTTTGTTTTGCCGTCACTTTAAATGACACCCAGGGGGCCGATGCGGCCGAAACAGAGGACAGTTATGACTTAATTGTGGTGGGCAGTGACCCCGAAGGTATTGCGGCGGCCATTTCTGGAGCGAGAAATGGTTTGGACACACTGTTGGTGGATACCAGACCCACCGTGGGCGGCTTAATGACCCGGGGTTGGCTCAACACCATTGATATGAACTATAAGTACAACCCCTATGGTCCCAAGCATGATCATTTAAACAAGGGCATTTTTACAGAGTTTTACAACCAAATTGAAGGGGATTCCTTTGATGTGACCACTGCCCAAAATGTGTTTAACAGCATGTTGGAACAGCATGACAACATCGATTTTGAGCTCGGTGCCAAACAAATCACCCCCGTTGTCACCGGCGAAAAGGGCAACACGGTGGTGACCGGCGTCAAGGTTAGAAAGGCCTCCGGCCAAACGGTAACCTATAGCGGTGAGCGCATCATTGATGCCACCCAAGACGCCGATTTGGCAGCGGCGGCCGGGGTGCCCTATAGCTTGGCCCATGAGGACTATGGTTTTCCAGACCAAAACATGGCTGTTACTTTGGTGTTTAGATTGGAAGGGTTAACCGATGAGGATTGGGAAACCATTAAAAGGACATTAAATACCGATCCGGACCCCAACACCGGGGCCAACAATGTCAGTGCCTGGGGATTTGGTATCGAAATGGAAGGTTATCAATCAACTAATCCGCGAGTGGGCATGCGGGGCTTAAACATTGGCCGGCAGAACGACAACAGCATTTTAATCAATGCTTTACATGTTTATAATGTGAACCCGCTTTCGGCTGCTTCCAAGGCCGAGGCCATTGAGCTGGCCAGACAGGAACTGCCCCACATTGTGGAGTATCTTAACGAAAATATCCCGGGCTTAGAAAACGCCTTTTTGGCCGGGGTGGCTTCGGAGCTTTATATTCGGGAATCCAGACATATTTACGGTGAATATCGACTAACGGTTGATGATGTGTTGGAAAATAGAGATTTTGACGACCGCATCGGCTTTGGCTCCTACCCTGTGGATGTACAGGCCACCGGTGAAGGTACAAAGGGTTATGTGTTGGGTAAACCCACCCAGTACGCCATTCCCTTCCGCTGCATTGTGCCGCTGAAGGTGGATAATCTGTTGGTGGTGGGCCGTTCCGCCAGCTTTGATTCGCTGGCCCACGGCAGTGCCCGGGTAATTCCCACCGGCATGGCCACCGGCCAAGCAGCCGGCGCGGCAGCGGCCATCAGCATTGATGAAGATATTACCTTCCGGGAAATGAGCAAAGACCCAGAGCTAATTAAAGAGCTGCAGGACACACTAAACCGTCAAGGCATGGAACTGGAGCCCTTTGACTTCAGCAGCAAAGTAAAGGAAAAGAACCACTGGTCCTACGAGGGATTAAAGTTGGTGCGCAAGCACGGTTTAGCCCGGGGGGAATATACCAATAATTATTATTTAGATAGCCCCATCACACTGGGTGAGTTCACCAACATTTTGGATAAAATGACCACCATTTATCAGGCCGACGTACCGGATGATTTGGATCTGGACTACGATAGGGAAGATCAGGCAAAGCGATTGACCGAGGACGATGTGGAAGATATTTTTGATGAATACGGTTATTCTTTAAAGATTTTGCGGGATGCTAAGTTGCAGGACAACATTGAAGATCATGACGGCATCATCACCTACGGGGCCGCCTATATGGTAATTTACCACTTATTTGAAGATTTAGAGCTGTTGTAATATAATTAGGCATATTGTTGGGCAATTTAAATTGGGGGATACAAAGTGAATAGGAAAATTTTATGCGCCATGCTAGTGGCCATGATTGCCATTGGGGTGCTGGCTGCCGGGCACTTGGCCTTTTGGGATCGCTATCAACTGGAAAAGGATTATAAGCAAGTGGAGTTACTGATGGACTATAACGATATTAAAGGGATGAACGGTCCATCAGAATTGGCCACGTTGCAAACTTTAAAGCAGCATGGCTTAACCACCGTTTTGTTTAAAGAACAAACGGTGGCCGATATCGAGGGCTATGGCTATGGCACGGTGTTAAGCGGTTCCCAATTGATGGTGCAGAGCAATGTTTTTGGCGCCAACCCTTGGCTGGCGCAGTTGATCGAAAATAATAGCATTAAGTCGGAGAACACCTATTTAATCTTTACCGATAAACAGACCTTTGAGCGGGTGGCCAGCCAACTATCGGTGAAGATTCCCCACTATAAAACCTATACAGATTTGGGGGAAACCTACCTAATTGAAACGGTGCTTACGTATAGTCAATTACAGGACATCGGCATCGGGTTTCCCCAGGACAAGCTACAGTTGGTGGAGCAGGCGGGTTTAAATACCATGGTGCAAGTGCGCACTTGGCCCAAGGTGACCGTTCAGGGCTTAGAAACGGTCTTTGCACCTATTAAAAGGATTCCTAACTTAACCGCCACTTTCTTTAATGACGGGGTTATTCCCGGGGTGACTGAAGACTTGTTGCCCGAAGTGGCCCAGCATATTCGGGAGACACCCACCGGTGCCACCGCCACCATTGAATTTTTCCCCCAAAGTGGCATCAATAAGTTGGCGGTGTTGCTGGATAAACAGGTGGTGCGTTTACATACCATTGGCAGCGACGAGATATCTAAAAACAACCCCAGCAAAACCGAGGTGATTGACCGCTTTAGTTTGGCAGCGGCCGAAAGAAATCACCGGGCCATTTTGGTGCGGCCGTTGGTGTCCACCGGTGGGGAAGACCCGCTGACCTATTATGGAGCCTTTCTTGATGACCTGCAGGCCGAACTACAAAAGGAAGGCTTGTCCCTGGGAGTGGCCAGCAAATTTCCACCCAACCCGGTATCCAAAGCGGTGGTGCTGTTGGTGGGTGTGGGGGTCATTGGCGGTGGCCTGCTGTTATTGAACCGGCTGGGCTTTGGCAAGTGGCTGACCATCATCGGGGTGGCGTCACTGGTGGCTTGGGCCGGATTGTTGTACCTAATGCCGGACTTTGGCCGCAAGCTGATGGCGTTGGCTTCGGTAATTATCTTTCCCACGCTGTCGGTGTTGACCTTTACTAAACAGCAAGGGTTGCCGTTATCCAAAGCGGTGTTGCGGCTGGTGCAAATGTCGCTATTCTCGCTAATTGGGGCGCTGCTGATGGTGGGACTGCTGGCCGATGTGGGCTTTATGCTGAAGTTGGATCAATTTGTGGGCATTAAACTGGCCCATGTGGTGCCGCTGGGCATTGGGGTGGTCTATTTCGTTTATTTGGCCAGCACCGGCAACAGTATTAAAGAGCGGCTGGCGGATTTGTTGAACAAACCCATCGTGGTCAGTATGGCGGCGGTGGCCGGATTGCTGCTGGTGGCGGTGGCCATCTATGTGATGCGCACCGGCAATGAGGGGCCGACGGTTTCGTCGTTGGAATTAACGGTGCGGACAGCATTGGACAACCTGCTGGGTGTGCGTCCCCGCACTAAGGAATTTCTGTTGGGACACCCGGCCATGCTGGCGCTATTGTACTTTGGTTATCGCAATAACTGGTTTATTCCGCTGTTGGTGTTGGGGATTATCGGTCAGGTGTCGTTGGTGAACACCTTTGCCCACATCCATACCCCACTGGTGGTATCGCTGATTAGATTTGGCCATGGCCTATGGATTGGCCTATTGATTGGGGTGGCGGCAATCGTAGCCTATCGACTGTTAGAAAAACAGGTGCGGAGGTATCTATAATGGCTAAAGTGGTGTTGTCGGGTTATTACGGCTTTGACAATATTGGCGATGAAGCCATATTGTACAGCATCATCCAGGCCCTAAGGGATAGCCAGCCGGAGATTGAGATTACCGTGTTATCCCACAACCCGGACCGAACCAAGCAATTATATAATGTGGCAGCGGTGAACCGTTGGCAGTTTAAGGAAGTAACGGCGACGTTGCGGAACGCCGATTTGTTGATTAGCGGTGGCGGCAGTTTGCTACAGGACGTCACTGGATTAAAGAGTTTAGGCTATTATTTGGGTGTGATTGCGCTGGCCCGCAGTTTAGACAAGCCGGTGTTCTTCTACGCCCAGGGCATTGGCCCGGTGAACAGCAGTTGGGGCCGCAGAATGATGCGGCAGGTGGTTAACCGGGTGCAGGCCATCACCGTCAGGGATGAGGCCTCCAAAGAGGATTTGCTGGCCATGGGGGTCACTAAGCCCCCCATAACGGTCACCACCGACCCGGTTTTAGGCATCAAGATAACGGACCAGCATCGGCAGTGGGGCCAAAAAATTTTGCAGGACTTGGGCATGGCAGCGGATAAGCCGATATTAGGCATTTCCATCCGCAACTGGCAGGATCGGACGGCAACTTTAGAGCAGGAACTGGCCCGCTGTGCCGATCACTTTATTGGTATGGGCTGGCAGGTGCTGTTTTTGCCGTTGCATTACCCCGACGACCAAGAAGCCTGTTGTCGGGTGGCCAATATCATGGAACGTTCGTCAGCCCGGTATCTGGTGAAGGAGAATTATACCGTCACCGAATTTATGGGTATCATCAGCCAATGTCAGTTGATGGTGGGCATGCGGTTGCACGCCATCATTATGGCGGCAGCGGCGGGGGTACCGCTGGTGGGGGTTTCTTACGACCCCAAGATAGATCGTTTTATGCAACAGTTGGGCTCTGTGCCCGCCGGCCACGTCACCGACCAGCAGATCAACATTTTGCCGCAACTGGAGCTGGTGGCCAACAATCTACCACAACAGCGGCAAGATTTGGAGCAAAGGGTGGCTCATTTAAAAGCCAGCGCCCTCAGCACCGCCCGCTTGGCGTTGGCCACGGTGCGCGATTAACCACAACCACCAATGCCATCATCATGGCATGCAAATGTAGGGGTTCGATTTATCGAACCCACAAAAGGCAACCTATAACGGATGGAGAAACATGTTGGTCAAAGGCTCAACGTTGCTTAGGTGGGCTTGATGAATCAAGCCCCTAAACAAAACAGGTTACGGACATTCATATACATGTAGCCCGAACGACATAATTTACTTGGACAGACGACAACCACAGGGAGGACTGGGCAAATGAAAATTGTAAACAAAATAATAACTGCCCTGCTGATATTGGGGCTCACCGCCATCGCTCCGGGCATTATGGAGGCGGCCCAAGACATTGCGCCGGGGGTAAAATACTCCACCTTTGAAACCAAAAACGTGGATGGCAAGCCGCTGCAGGGTTATGTGTTGGAAATCAACCCCAAACAGCAGCTGTTGGAAATTAGGCCGGTGCTGGGCAATGACACTGTGCGGGGCTTTGAAACATTAAGCAGTTTGGCCCAGCGTCATGGCGCGGTGGCGGCCATTAACGGGGGCTATTTTGATGGCAGTGGTTACCCCATCGGCAGCGTCATTATCGACGGCCAAACCTTAACCAAATCGGACATGCTGCGCACCTCACTGGGGATCAGCAAAAACGGCAGTGCCCAGATCGGCTACATTAATCCAGTGATGGCGGTGCATCTGCCCAATGCCAGTGAACGCTTATTAGTTGATCGTTTAAACTGGTGGCCGATAGAGAATGCGGTGGGGGTTTACACTAAAGAGTGGGGAACCACCACGCCCCAGGCCATCTCCAGTGGCGTAGAAATTGTCATAGATGAGAACTTTGTGGTGCAAAATGTGGCCCGGGGCAGCATTGGTTACACCCCCATTCCGGACCGGGGCTATGTAATTGCGCTGTGGGGTGATAAGGCCCCATTGGCGGACCAGGTCAGCGCCGGGGATAAAGTGACCATCGGCCAATTCTTCGAGGGTGACTGGCAGCAACTCCACCACCTGCTCACCGCCGGTCCGCTGCTGGTGGAGGACGGAATGCCGGTATTTAACGGTGCCAACGAAGGTTTCACCGGCAATATTTTAAAAACCAACCCCCGCACCGCAGTGGGGATAAAGGAAAACGGCAATATCATTATGGTGGTAATCGATGGTCGCCAGGCGGATTACAGCGCCGGGGTAACCTGGGAAGAGTTATCTTATATCATGGTTGATTTAGGGGCGGTAAAGGCCATCAATTTGGATGGCGGTGGCTCCAGTGAAATGATTGTCGGTGGCAAAATTGTTAACAAACCCTCCGACGGTAAAGAGCGAGGGCTGAGCAATGCCATTTTGGTGCTGTATCAAATTCCGGTCTACATGAATGGCGAGCGTCTGTGGTTTGACGTGCCGCCGGTTTTGGACAACGGCCGCACGTTGGTGCCGTTGCGCAAAATCTTTGAAACGCTGGGGGCCGAGGTGGAATATGTGGATGGCGTGGTGACCGCCAAAAGCAACACCGCCACCATCACGTTAACCATTGATCAACGGGAAGCGATGATAAATGACCAAGTGTTGGTGCTGGATGTGCCCGCCAAAGTGGTGGATGGGCGCACCATGGTGCCTTTGAGATTTGTGGGGGAAGCCATGGGTGCCAACGTAAAGTGGGAGGCCGATACCAAAACTGTCTATATAGACAACCGAGGGGAGGCTGAAGCCAATGCAACTAATTAAATCTAGCCTAAAGGCCTTGGGTATTTCGACAATGCTAATTTGGGGGCCTTGGGGCGTGGGGCCGGCCCAAGCAGCGGACAGCCCAGTAACCGAAGTGATACCGGTGGCCGAGGAAATAACAGTGGTGGAAACCACAGAGCAATCGGTAACGGAAGCACCGCCAATAGGTGAACCAACAGAAGAAACGACCGCAGAAACAGTAGAGGAACCGGTAGCGGTGCCGGTAGTAGCCCCGGTGGTGGAGGAAAGGATCGAAGTGCTACAATCGGAAACCACCAACCACCCGCGCTATGTGCAGCGGCTGGAAAACGGTAATTACCTGGTTTGTCGGGTGGGGGAGCATAATCCCGGGGTGTTTGAAATCAGCCCCGAGGGGGAAGAGGTTTGGAGCTACCCCAATGTGATGGCCAACAGTGCCATCCGGCTGACCAACGGCAACACTTTAATTGCCGATTCCGGCACCCCCGGTTATCCCAACCCGCCCCGGGTGGTGGAAGTAAATAAACAGGGCAACATAGTTTGGCAGTACAATTTAAAGTCACTGGCGGAATCTCCTCGGTATGCCCAGCGGTTGGACAACAGCCACACTTTGGTAACGCTGCCCTTTGAAATTAGAGAATTAAACAAAGGCAAGGCGGTGGTGTGGCGGTACGGCAACGGCAAGCCCGGCCCGCTGGGAGATTTGGCTCAACTGAGTAATCCAGTGCAGGCCAACCGCCTGGCCAACGGCAACACATTGGTGGTGGATGAGGGCATCAACGGCGGTCGGGTGTTTGAAGTGACCCCCGAAGGCGAGGTGGCTTGGGATTATCGCACTGGTTTGCAAAAGCCCAAGTCAGCCACCCGGTTGGACAATGACAACACCGTCATTGTGGATCGGCAAAGGGATCAGTTGCTGGTGGTGGATCAGCAGGGTAAAACACTGGCCATCTATAGTTGGGCAGAGGCGGTCAAGCACTTGCCAGTGATGAACGTTTGGTATGGACAATATTTGCCAGATGACAGTTTGCTATTGACCATGACGCTAACCAATAACGCCAGTAGAGTGTTGGAACTGAATTTTGGGGATAATATTGAATAAACACCAAAATACGGAGGGTTATTAAATGAATATTAACGAAATTATGGAGGTATTGCCACATCGCTATCCCTTTTTGCTGGTGGATAAAATAGTGGAGGTGGAACCGGGCAAGAGGTCGGTGGGTATTAAAAATATCACCATCAATGAACCGTTCTTTCAGGGCCATTTTCCCGGTTATCCGGTGATGCCCGGGGTATTGATCATTGAAGCCATGGCCCAGGTGGGGGCGGTGGCGCTGTTAAGCCTGCCGGAGTACCAGGGCAAGCTGGCGTTATTTGCTGGTATCGATGGGGCTCGTTTCCGCCAGCAGGTAATGCCTGGCGACCAGTTGACTTTTGAAATAGAAGTAATAAAATTAAGGGGTAAGATCGGCAAGAGCAAAGGCAAAGCGTTGGTGGACGGGAAAATTGTCGCGGAAGCGGAGTTAATGTTTGCCATTGGGGATAAGTAACTTGTTAATTATCGATAATTGAAGATATTTTAAGATATCTCCCCAGTGATGGCTTGTACCATGTTAACTAACTAATTATTGTAGAAAAATCAACTTTGTCACCGAAACTAGTTATCAAGTACAATTGATATGATGTGCTAGATATTATTTGGAGGGATTACGGTGTTAATTAAAGCAAGTGCCGCGGCAGTGTTGGCAGTGGTAATATCACTGCTGGTTACCCCATGGGTGAAACGCTTGGCCATCAGAGTAAACGCCATGGATGTCCCTGATAAACGTAAAGTACACACCGGCTTGATGCCCAGGATGGGTGGCTTGGCGGTATTTATCAGTTTTGCAGTGACGGCATTGATCGTGCGTCCCTTAACCCCGGCCTTGGCTGGGTTACTTTTGGGGGGCCTGGTGATTATATTGGTGGGCATCGTGGATGACATTAAAGGCCTGTCACCCAAACAAAAACTAGTTGGTCAGATAGTTGCAGCGTTAATGGTGATCCCCTTTGGTATTCAAGTGGAGTTTGTCACCAATCCCATATCCGGTGGCATTGTGGGCCTAGGGATTTTGGCCATTCCGGTAACGGTGTTTTGGATTATATCGGTAACCAATGCGGTTAACCTAATTGACGGTTTGGATGGTTTAGCCGGTGGTACCTCAATGATTGCCGCACTTACCATTGCAGCGGTGGCTTGGAAACAGGGTCAGCTTTACGGGGGCTCGGCGACACACACCGAGGTGGCAGTGTTGGGCTTAATTTTGGCCTGTGCGGTGTTGGGCTTTTTGCGCTATAACTTT
The DNA here is from genome assembly GCA_036763105.1 of Peptococcaceae bacterium 1198_IL3148. Taxonomy (NCBI): domain Bacteria; kingdom Bacillati; phylum Bacillota; class Clostridia; order Eubacteriales; family Peptococcaceae; species Peptococcaceae bacterium 1198_IL3148. Next base: position 344,380 of record JBAIYS010000001.1, on the reverse strand, counting down.
TTCCCCGCCAAGATATTCTTGGGGGATACCGGTTCGATGTTCTTAGGTTATTGTTTAGCGGTATTGGCGGTGATGGGCTTAACCAAAATTGCCGCCTCCATTTCGGTGTTTATTCCCATTGTAATTTTGGGCATTCCGCTGTTGGACACCTTTTTTGCCATTGTTCGGCGCAGTTTAAATGGCAAGCGGATTTTTCAACCGGACAAAGAGCATTTACATCACCGTTTAATGGCCATGGGTTTATCCCATCGGCAAACGGTGTTGGTGATATACGGCATCAGCGCAGTGTTGGGTGCCAGCGCCTATGTGTTAAACCTGGTTACCACCGACCACGCGGTATTGTTGATGGCCGGCCTATCGTTAATCATCATTATCGGCGCCAACAAAGTGGGTGTAACTGGCGGTAAAGCCACGGTTAAAAACGAACAACAAAATATTTAAGCGAACCAAAGGTGCTGTTGCGAAACCGACAATGCATTTTGCAACAGCACCTTTTCTTATGTGAAGATTTTATATCATAATTATGATATAATACATGTAATAATTATGATATAAGGAGTTGTGTGTATGCCTAAAATTCGCCCCATATCAGATCTGCGCAATAATTTTAATAAAATATCTGAAATCTGTCATCAAGAACAACAACCGGTATTTATCACTAAAAATGGCGAAGGAAACTTGGTGGTTATGAGTATGGCTCTTTATGAAAAACAGCAGTCCCTAATAAAGCTCTATGAGAAATTAGCAGAGGCGGAGGCTGAAAGCCGTGCCGGAGAAGAAACGACAAGCCACCAAAAATTGATGGCTGAGCTAAGGAAAAAATACCATGAGTAAACCTTTGGAAATGCGTTATTTACCTTCGGCAAGAAGAGATATTATTGAAATATTAGAATATATTCAACTGGATAATCCAGAGATAGCAATGGCAACGATTGAACGTTTTGATAATGAAATTGGAAAACTTGCCGATTTTCCTTTGCTAGGCAAATCTCCTAATAATCAACGGTTATTACAACTAGGGTATCGGATATTGATAGTAGGGAACTATCTGGTTTTTTACGTTGTTTGTGATCTCGATTTATCGCGCCCGCTAAAGTAACTTTTGCTATAAACATTGGTTTTAATTCAAAATTCATAATTCATAATTTAAAATTACCTTCCTATTTTTCAACGGTTTTCTTCTTCTTTTTATCCCTAAGCCACTTCAGATAATCCTCGTACATATCCTTGCGGCTGTCCAGCTTGACGATGGTTTTGCTCACTGAACTTTACCTCCCCAATAATGCTAACTGTATTATTGCCAATTAGTTACATAATTAAACTGTTATTGCCATTAAATGAATAAATTCCTAATGAGCAGGAGAACTTAAGCTTTATATCTAATCTATGTTGGAGGGATAAAGTTGAATCCTCATTTTGAGATCGCCATCCGGGCGGTGGGGGCTTTTTTTGCGGTGCTGATTATAACCAGGGTGCTGGGAAAAGAGCAGATGGGACAGTTGGCGGTCAGCGATTTTGTCAATGCCATTGCCATCGGTTCGATAGCGGCCAATATGGCCACCGATCACAAAGAAAATGTCAGTTACTACATCATTGGTATCATTATTTTTGGTGGTTTGACATATGCAATAAATTATGTGGCATTAAAGTCCAGAACAGCCCGTAAAATATTAGAGGGTGAACCGACGGTGGTGATCCATAACGGCAAGCTGTTGGAAAAAAACATGGCTAAAATGCGCTACAGTGTGGATCACGTCACCATGCAGTTGCGGGAAAAAAATGTGTTTAATATTGCCGATGTGGAGTTTGCGGTGGCCGAGCCCCATGGCGAATTGAGTGTGCTGTTGAAAAGTGATAAACAACCACTAACCCCGCGGGATGTCAATATCGCCACCGATTATCAGGGGGTGCCGTCGGAACTGATTGTGGATGGAAAGATTATTTATCAAAACTTGCAACAGAACAATTTGTCTAAAGATTGGTTGCTAACGGAGTTGAACAAGCAGGGAGTTAGCAACGTTAAGGATGTGGTTTTTGCCAGTTTGGACAGTGCTGGCAATCTTTATGTGGATAAATATCAGGATCAGCTAACCTATGTGCAGGACATCAGCGATAAAATTAAATGATTGGGGGAACCAATAAATGTCGATAAAAATTGCCTTCGGCACCGATGGGTGGCGAGGCATTATTGCCCAAGACTTTATCTTTGACAATGTGCGTCTGGTGAGCCGGGCGGTGGCTCAATATTTGGTGGATAGCGGTGTTAACCACCGTGGCTTGGTAATTGGTTATGACAACCGCTTTCTCTCCGACCGCTTTGCCGAAGAGGTGGCGGAGGAAATGAACAAGTGTGGCGTGCCGGTGTTTGTCATTTCTCAGGCGGCACCCACTCCGGTGACCGCCTATGCCATTAAACTGCAGCGGGCAGCGGGGGCGGTGATGCTGACCGCCAGCCACAATCCACCGGAATACAACGGCTATAAGTTTATTCCCCAGCATGCTGGGCCGGCGTTACCCCATGTGACCAAGCAAATTGAGGAAAATATTAAACAGCAGCAGGCCATTTGTTCCACCAATGTAACCGAAGAGGCCGAAGGTAGGTACGGCCATTTGGTGGAAGAACATCACCGATCGGAATACTGTTCCAGTTGTAAAATCGATCCCTTTAATGAATACATAGCCCATATTGCCGAACTGGTTGATTTGGACATCATTGGCAAAGCCGGTTTAAAGATAGTGGTGGATCCGATGTACGGCGCCGGCATTGGTTATTTAGATACGCTTTTGGCAAAGGCCGGGGTAACGGTGGAAACCATTCACAATTATCGAGACCCGTTATTTGGTGGCGGCATGCCAGAGCCCACCATGGCATCGCTGGGAGAACTGCAGCAGCGGATGCAGGCGGTGGGGGCAGACCTGGGGTTGGCACTGGATGGCGATGCCGACCGTTTCGGCATTATTGATCGCAACGGAGAATACATCGCCCCCAACCAGTTTTTGCCAATGCTGTATTATCACCTGATGGAAGTAAAGGGTGTGCGGGGCCCAGCGGCCCGCACGGTGGCCACCACCCATTTGTTGGACCGAATTGCTCAGCACTACGGCCAAACGGTGGAGGAGACCCCCGTCGGCTTTAAATATATCGGTCAATGTCTGCACGTAAAGGGTGCCATTATGGGCGGTGAAGAGAGCGGCGGCATGTCCATTAAAGGGCATATTCCCGAGAAGGATGGCATTTTGGCCGGCATGTTGGCGGCGGAAATGGTGGCTTATCACCGCAAGAGTTTAACGGAGTTGATGGAGCAGATCGGCGGGCAGTTTGGCAAGTTGTATAGCAACAGGCTGGATGTGCACACCACCCCGGAAGCCAAAGCCCGGGTGCTGGCAGAACTGCAACGGTTTAATCCCGACACCATCAATGGTCAGCGGGTGGTCAACCGCATCACGGTGGATGGCACCAAGTTGCTATTGGCCGATGGCTCCTGGACGTTGATCCGGCCTTCCGGCACCGAGCCACTGTTCCGCATCTATGCTGAAGCCAGCAGCCCGGAACAAGTTAACCAGATACAACAGGAAGTAAAAGAAAAGTTAAAATTGTAACATTAAATTGCTCCACATGACCATTACATGCAACGGTTTTTGTAGGGCCGATTTATCGCGCCCTTAAGCAACGTTAGTTATGACGAGTAATCATTCATTTTGCGTCACTAACCAAAAATTAACCCCAAAAATAGTAAAAAAAGGCACCAATGGTGCCTTTTTTCTGTTAAAGATTAAAGGAGATACCCTTAAAGTGTCGAAAAAAACAATAGTACAATATATATACGAAATAAATACCGAAAAAGTTCCACTAATTGAGGTGCAAAATGAATTTTTCCCTAAGAAATAAATTTTTGGTTACCACAACAGCATTGGTTCTTAGCATAAATTCATTAGTATTCAGCAACGCTACCCTGGCCAACAATCTATCGGCCACCGCCATGGGGGTGCCGTTGGTGTTGCAGGGCGAATTTGGTGAAAATACCTTTGGCTTAACCGGTAAAGGACAAGTGGTGGGCGTAGCGGATAACGGCTTAGGCACCGGGGTCTTTGAGGAGATACACCCGGATTTAATTGATCGCATCGTCGGCATAAAGAATTACAGTGATGATGGTTGGGACGACCCTTCGGGGCACGGCACCCATATTGCCGCCACCATTGTGGGCAGCGGCGAAAAGTCTGACGGCCACTTTAAAGGCATTGCCACCGGTGCAGAGTTGTATTTTCAAGCCACCTACGACGGTAATACCGGCAGTTTAAAGTTGCCCGAGATGTATCAGTTATTGCAGGATGCCTACGAAAATGAGGTGCGGATTCACTCCAACAGTTGGGGTTTTGACGCCAATTCTGGTCAATATGATGATGCCGCCCATTCGTTGGACAAGTTTGTTTGGGAGCACCGAGACATGGTGGTGCTAAAATCTGCCGGTAACGGGGCCACCTATGTCAGTTCACCGGGGGCAGCGAAAAATGCCATTACGGTGGGAGCCACCGAAAGTCCCCGGGGCATTGATGAAGATTCCGATAACCCCAAACAGGTGGCGGCCTTTAGTGGCTTTGGCACCTCCGATGGCAGAATTAAGCCAGATTTAGTGGCACCGGGAACCTGGATTATGTCGGCATCCCGCGCCGATGAAAGTTTCTATCAATATCAATCCGGCACCAGCATGGCCACCGCATTGGCCACCGGTGCTGCTGCTTTGGTGAGACAGTATTTGGAAGAAGTAAAACAGCTTCAGCCCTCGGCCGCCATGGTGAAGGCGGCCTTAATCCACGGAGCCCGGGAACTGCCGGGAGAACCCCGGGTAAAGCAGGGCTTTGGCATGATTGATGTACAGGCTACCGTGATGGCTTTGGAAGACGAGGCCACCGGGTATCGTGATAATGTCAAGATGAAGCATGGTGAAAAATATAGCTTTGAAGTTAAGTCTGATGGCCAGTCGCCATTGGCGGTGACGGTGGTTTGGAGCGATTACCCCCAGCGCGCCAGGGTGGCCAATGGGTTGGTCAACGATTTGGATTTACAAATGGTGGATCCCGATGGCAGGGTGTTTTGGGGCAATAACACCATTGGCGGTGACAAGAAGAATAACGTGGAAGTGATTCGCATCAATAACCCCCAAAGCGGTACTTACACCATCACCGTCAAGGGGGCGAAAATTGTCCAGAGTCCCCAGCCCTTTAGCATTATCTACGGTGATGTGCCCCACCGGGGCACCATTAAAAATGCCACCAGTGCCCCAGTGTTGGAAACAGAGCACAAGACATTGGAGATTGATCCCGAAACCAAAGTGAAATTGGTCAAGGACAACAAACTGCAGCGGGATGTGGCCATCGGGGATTTGCCAACGGGAACCGATGCCTACTATTATCCGCAAAATGATTATCGGATACTGGAACAATTTGAGGCCATGTATGATTTGGCCTATACCACGTTGACCAAACGGCTGTTGGCAGCCAAGCCCAAGGCCTATCCAGACACCAAGGGCCACTGGGCAGAACAGGTAATTACCAGCATGTCTAACCAGAAGGTGATTGGTGGTTTTGGTGACGGCACCTTTCGGCCGGATCAAACGGTTACCCGGGCCCAGTTTGCCTCTATGCTGGTGCGGGCATTGAAATTGGTGGACGAGCCCGGAGAAGCCAAAACCTTTAGGGATGTGGCCAACGGGGCGTGGTACCAAGGGGCAGTGGGGGCTGCCGTTAAGGCCGGACTGGTGGTGGGTTATACTGAACACACCTTTGGCCCCAACGATCCCATCACCCGGGAACAAATGACGGTGATGATCGCCCGAGTGGTCAGTGGGGGTCATATCCCTTACAGTTCAGAAGATCGCGCGTTGGACATATACCGAGATTTGGATCAGATCAGCCTTTGGGCCCAACCATCCATCGCCTATATGGTGGACAAAGGGGTGATCAGTGGTCGGGCGGCCAATGTTTTTGCCCCCCAGGGCACGGCCACCCGGGCCGAGGCAGTGGCGGTAATCCAGCGCATGTTAGATTTACTGTAACTAGTTGACTATTTAAATATTTTAGCGGCAGAAGGATAAATGTAAAATATCCAGAATACTAATCTGTTGTTAGTCAAGACTATAATCATAAGAGAAACAGAAGGTGTTGTTCAATTGTCTACAGGAAAAATTATTGCCAGAGCCGCTATTGTTATTTTGGTGATTAACCTAACCTCGAAAATCTTGGGTTTTTTTCGGGATATGGTGATCGCCTATCAATTTGGCGCCACCGGTGCCACTGATGCTTATTTAGTTGCTTACACCATTCCCTACGTGTTGATGAATATTTTGGCGCTGGCGCTATCCACCGTGGTGGTGCCGGTTTTCAGCGAATATGAATCCCAGGGCAGACGGGATGAGGCCTGGAAGCTATTTTCCACCGTTACCAATTTGACCGCCTTGGCTTTCGCTGTGTTGGTGGCCATGGGCCTGTTGGGGACGCCCTGGTTGGTTAAAATAATTGGCCCGGGTTTGGCCCCGGAAGTGGCTGCTTTAACCGAAGAATTGACCCGGATTATGTTGCCGTTGCTGGTGTTTAACGGTGTGTCCACACTGTTTAACGGGTTGCTAAATGCCAACAACATTTTTGCCGTTCCGGCCCTCAGCACTGTCATTGCCAATACCACTGTCATTGTGTCCACTTTGACGTTGGGTAACGTGATGGGTATTCAAGGGGTGGCCATTGGTACGGTGTTGGGTGTGCTCTTTGCCGCGCTGTTTCAACTGCCATCACTTTGGCGGTCCGGCTTTAAATATCGGTTTAGTTTTGATTGGCGGGACCCGGGAGTACAAAAGGTAATGTCGCTAATGTTACCGGTGACCTTAGGGGTGTCCATCAACCAAATTTATATTGTCATTGACCGCATGTTGGCTTCGGGTTTGGCCGAAGGCAGTATATCGGCATTAAACTATGCCAATAAGTTAATTTTATTGCCACTGGGCTTGTTTGTGATGGCCATTGGCACCGCCTTTTACCCCACTTTGACCAAACAGGCGGTGGATCCCAAGGCTGGGGATATGGCCACCACGTTGCAACGGGCCTTTAGGGCGGTGGTGATGTTGTCCATTCCGGCCGGGGTGGGTTTAATGGTGTTGCGCTACCCCATTGTGCAACTGCTATTTGAGCGGGGGGAATTTGATGCCCACGCCACCGCAATGACTGCCTATGCGCTGCTGTTATTTAGCATTGGTTTGGTGGGTCAGTCGGCCAATGTAATTTTAACCAGGGGCTTTTACGCTTTGCAGGATACCCGCACTCCGGTGAAACTGACTTTGATCACCGTGGTGATTAACTTAATCTTTAGCCTGCTATTAATTGGCAAACTACAACACGGTGGTTTAGCGCTGGCCAACTCCATTGCCGCTTTAACCAACACGCTGATGTTGTCGTGGTTTTTGTCCCGCCGGGTGAAAAAGCTTTGGGATCGGCAAATGGTGCGCTTTGGTATCCAAGTGTTGGCCGCCTCTGGCCTAATGGCGGTGGTGGCCCACTACGTCAACGGATTTGCCGCGGCCATCTTTGCCGGCTATGGCACCATTGGTTTAGCCATCCAAGTGGCGCTGGCCATATCCGCCGGTATTTTGGCCTACATTTTAGCCGCCATCGGGCTGCGCATTGACGAAACCAAGTTAATATTTACCTACGGCAAAAAGTTTTTAGTGAAACTAAAACGAGCGTAAACATGAATTAAACAGCAAACTAATGTTTAACGCAGAATGTAGGGGCTCAATTCATTGAGCCCACCAAAGCAACATTTGCCTTTAGAGTGCAACTTTATTACTATGGGTAACTGTTGCGTTTTGCGGGATCGATGAATCGAACCCCTACAAAAAGCGTTGCATGCGATAATGCATGTAATTCAAAATTCCTAATTCATAATTGCCCCAATGTAACCCTTTGCAACACAGCAGCATATTTTGGGGTAAGGGGGGTTACATCATGTATAAGGTCACCGATTTGACGAAACGGGATATCGTTAACATAAAGGATGGCTCAAAACTGGGGGCGGTCACCGACATGCACTTCGATTTAAACACTGGCAGAATTACCGCCTTGGTTGTGGCCCAGTCCCGCAAAATGGGCCTGTTAAGGGCCGGTAAAGACATTGTCATCCCGTGGGATCGCATTGTTAAATTTGGGGTGCACACCGTTTTGGTGGATATCGATTAGGTTGTAAAATAAAACAGGTTACAAAATAAAATATATTTTGACAACGTTAACAACCTTTGCTAATATATAATTCGAATCAGGAAAAAATAAAAATTGAAAATTTTATCTCATCAAGAGAGGTGGAGGGACTGGCCCAATGAAACCCGGCAACCTGTGTTTAAGGTGCCAATTCCAGCGCAACCGTTATGGTTGGCGAGAGATGAGGAGAAGCTAACCACCTCTCCTTGGGAGAGGTTTTTGTTTTTTATGGGACCAGCACAAGGCAATTTAATTAAGGAGGCTTATACATTGGCAAGAATGCTTTTTACTTCGGAATCAGTTACTGAGGGTCACCCAGATAAAGTGGCCGACCAAATTTCCGATGCTATTTTGGACGATATTCTCTCCAAAGATCCCCAGGCCAGAGTGGCATGCGAGACCTTTGTTACCACCGGTTTAGTGATGGTGGGTGGAGAGATTACCACTGACTGTTATGTGGACATCCCTAAGATTGTAAGAAAAACTGTTTTAGAGATTGGCTATACCCGGGCTAAATTTGGCTTTGACGGCGATACCTGTGCGGTGTTAACTGCCATTGACGAGCAATCCCCTGATATTGCCCAAGGGGTTGACCAAGCCCTAGAGGTGCGGAGTCAATCCGATGGGGATCGGGAACTGGACTTAACCGGTGCCGGGGATCAAGGCATGATGTTTGGCTATGCCACCAACGAAACCCCAGAACTGATGCCAATGCCCATTTCCTTAGCGCACAAAATGGCACAAAAATTGGCGGAAGTTCGCAAGAGTGAAGAGTTGGACTACCTGCGCCCCGATGGCAAAACCCAGGTGACCGTTGAATATGAGGACGGCAAGCCGGTGCGCATTGATACCGTGGTGGTTTCCACCCAACATCACCCAGAAGTTGACCACCAAACCATCAGCACAGATATTATCAATAAAGTAATTTTACCGGTACTACCTAAAGAACTGGTGGATGATAAAATTAGATACCTGATTAATCCCACCGGCAAGTTCGTTGTGGGTGGTCCCCACGGAGATACCGGCTTAACCGGCCGTAAAATTATTGTGGACACCTACGGTGGTTACGCCAGACATGGTGGTGGTGCCTTCTCCGGCAAAGATCCCACCAAGGTGGACCGCTCGGCAGCCTATGCCGCCCGGTATGTGGCTAAAAACATTGTGGCCGCCGGCCTGGCAGAACGTTGTGAAATTCAACTGGCCTACGCCATTGGGGTGGCCCGTCCGGTATCTATTATGGTGGATACCTTTGGCACCGGCAAAGTGTCCGAGGACAAACTGGTGGAATTGATCAACAAGCATTTCGATCTGAGACCAGCCGCCATCATCCGGGACCTAAACCTACGGCAACCCATTTACCGCCAAGTGGCTGCCTACGGTCACTTCGGCCGCCCAGATTTAAAACTGCCCTGGGAACGCACCGACAAAGCAGAAGCCCTTAAAGCAGAAGCACTGTAAAAGGGCAATTATGAATTTTGAATTATGAATTATGCACGAACCAGCCTCCATTTGGGGCTGGTTTGTTTGGCTTTTGAAAAACCCATTGATGCAATGATAATTAATGTTTTTGATTAACCTTGTTATTGTAGGGGCTCAATTCATTGAGCCCACAAGTAATGTTTGCTGTTAGAGCAAAATGTTTTACCATGGGCAAAAGTTGCGTTAACGGGCTTGATGAATCAAGCCCCTACAAAAGGCAAAAGACAAAAGGCCATAAACTGCCGGAATCAGGCAACGTAATTCTAAAATGACAAGACAATCCAATTCAAAATTCAAAATTCTTAATTCCTGTTTTCACCGTTCATAAAATTGTAATCCCAAAAACAATTGTTTCGGCAAAACCCCTTTGCACAATCACAAACCCCGCCGCATATTCTGCATTAAAGGGGGATGCAACAATGACTATTTTGGGCTATATCGGGGCGGCCTTTGGTTGCTGGGTGCTGTGGATATTGTGGAAATATCGCAATGTCAACGCTGTGGGTGAAATGCCACTGGTGAAGATTATATTGCAGAACCAAGCAGAGCAGCTGGAGGGCTTGGTGCGCTGGCTGTGCCGTCGGCACCCCGATGTGCGGTTGGTGCTGGTGGATGTGGGCAGCACTGACGATACGCCGGCAATTTTGCGGCGGCTGTCTGTCCGGTATGGTTTTTGTTTTGAAACAGAAGGGAAAAGGTATAATCCTGCTGGTGTCGAATAAAAACAACAGAAAGATAAGGGTGGTGATGCCGTGCGCTGGCGTGGGTTTTATGTATTATTTGTTTTGTTTGTGCTTGGTGCTGGTACATATGTGTTGGTGGATCTGTTCCCTGGTTTGGATATTGATTGGGGCCGGGAACTGGTAGTGATGACAGCGCTAATAATTTTGGCCGAATGGTTCGCGGTCTCCTTTCCCCAGGGACTGGTTTCCGGGGGATTTGCGGTGGTTTTTGCCACCTTTTTGATCTATGGCGGTGAAGAAGCGGTCTATGTGGTGGGGTTATCGATATTAATTGGACAAGGCATTGCCAACCGCGGCAACCCGTTGCGCACCACGTTATTTAACGGAGCCCAGTACATTATTTCCGCCTGGGTAGCGGTTTGTTTGTATACACTTATTGGTGGTTCACCCACCGATCGCAGTCCGTTGGACAACATTATGCCTTTACTGGCCTTTATTGGCGGTTATTACGCCGCTAACCATTTGCTAACCTACATCTATCAGTTGCCCCGCATCAGCCTTTACCCGGATATCACCAGAACGGACGTCCTAAAGTGGGATGCCCTCACCTATTTATTTACCGTCCCCATTGGCTTAATTATGGCCCTGCTGTACGATACCATTGGTGTCACTGGGGTGGTGTTGCTGTTTATACCGGTGCTGGCCATTCAGTTTATTCTGCGACTTTACGTGGACTTGGAATTGGTTAACCGAAAATTGACGGTGCTGTATAAAATATCCAGTAGGCTGGCCATTACCGACCTGGATAAACTGATGGACTTGATCCTAAAGGAATTTCGACGTTTAGCCAATTACCACACTGGCATCTTTTACCTGTGGCGGGAGGACAAGGGCTACTTTGAGCCGGTGGTGGTAAACAGTACCTATGCCCATCAACTGAAGAAGATCTATGTCTATCCCGGCGAAGGTTTTGTGGGTCGGGTGGCGGAAAGTTTTGAACCGGTGTTAATAGAAGACACCCGCAAGGATCAGGTTTTGCGCAGAGAACCAGGATTATCCCAGGTGATGCGCTCGCTAATGGCGGTGCCGCTGGTGTCTGCCAATGGCGTGGTGGGGGTGATTGTTTTGGGCAGTAAACGGGTCCATGGTTTTGACCACCAACAGCTAAATAGCTTAAACATCATTGGTTCCCAAGCTGCCCTGGCGGTAAACAACGCCATTTTATCCGATAGAATTAGGTTATTTTTTAGATAAAATACGAACTTTTAATTATGAATTAGAAATTTTGAATGAAGAAAGGGTTTGGCCAAGGCCGAACCCATAAATTTAATAACCCAACTATAGATGTGATGTAGGAGCTCAATTCATTGAGCCCACAAGCACCGTTTGTTTATAGGCAAATATGTGGGTTATGTGCAAAGGTTGCGTTTTACGGGATCGATAAATCGAACCCCTACAAAAGCATACATGTAATGATGAATGTATATATGTCTAATTAATTCAAAATTCATAATTAGCGTAGCGTAAAAGGGTGGTTTTACATGAAACTGCTGGAATCCCTATTAAACCTGTTGTTTCCACCAAAGGAGACTTGCCCTTTGTGTGGTGACAAATCTGCCGAGAACAAAATTTGTGCTGACTGTGGGCTGTGGTTGACTAAATGTCGGCAACAGCCCTTTTGTTATCGCTGTGGGCGGCCCAGTGTTGGTCAGGTGTGCGAGGACTGTATTAATAAAGAGCGGCCCTTTTTGCTGGCTCGGGCGGTGGCGCCCTACCAAGGGCCAATGCGGCAGGCGGTGCATCGCTTTAAATATCAGGGTAAACAACAATTGGCGGCACCTTTGGGTAAACTAATGTTGCAGCGCATTGCCGCTGAACCGCTGTACCACCATTGTGACTTGGTGGTGCCAATACCGATGGCCAAAACCAAAGAGCGGTTGCGGGGTTACAACCAGGCCCTGCTGTTGGCCCAAGTGGTGGCGGCGGGTTTGACTTTGCCCTGCCGCCAGGTACTGATTAAAGTTAGGGATACCGTGCCCCAAGCAAACCTTAACCGGCGGCAAAGGGAGTTGAACTTACAAGAAGTGTTACAATTAAAAAATAATGGGAATATTAAAGGCAGAAGGGTGCTGTTAATTGACGACGTCATCACCACATGCGCCACTGTTTCAACAGCCGCCGCGGTGTTGCGACAGGGTGGCGCCACAGAGGTGTTGGTGTTAACTTTGGCGGCTACGCCAAATATCGCAAAATAGTGCAAATAAGCCCGCGTTCTCTGACAAAAATTGTGCCAATTAATTTCAAAATTTTACAAATAATTAATAGACCGTTAAAGTTACTCACATCAAAAGTGCTGATTTTACTGGTTATCAACAGAGTTATGCACATTATCCACAGAAAATTAATCACAACAGCAAGTTGATAAATTTTTTTTTCGACATGGCATTTTGCAAATGCTGTCGAGTATAATATTCTTAACCTTCTCATAACATTTTCCTTGGAAACAGCAGGATATTGTTAATATGTGGGGAATAATATAATTATACTCTGGCGAAGGGAGTGGTAATTAGATGAATATTATTGTACGCGGAAAAAACATTGAAGTAACACAGGCGCTAAGGGAACATGCAGAAAGACGCATTGGTAAGCTGGAGAAATACCTGGACGGCATGGGTGATGCCATTGTAACCCTAACGGTGGAAAAGGACTTTCAAAGGGTTGAGGTCACCATCCCCATTAACGGTATGATTTTAAGGGGTGAAGAAGCCACCATAGATATGTACATGTCCATTGATATGGTGGTAGACAAGTTAGAAAAGCAAATTGAAAAATATAAAGGCAAAATAATGGAAAGAAGATCCCGGGGTGCCAACGGCAAAGTGGCAGCGGCAACCAAGGCAGCAGAAGATGGCCCGCGGGTGGTGAAAACCAAACGGTTTGCCATTAAACCAATGGATGTCGATGAAGCAGTATTGCAAATGAATTTGCTGGGCCATAGTTTCTTCGTTTTCTTTAACGCTGAAACCGAACAGGTAAACGTGGTTTACAAGCGGAAAGATGGCAACTACGGCTTGATAGAACAGGAATTTGAGTAATAAATTACCCGCCTTGAAGTTAAAAACTATTAATGGTAAAATAAATCGGTAATGTTATATAAGGAGGAACCTGATAAAGGTTCCTCCCTTTCAATGTGAGGAGGATACCCGATGCTGAAATTTTTGAAAGGGCTATTTGATGACAATACCCGGGAAATCAAAAAGCTGGAGCGGGTGGTACAAAATATTAATGGTTTGGAACCTCAAATGCAGTCATTGTCAGATGAAGAGCTGAAGGGAAAAACCGTTGAATTTAAAGGCCGCTTGGAAGCAGGGGAAACATTAGACGACATCTTGCCCGAAGCATTTGCTGTGGTTAGAGAAGCATCGTCACGGGTGTTGGGCATGCGTCATTATGATGTCCAGCTGATGGGTGGTATTGTGCTGCATCAGGGTCGCATTGCCGAGATGAAAACCGGTGAAGGTAAAACGCTGGTGGCCACTTTGCCGGTCTATCTTAACGCACTAACTGGTAAAGGTGTGCATGTAATTACCGTTAACGATTATTTGGCTCGCCGTGACAGTGAACTTATGGGGCAGCTTTATCGCTTTTTAGGATTATCAGTGGGCTTAATTATCCACGGATTACCATGGGAGCAACGCAGACAAGCTTATTATAGTGATATTACATATGGAACTAACAATGAGTTTGGTTTTGATTATCTGCGGGACAACATGGCTATGCATCCCGATCAAATGGTGCAACGGGAGTTAAACTTTGCCATTGTGGACGAAGTGGACAGTATTTTAATTGACGAGGCCCGGACACCGTTAATTATTTCCGGACAGGCGGATAAGCCCACCAAGCTTTATTACACCATGGCGAAGGTTGTGCCCCGGCTAAAGGCCGAAGAGGACTATGCCGTTGACGAAAAGGCCAACACAGTGAACCTCACCGAAGAGGGCGCCGCCAAAGTAGAAGAAATGTTAAAGATAGAGAACCTATATGATGACCAAAACCTGGAATTAAACCACTATTTAAACCAAGCTTTACGGGCCCATGCGCTGATGAAGCGGGACCGGGACTATGTGGTTAAGGATGGCCAAGTGGTGATTGTTGACCAGTTCACCGGTCGTTTGATGTTTGGTCGCCGTTACAGTGACGGGTTGCACCAATCCATCGAGGCCAAGGAACGGGTGAAGATCGAAAAGGAATCCCAAACATTGGCCACCATCAGTTTCCAAAACTACTTCCGCATGTACAAAAAGTTGTCCGGTATGACCGGTACTGCCCTTACCGAGCAGGAAGAATTTATTAATATTTACCGCATGGATGTGGTGGTTATTCCCACCAATAAGCCGATGATTCGGAAAGATAATGCCGATGTGGTTTATAAGAATGAGGCCTCTAAATTCAGAGCGGTGGTGGAAGAAATTGCCCAGTGCCATCAAAAGGGACAACCGGTGCTGGTGGGTACTGTCACCATTGAAAAGTCAGAAATTCTCTCCCGGATGCTGAAAAAGCGCGGTATAGCACATAACGTGTTGAATGCTAAAAACCACGAAAAAGAGGCGGAGATTATCGCCCAAGCTGGTCGCTATGGTGCGGTTACCATTGCCACCAACATGGCCGGTCGCGGTACCGACATCATTCTGGGGGGTAACCCGGAATTCTTGGCCCAGGCTGAAATGCGCAGCCGCCACAAAGAGGACATTGATTTAGTACAAATTTTGGAAGATCCCGAATATAAAGAATTAGTCAAAAAATATAAGGCCGAAACGGAAAAGGAACACCAACAGGTGGTGGCCGTCGGTGGTCTGCACGTAATTGGTACCGAACGGCACGAGAGTCGCCGCATTGATAACCAGTTGCGGGGTAGATCCGGCCGTCAGGGGGACCCCGGTTCCAGCCGGTTTTATGTGTCCTTAGAAGACCCCTTGATGCGGCTGTTTGGCTCAGATAACATTTCCGGCATTATGGAAAAACTGGGTTTGGAAGAGGATGTGCCCATTGAAAACGCCATCGTCACTAAATCCATCGAAACTGCCCAAAAACGGGTGGAAAGCCGCAACTTCAGTATTCGTAAGTATGTGCTGCAGTTTGACGATGTGATGAACCAACAGCGGGAGGTTATTTATGACCAACGCCGCCGGGTATTGGTTGGGGAAAACATGCAACAAACTGTGCAGGATATGATTAGACAATGTGTAGATGGTCTGGTAAACACCTATTGCCCCGAAGGGGTATACCCAGAGGAGTGGGATCGGGAGAACCTACTGCTACAAATGCAGCAATTTGCTCCCAACCATAACGTCACGCTGGAACAAATTGCCGATATTGACATGCCCCGGGAGGAAATTGCCGACCTGCTGAAGGAAAAGGCACTGGCGGCTTACGCTGAGCGGGAGCAAGCACTGGGTGCAGATACCCTGCGGGAAATTGAGCGCATGATTATTTTGCGGGTTGTGGATGAAAAGTGGATGGATCACTTGGATGCCATGGACCAATTGCGTGAAGGCATCGGGCTGCGGGGTTACGGTCAAAAGAATCCCGTTACCGAGTATAAATTTGAAGGTTATGAAATGTTCCAAAACATGATTGACAGCATCCAGGAAGAAGTGGTGCGTTATCTCTATCGGGTGAGACTGCCCCAGGAGGCGCAACCACAGCAACGCACCAACATTGTGGAAAACCGCTATCAGGATGAGGAAAAGGAAGCTAAGAAACAACCGGTGCGCAATGAAGAGACCGTTGGTCGCAATGACCCATGTCCCTGCGGCAGCGGTAAGAAGTATAAGAAGTGTTGTGGAAAAGATAAAGAATAAGGGGTTATGCTGATGTATCCGGAACTAAAGCGGGATATCAAGGCCCTGGAAAATCGCTTGGCAGATTTGAGGGTTTCCCTTTGACATCGCTAACAAACAAATTGAGATAAGTAAGTTGGAGCAGCAGATGCTGGCGCCAGGCTTTTGGGATGACCAAAGTGAGGCCCAAAGGGTGAGCCAAAAACTGGCCAATTTAAAGGACCAAGTGGCTAGCTTTGGGCAGTTGCAACAACAGTACGAAGATGTGTTGGTACTGGTGGAATTGGGCGAAGAGGAGCGGGACCAGAGTGTTTACGCCGAAGCCCAAGAAAGTTACCAACAATTGCTGCAACAACTGGCAGATAAAGAACTGGAAGTGTTGTTGTCCGGCAAATATGACCGGGGTAACGCCATCATTTCATTGCACGCCGGGGCCGGCGGCACCGAAGCCCAGGATTGGGTGGAAATGCTGTTGCGCATGTACACCCGGTGGGCGGAAGACCATCAATACAAAGTGGAAATTTTAGATATGCTGCCTGGGGACGAGGCGGGGGTAAAAAGTGCCACGGTGGAAATTGTCGGTCCCAATGCCTACGGTTACATGAAATCGGAAAAGGGCGTGCACCGGTTGGTGCGCATCTCTCCCTTTGATACCGGTGGGCGCCGCCACACTTCCTTTGCCTCGGTGGATGTGATGCCCGATGCCGACGACGATGTGGAAATTGAAATTCGAGATGAAGACTTAAAGGTTGATACCTTTCGGGCCAGCGGTGCCGGTGGTCAGCATATCAATAAAACCGATTCTGCGGTGCGGATGACCCATATTCCCACCGGCATTGTGGTGTCGTGCCAAAATGAGCGGTCGCAGATTTCCAACCGCAACGCCGCCATGAAAATGCTGAAGGCCAAACTGTTGGACTTGGAACTGAAGAAAAAGGAACAGGAGTTGGCGGAACTGCGGGGTGAACACCAGGACATCGCCTGGGGCAGCCAAATCCGTTCTTACGTCTTCCACCCTTACAGCATGGTGAAGGACCACCGCACCAATGCCGAAACTGGTAATGTGGAACAGGTAATGGACGGCAAAATAGATCTGTTCATCAGTGCCTACCTCAAGGAACAAGCACGTCAGGCCCAAGGGGCCAATTAATGCCACAGGGGGGTTCCCCTTGTGGCATTTTAGTTGTTTGTTATTGTATAAAATAATGGCGAACAAAGCAGGATTTCTGAATTAGGGTACAGAATTTGGGAATTATAACCTTAAGTGTTGATGGGGTGGTTAGTTAATGCTTAGGGTTGTATTGAGATATATTGGGGTGTTGGCGGGCGTATTGCTCACCGCCCTGGGGCTGGATTTATTTCTGGTGCCCAATAAGATTGCCGCCGGTGGTGTCAGTGGTATTGCCACTATTTTACACCACTTGTTTCATGTGCCGGTGGGCATGACCATGTTGGCCTTTGATTTGCCGCTGTTTATCATTGCCTTTATCCGCATGGGCATGGGGTTTGGTCTGCGGTCGCTATTTGGCAGCGTGACTTTGGCCATCAGCATTGACCTTTTGGCCCCCTATTTACCGGTACCCACCGAAGATTTATTACTGGCCAGCATTTTTGGGGGCGTGGTTACCGGGCTGGGCTTAGGATTGGTTTTTCGCAACCAAGGTTCCACTGGAGGCACCGACATGGCGGCGGCCATTATCCGTTCCTATACCGGTATGAACGTTGGCCAACTGTTGTTTATGGTGGATGCCACGGTGGTGTTGGCGGCGGGGCTGGCCTTTCAGTCGTGGGAATTGGCCATGTATGCGCTCATCACCATCTTTATTACTTCCAAAGTAATTGATCTAGTGCAGGAGGGCTTTTCTTATGCCAAGGCCTTCTTTATCATCACCTCGGAACCCCGGCTGGTTGCCGAGGTCATTATAAAGGAAATGGATCGCGGAGCCACCTGTTGGCAGGCCCAGGGAATGTTTACCGGCGGTCAGCGTCATGTGCTATTGTCGGTGGTGGCCCGCCAGGAAACAACCAAGCTGAAACAAATTATTCATCAAGCTGATCCCAAGGCCTTTGTGGTGCTGACCGATGTCCACGAAGTGCTGGGAGAAGGCTTTAAACCAATTACTACAAAATAGATTAGTTGGAGGGAACAAACATGAGTGAAGAAAGACTGCAACAACTGCAGTCCATAGCCAAAGTCATTCGCCGGGATATTGTAACCATGTTAGGCGAGGCTGGCTCTGGTCACCCCGGTGGTTCACTATCCGCTACGGATATTGTGACCGCTCTGTATTTTGCTGTGATGAGAATTAACCCCGATGAACCCAAATGGGCTGACAGAGATAGATTTGTGTTAAGTAAGGGCCATGCAGCACCGGTACTTTACGCCGCACTGGCTGAGCGGGGCTACTTTGAGCCGGCTCATTTAAAGACGTTGCGCAAATTGGGCAGTAAACTGCAGGGACACCCAGATATGAACAAAGTGCCTGGGGTTGATATGTCCACCGGTTCGTTGGGACAGGGTTTATCTGCCGCCAACGGCATGGCACTGGCGGGAAAATTGGATCAAAAGGATTACCGGGTTTATGTGCTGTTGGGCGATGGCGAAGCACAGGAGGGTCAAGTGTGGGAAGCCGCCATGCTGGCCGGTCACTACAAATTGGACAACCTCACTGCCTTTTTAGACCACAATAAAATGCAAATAGATGGGCCCATTGAGGATGTAATGTCACCGGAACCGCTGGCCGACAAGTGGCGCTCCTTTGGCTGGCATGTAATTGAAATTGACGGCCACAACATGGAACAAATTTTGAACGCAGTGGCTGAAGCCCAGCAAACCAAAGGCAAACCAACCATGATTTTAGCCCAAACCGTCAAAGGTAAAGGGGTGTCCTTCATGGAAAACCAAGTGGGCTGGCACGGCAAAGCCCCCAGCGCTGAACAAGTGGAACAAGCGTTGCAAGAACTGGCGTAAAGGCAATTGTGAATTAGGAATTATGAATTTTGAATGTAGCTTACACCAGGCTTCGGGTAAATAATTTACGTGGTCTGGTTTTTGTAGGGGCTTGATTCATCAAGCCCACCAAGCAACGTTTGTTCTTGTACAATACTTTTTACTATGCACAGATGTTACGTCAGCGGGATCGATAAATCGAACCCCTACAAAAAGCGTGTGCACGCAATGATGGACGACGGATCGACCTATCAATTAATGTAATAAAACTAAACGGTTAAAAAGCTATTTGCTAGCTCAAAACAAGGGGGTTTTTTGGGGTGACTAAAAAGATTGCTACCCGGGAGGCGTACGGTGAAACGTTGCTGGCGCTGGGTAAAGAAAATCCTAATGTGGTTGTATTGGATGCCGATTTGTCTAAATCCACTAAAACCTATGATTTCGGCAAACATTATCCCGATAGATTTTTTAATGTTGGCATCGCAGAGGCCAACTTAATTGGCACCGGTGCCGGTTTGGCAGCTGCAGGTAAAATTCCTTTTTGCAGCACCTTTGCGGTTTTTGCCACCGGCCGGGCCTACGACCAAATTCGTAACAGCGTGGCCTATCCACATTTAAACGTAAAAATTGCCGCCACCCACGCCGGCGTTACGGTGGGTGAAGACGGCGGTTCCCACCAGTCCGTCGAAGACATTGCCATCATGCGGGCGCTGCCTGGCTTTACAATTTTTGTGCCGGCCGATGCGGTGGAAACCGACGCTGCCATTCGGGCGGCGGCAGAAATTGAAGGCCCGGTTTACATTCGTTTAGGCAGATCCGGGGTACCGGTTATTCACGACGAAAACTTGAAATTTATCCCTGGCGAAGCGGTGCAACTGCGGGACGGCAGCGACGCCACCATTATCGCCACCGGCATTATGGTATCGGCAGCTCTAGAGGCGGCAGAGCAACTGGCCGGCCAAGGGGTTAACGTCCGGGTGCTGGATGCCCACACCATTAAGCCGCTGGATATCACCGCGGTGGTCAATGCCGCCCAAGAAACCGGTGCCATTGTCACCGCCGAAGAACACAGCATTATTGGCGGCCTAGGCAGTGCAGTGGCCGAAACCATTGCCGAACATTGCCCGGTGCCCATCAAACGGGTAGGGGTAAGGGATGTATTTGGCGAGTCGGGCAAACCGGCGGAATTACTGGAGCACTTCGGCCTAACCGCCACCGACATAGTCAACGCAGTACAGCAAGTAATTAAACGCAAAAAGTAACATTTTAGCTGACCGATAACATTAAGACAGGGGGACAGGTCCCTTGTCTCCTTAGCTGAGGAGACAAGGGACCCGTCCCCCTGTCTTCCCCCTGTCTTCTTCCTTTTTTATTTGCTGGCAAAAAGTGAACCTTTTTCTACCATTTATGCCTTTTTTAAAGGAAATTGCTTCTAGGTGTCGAAAGAATAATTTTGGATGTATTGGACAAGGTGGTGCACTAGGTGATTCATTTCCATAATGTATCTAAAATATATGATAATGGAGTTAAAGCATTATCCGACGTTACTTTGCGGATTCGCAAGGGCGAATTTGTATTCTTAGTGGGTGCCAGTGGGGCCGGTAAATCGACACTGTTGAAAATGATTTATCGCGAGGAATTGCCCACCAGGGGTCAGTTGATGT
This sequence comes from Peptococcaceae bacterium 1198_IL3148, assembly GCA_036763105.1. NCBI lineage: Bacteria > Bacillati > Bacillota > Clostridia > Eubacteriales > Peptococcaceae > Peptococcaceae bacterium 1198_IL3148. The sequence continues at coordinate 323,523 of JBAIYS010000001.1, read as the reverse complement.
TTAACGGTAAAAATGTGGTGCGCATGCGTACTCGAGAAATTCCCTATTTGCGTAGAAAAATTGGCATGGTTTTTCAAGACTTTCGGTTACTGCCCCAAAAGACGGCAGCGGAAAATGTTAGTTTTGCTTTAGAAGTAATTGGTGCTTCCCGCAGTTACATTAAGCGGGCGGTGCCGGCGGCTCTGCAGAAGGTGGGCATGGCAGATAAGGCCAACCAATATCCATCCCAACTTTCTGGTGGTGAGCAACAGCGGGTGGGCATTGCCCGGGCCATCATCAATAATCCGGTGTTGATAATCGCCGATGAACCCACCGGCAACTTAGACCCGGAAACCTCCAAAGAGATTATGGGGTTATTTAGTGCCATTAACCGCAGTGGTACCACCATCATTATGTCTACCCACGCTTGGGATATTGTGGACAACATGAAGCAACGGGTGGTGGCCATGAACGGTGGCCAAGTGGTTCGTGACCAAGAGGGCGGGGTGTACAACATTGAAATTTAGCACACCCTTTTATAGCCTGCGGGATGCGCTGATATCACTGGTGAGAAATGGTTGGCTGACGGTGGCTTCGATAGCCATTGTGGCGGTTTCTTTAATTATTTTGGGTGGATCGGTGCTGTTGGTGATCAATTCTGATTACCTAACCAATAAGTTAGAATCCAATGTGGAGATCAGCGTATTTATCGCCGAGGAGACCACCAGTAAAGAAGTATCACAACTGGGTAAAGACATTAGGGCCACCGCCGGGGTGGAGGAAGTAAAGTTCATTTCTAAGGAACAAGCCCTCAAAGATATGAAGGAAAGCTTTGGTGATCAGGGCGATATTCTAGACAACTTAGAAAAAAACCCATTAAACGATACATATCGCATTAAAGCGAAGGATGCCAATCAAGTGCCGGCCTTGGCCGAAAAGTTTGAGCAGATGCCCAACGTAGAGCTGGTGCGCTATGGCAAGGGATTGGTGGAGAAACTGCTGGTGATCACCGACTGGGTGCGAACAGCCAGCTTGGCGGTGATGATCATTCTGGCAGTGGCGGCGGTGTTTTTAATTGCCACCACCATCCGGATGTCGGTATTTGCCCGGCGGCGGGAAATTAGCATTATGAAATATCTGGGTGCCACCAACTGGTTTGTGCGCGCTCCCTTTTTGATAGAAGGTTTGATTTTGGGATTGCTGGGTGCGCTGATGGCGGTGCTGGTGGTGAACTTGGGTTATACCACCTTAATTAAGCAACTGGAGGTTTCAGTGCCATTTATCAGTTTGGTTTCCAGTGGCGAGGTGTTGACCATGCTGCTGGGTGTTTTGCTGGGATTAGGGGTAGCAATAGGTGTCTTTGGAAGTTTAGTTTCCATTCACCGTTTTTTAAAAGTATAGGACGGGGAGGAAGCAGCATTGGGTTCTAATCTTTATAAAAAGTTATTGGCCTACGGATTAACTGCTTGTTTATTAACAACCACAGTAACTTCGATTGCTGAATCGACATCATTAGAAGACCAGTTGAAACAGGTACAGCAAAGACAGCAACAAACCAAGGAAAAATTAAATGAACAAAAGAGTGTAGTTAAAGATTATGCCAGCCAAGTGGTGGCCATTAACAGCTCCATTGCCCGTAAGGAGCAGGAGATTAACAGTCTGGACCAGCGCATCAGTCAGACCGATAAAATTTTAAAGCAAACCGAAGCGGAACTGGCGGTGGCAGAGGAGGAACTGGCCGCAAGCACCGAGTTGCTGATGAAACGCCTGAAGGGTATTCACCAAACCGGCGAAGTCAGTTACCTGGAAGTGCTGTTGGAGGCAGAGGATTTCTCGGATTTAATTATCCGCATGGAATTACTGAAGAAAATTGCTGAACAGGATAAAGAAATTATGGAGGCGGTGGAAAAGGAAAAGAACCGCATCGCCGTTAAAAAGAGTGATCTGGAACTTAAAATGAGGGACTTGGCCGAGATGCGTCGGCAGCAGGAGCAGGCTAGAATAGAATTGGCATCCCGCCAGGCGGAACGGAAGGAACTTTTACAGGCAGCCCAACAGGATGAAAAGAAATTTGCCCAACAGGTGTATGAGCTGGAACAGCAAGAACAGGCAATTCTAAGACAGATTGCCCAACAAAATGCCGGCAGCGGTGGTGCGGCTTACACCGGTGGTGTCTTTGCCTGGCCGGTGCCGGGACATAATAGCATTTCATCTCCCTTTGGCATGCGCTTTCACCCAGTGCTAAAGGTGGACCGCATGCACAACGGTATTGATATACCGGCCCCCACCGGGGCCAATGTGGTGGCGGCCGCAAATGGCACGGTAATTTCTGTAACCACCATGAGTGGTTATGGTAAAGTGGTGATGGTGGATCATGGCGGCGGGCTGACAACGCTATACGCCCACCTGTCCCAGCAGTTGGTAAGCAACGGTCAACAGGTGGCCAAAGGCCAAGTGATTGCCAAAGTGGGCAGCACCGGGATGTCAACCGGCCCCCACCTGGACTTCTCGGTACGGCAAAACGGCAACGCAGTTAACCCGATGAACTATCTTCAGTAACTGATTTTACGAAAAAACATTCATTATTACCTGCAATGTAGGGGTTCGATTTATCGATCCCGTAAAACGTAACGTTTGCCCAGAGTGAAGAATTATGATCTAAGAACTAACGTTACTTTTGGTGGGCTCAATGAATTGAGCCCCTACATCGGTGGCTCAATTTTTTTGAGAAAACACATTCATCACTGCATGCAAATGTTTTTTGATAAAAAGCTTACATAGTTTTAAAAGGGTGTGTGTTATGCACGCACCTTTTTTTATGCATCGGGCTGGTCATGCAAAATTTAAAATTCCCAATTCATAATTGCCTTTATTGTAATTATTGCCAGGGTGATGTAGTATAATAAACGTAGATTAATAGGGTAGGTGACTTGAATAAGTGAGGAATTTTGGGTCTAGGCCCAGAGGTATATCTAAAGTATTGATAACCCTTGGGGTAATAGCTTTTTTGTTTGTGGCAGTAACAGGTTATACGCTATTTAGTAACTATAACGGTTTGGGTAATTTTGTGAAGGTAATTTCTTTAATTCGTACACAGTACCTCTATGATGTGACCACCGAAGAAATGGTTGAAGGTGCCATTAAGGGTGTTGTGGAATCTCTGGATGATCCTTACTCAAATTATCTCGATCAAGAAACCTTTAAAAAGTTAACCGAACAGATTCACGGCTCCTTTGGGGGACTGGGAATTCTGGTGGGTGTTGAGGGCGATTATTTAACGGTGGTTCTTCCCTATGAAGATACCCCCGCTGACAAAGAGGGTATCAAGGCTGGGGATAAGATTGTTAAAATTAATTCAGAAGATGTGGTGGGGCTAGACCTTGACGCCGCCATCAATATGTTGCGGGGCCCCGTTGGCAGTGAAGTTAATATCACCGTACTGCGGCAAGATGAAGAGATTGAGAAAACTCTAGTGCGGGAAGAAATCAGAGTGCCCACTGTGCAAGGGGAAATTGTGCCAGACACAGAAATTGGCTATGTGCAGATTTCTCAGTTTACCGAAATTACCGCCGATGAGTTGGATGAGGTGTTAACCAAGCTTAAGGAAAAAGACATTAAAGGCTTGGTGCTGGACTTGCGCAATAATCCCGGCGGTGAGCTGGTTTCGGCCACTCGGGTGGCGGATGAATTTATTTCCCAAGGCCCGATAGTGCATATTGATTATAAACAGGGCGAGGATAAGACCTATAATGCGAAAAAGCCAGCACTGAATTTGCCGCTGGTGGTGTTGATTAACGGGCATTCGGCCAGTGCCGCGGAAATATTGGCCGGGGCCATCAAGGATCACCAGGTGGGTACCTTGGTGGGAACCACCAGCTTCGGTAAAGGGGTGGTACAAATCGTATTTCCTTTGGATAACGGTGCCGGTTTAAAATTGACCACAGCCCGTTATTTAACACCGAACAAACACGATATCAACAAGAAGGGTATTGAACCCGATGTGGTGGTGGAACTGCCGGAGGATGCCGAGCAGGATGTGCAACTGGAAAAGGCGCTGGAAGTGCTAAAAGAGAAGATGTAGGTTCATTGGATAAGGCCACGGTTAACGCTGTGGTCTTATTTTACAATTCTAACCTCAAATAGGGGCTGGTTAAATGTTTTGGCTGGTTGATATTTTTCCGGCAATAGTGCTACAAATGTTTTCCCATCTGTTCAATCCTTTGTTTTGGCTGGTGTTGTTGCTAATTGCCTTTCAATATCGACGCATGTTGAAAATTAGGCAAAGTTTTTTTGGCGTTAAAAATGGCAATTGGTTGCCGGATTTGGTACAAGCCACCGGTTATGGACTGGTGGGTGGGTTCATTGGCAGTTTGTTGATGGTTTTTGTGGGCTTAACGCTGTCCGGTTCGGGATTGAACTATATTTGGCCGGTGGCGCTGTTGTTATTGTTGATTGATGCCCGGTTTTTATGCTTTGCCTATGCCGGCGGTATTGTGGCCTTTTCCAGCTTGGTGTTTGGGTGGCCCCAGGTCAGTGTCCCCCAAGTGTTGGCGCTGGTGGCGATACTGCACATGGTGGAAAGTGTGCTGATTTATTTTAGCGGTCATTTGGGTGCGGTGCCGGCCTATATAAAAATTGGCCCCGATCAAGTGGTGGGGGGCTATGTGCTCCAACGTTTCTGGCCGATACCGGTGGTGGCGTTATTAATTGTCGGACAAACAACAGCGGTGCACGCCGGTGTGGCTATGCCCGATTGGTGGCCATTAATTAAACCGGAACTGGAGGTTGCTGATCCCGATACGCTACTATATGCACTGTTTCCAGTGATGGCCGGTTTAGGCTACGGGGATTTGGTTACCGCCAGAAGGCCCCAGGAAAAAGCTCATATTTCTGCTAAATATCTGTTTATATATAGCGTGGTGTTATTGTTATTGGCAGTGTTGGCAGGTAAGTATTTTGCCGTTGCTGTTATAGCGGCGCTGTTTTCACCCTTGGGCCATGAGGCGTTAATTCACGTTGGCCAACGGATGGAATTGCAGGATAAACCAATTTATGTGCCGCCCAGCCATGGGGTCAAGGTGTTGGATGTGATTCCCAAAACCGCTGCCTGGCGCATAGGCTTGCGCTCGGGGGATGTGATTATCGGCATTAACGACATGCCTTTATTTAACAAAGCTGCGCTGGACTATTTGCTCCGTTATACCGCCGGTTTTGTAGAAGTTTCCTACATTAGTGGCCAACAGCAAAGTTATCGCCGGGAGTTGGTAAAGTTAACGGACAGTGAATTCTTTGGCGTCATCCCGGTGCCCGATCCCCACGAGAAATGCCACATGGATATAACCACCGAAGGGCCAGTCATTCGATGGTTAAAGAAGAGATTTAAGTGGTAAATTGCTGTGTGGTTCTATACGATGTGTTGCAAACAACAAACGCATTTTAGAAGTAGTTTGCTTTTTTAGGAATCAATTTTTTTGCTTTTTGTAGGGGCTCAATTTATTGGGCCCACTAAAGTAACGTTTGTTATTTGAATAATAGTTTTCACCAGGTACAAATGTTACGTTTTGTGGGATCGATGAATCGAACCCCTACATTATTATACGATATTATTATGTTTAAAAAATTGCCTCTTTGCTACCTGTTTTTCTTGGCCAACTTGGTCATTAAATGGGCTATCACCTGTTGTTCTTCTTTGTTGGCCACTTCCCATAGTTCTTTAACTGCCTTTTGCTCGGGGTTGGCTGGGGGAACACTTTCTGCCAGCACTGCCCCGGCTTGATAGGCAAAGTGGTCAATCCGGTCTTGGGAAATACCCAGTTCTTCGGCAAACTCTACCGCTTTACCTAGGTATGACTTCCAATTGTCCCAATTGGTGTTGGCTTCCTTTAAATCAAAATTAAAACCCATTTATAAAGCCCCCTTTAGCGCATTCCAGCTAAAATATAATATCCGAGATAACCCACAACAATGATACTAATTACGTGTAGTACCCACCAGCCGGGCTGAAAGGTAGCCCAAGTGCCTAAATTAACCTCCCGACGCTCTTTTACATCTGCCATAGCGGACACCTCCATTTGCTTTGTAAATTTATACTATATTGTTGTAAAAATTGCCGATAATTATGCAAAATGATAAAATATATGGCGATATAACAAAGGTGAGTGAGGGAGTATTATGAGTTTAGAACAAATAGAGCAGGAAATAGTTGGTTGCCAGCGCTGTGGTTTGTCCGCAGGCAGAACCAATATTGTATTTGGCACCGGAAATCCCCATGCCAAAATAATGTTGATTGGTGAAGGACCGGGCAAGGACGAGGATTTGGAGGGCATACCCTTTGTGGGCGCCGCTGGTCAACTTTTAAATAAGATTTTAGCCGCGGCGGAAATAAAACGGGAAGATGTTTATATTGCCAATGTGGTTAAGTGTCGGCCACCGGGCAACCGGGTACCCAACCGGAAGGAGGCCGCCGCCTGTTTGCCTTGGCTGTGGCAGCAAATTGAGATCCTTAGGCCTCGGATTATTGTGCTATTGGGCGGCACCGCGTTACAAAACTTAATTAGCCCCGATGCGCGGATTACCAAAATGCGCGGTCAATGGTTGGAGAGCAAAAGTGGCATTAAAATTATGCCCACATTCCACCCGGCGGCCCTGCTGAGGGATCCACGGCGAAAAAAACCGGTTTGGGAAGATTTTCAAATGATTCGGGACGAATATAAAAAATTGCTCCCAGGGGATCAATAAAAGAAAATTTTTCAAAAGTAAAAAAGTAAAAAATAAACCATAATACCATTAACAAGGATGGCGAAAGGGCTGAAGTTAATGGGTCGGTTTTTAATAATGATATTGATGGCGGCGTTAATGACCACTGCCTGTGGCGGTGCTAATAAAAAACCAACTCCCCAACAACAGCAGGGACCTAAGATTGGGGTTAGTGTCGCTGATATACAGCGCAATGGCAACCAAACGATAAAACAGATCATTAACGAATCGGGTAAGCAGGATAAGGCTAAAATTACCTGGATGGATGCCAAGGGTGATCCCACCCAACAGCAAAAGGACATTCAAAAGTTGATTGAGGAAAAGGTTAAGGTTGTGATATTGCAAGTTACCGATGCCTCCATTGGTCCGGAGTTGGTTCGCCTGTTAACGCAGAATAACATTAAAGTGATTGCTTTGGAGACTTTGCCGGAGAACACGCCGGTGGATGGCTACATTACTTCGGATCACAGTCGCACCGGCAGTTTACAGGTTCGTTATTTGGAAACGCTGTTACAACAGGCCCAACAACAGCTTAAACAGGGAGAAGTGTTGCTAACCCCCCAGCCGTCCCAGCAACAGCAAGGGCAGCAACAGGGTCAACAGCAGGGACAACAATCACCACAGGGTGAGCAACAGGGCCAGCAGGGCGGTCAACAAGGGCAGCAACAACAGCAGCTGATCATTCCAGACGAGCAGCAGATAGCCATGGGCATTCAGGATGGTGGACCCATTAAAGTGGTGGTGTTGGAAGGGGACAGCAATGATCAAATGGCCCAGGGCATTACCGCAGCGGTAAACACTGCGCTGCAAAGTATAGAAAACATTGATGTGGTGTTATCGCAACCACACCCCCGTTGGGATGCCAATATAGCCAAAATGACGATGCAGCAGGTGTTGGCTCAAAATAGTGATATCGATGCCGTCTTGGCCAATGACAGCAATTTAGCCATGGCGGCGGTGGAAGTGTTAAAGCAAATGGGTATGGAACGGCGGGTGGTTACCGTTGGTGCCGGGGCAGATCCCAAAGCAGTAAAGGCATTGACCAGTGGCGAACACGATGCCGAGGTGGATAATCGGCCGGACATGTTGGCGGGACTGGCTTACCAGGCGGCCAAGGATTTAGCCGAGGGCAAACCCTTTGACTATGACACCAGAATAAATAACGGTGATTATACAGTGCCGACCAAAATTGTGCCCCCAAGGCTGATTCAACAGGAAAATGCCTACCTGCTGGAAGATAGAATGAAGGAACAGCAAGGCCAGCAACAGCAACAAGGTCAGCAACAACAAGGTCAGCAACAACAAGGTCAACAGCAACAAGGTCAGCAGCAACAAGGTCAGCAAGGACAACAGGGGCAACAACAGTCTGGCCAGCAGCAGGGTCAGGGACAACAAAAGACCACCCTAAAGATCACCACCAAAGAAGGTGAAACGGTGGAAGTACAAATAGATGGTGAAGTACAAACCATCGAAAGCCAAGCCGGTGGCCAACAACAACAGGAACAGCAAGGGCAACAAGGGCAACAAGGTGGCGGTCAGCAACAGGGCGGCGGGCAAGGTGGGCAATAAGCAATTATGAATTTTGAATTATAATTGGTGGTGCCTGATTCCAGCCGTTGGAATAAAGTTGCCATACCAAATTTGGTGGGCTCAATGAATTGAGCCCTTACATCTCGAAATATGTACTATCTACCATGGATTACGTTAATAACTACATGTATAATATATTTTAGGGCTCATTTAATGAGCCCTAAAATTTTTGCTTAGATAGGTCTTGAAAACTTGACTGCAATGGTATAATTTTAATATCAAGAAACTATCTAAAAGTGAGCGGTGCAGCAGATGTTGGGGTTTAACCGTAACTGATAGCAAGAGGCACCGCAGTCTCAACTGGCAAAGGTTATTTAGCTGTGTTATTAAAATTAAAATCACGGAGTGATTGCTCGTGGATTTTCAACTTAAATCCGAATACACCCCCCAAGGTGATCAACCCAAGGCCATTGGGCAACTAATCGATGGGCTGGACCGGGGATTAAAACATCAAACCTTACTGGGAGTTACCGGTTCTGGTAAGACTTATACCATGGCCAACGTAATTGCTGATCAAAATCGGCCGACGTTGGTGTTGGCGCCCAATAAAACTTTGGCGGCTCAGCTGTGCAGTGAGTTTAAGGAATTTTTTCCCAACAATGCGGTGGAGTACTTTGTCAGCTACTTTGATTATTATCAACCGGAAGCCTACATTCCCCAAACCGACACCTATATCGAAAAGGACAGCAGCCTGAACGATGAAATTGATAAATTGCGTCACTCGGCCACCTGTGCGCTGTTTGAGCGGCGGGACGTCATTGTGGTGGCCAGTGTTTCTTGCATTTACGGTTTAGGTAACCCAGAGGAATACTCCAACCTGGTGTTGTCATTGCGCACCGGCAATGTGTATGACCGGGATGAAATCTTGCGTAGACTGGTGGATATTCAATATAGCCGTAATGACGTTAACTTTACCCGGGGAACCTTTCGGGTGCGGGGAGACATCATTGAGATTTACCCCGCCTCGGCCACCGAAAAGGGTTTGCGGGTAGAACTGTTTGGCGATGAAGTTGATCGGATGGTGGAATTTGATGTGCTTACCGGCGAGGTGCTGGGAGAAAGGAATCATATCTCGGTATTCCCAGCCAGCCACTACGCCACTTCAGATGCCAAAATGGAGCGGGCCATTGTCACCATTGAGGAAGAATTGGAACAAAGATTAAAGGAACTGAGAGATCAGAACAAACTGCTGGAGGCCCAACGCTTAGAGCAACGGACCAGATATGACATAGAAATGATGCAGGAGGTGGGCTATTGCAGCGGCATTGAGAACTATAGCCGCCATTTGACCGGTCGGGCCCCGGGCGAGCCACCCTATACTTTGTTGGACTTTTTCCCCGATGACTTTTTGTTAATTGCCGATGAATCCCACGTGGCCATTCCCCAAGTGGGTGGTATGTATGCCGGAGACCGGTCCCGCAAATTGACTTTGGTGGAACATGGCTTTCGCCTGCCTTCGGCCTTAGATAACCGCCCATTGATGTTTGAGGAGTTTGAACAAAAGGTGGGTCAGCGCATCTACGTATCGGCCACACCGGGGCCTTATGAAATGCAGCACAGTCAGCAGATTGTGGAACAAATTATTCGTCCCACCGGTTTGGTGGACCCCGAAATATTTGTGCGCCCCACCAAGGGACAGATTGATGATTTAGAAAGCGAAATCCGCCAGCGGGTGGAACGCAAAGAGCGGGTGTTGGTAACCACCTTAACTAAAAAAATGGCCGAGGATTTAACCGATTACTTTAAAGAACATGGCATCAAAGTGCGCTATATGCATGCCGACATTGGTACCATTGAGCGGATGGAGATTTTGCGGGACTTGCGCTTGGGCGAGTTTGACGTGTTGGTGGGCATTAACCTGTTGCGGGAGGGCTTAGACCTGCCGGAAGTGACTTTGGTGGCCATTTTGGATGCCGATAAAGAGGGCTATTTGCGCAGTGAGCGGTCGCTGATTCAAACCATCGGCCGGGCTGCCCGCAACGCCGAAGGCAAAGTGATTATGTATGCCGACAAAATGACCAAGTCGATGGAAAAGGCCATTGGTGAAACTGAACGGCGGCGGGAAATTCAAATGGCCTTTAACAAGGAGCACAACATCACGCCGCAAACGGTGCAAAAAGCGGTGCGGGATATTATAGAGGCCACTAAAGTTGCCGAGACCCCGGCTAAATATACCGTCGGCAAGCAGGTAGATAAGTTGACCAAAAAGGACCTGAAAAAACTGATTGCCGATCTGGAAAAGGAAATGAAACAGGCTGCCCGGGAACTGGAATTCGAAAAGGCCGCCCAACTGCGGGACAGCTTAATCGAATTGCGGCTGAGATTGCGGGGCGTCAAAAACCCCCAGCCGGCCTTTTCAGAAGTGATGGAGGAGTAGGAGTGGAATTCTGAATTAGGAATTTTGAATTGGTTGGCGGGGCGGCGTGGAAACCGCTCCCTGCGAATTAGGCGATAATTCTACAAACTGGAGGACAGACATGCTGGATAAAATTGTGGTTAAGGGCGCGCGTGTCCATAACCTGAAAAATATTGACATCGAGATACCCAGGGACAAAATGGTGGTAATTACCGGTTTGTCCGGTTCGGGCAAAAGTTCGTTGGCCTTTGACACTATTTATGCCGAGGGGCAGCGTCGCTATGTGGAGTCACTGTCGGCCTATGCCCGGATGTTTCTGGGTCAAATGGATAAGCCCGATGTGGACTACATTGAAGGCTTATCGCCGGCCATTTCCATTGACCAGAAAACCACCAGTAAAAACCCCCGCAGTACGGTGGGTACAGTGACAGAAATTTACGATTACCTGCGTTTGTTGTATGCCCGGGTGGGGCAACCCCACTGTCCCAAATGTGGCAAGCCCATTACCCAACAGACGGTACAGCAGATGGTGGACCAGTTAATGGAACTGCCGGAACGCACTAAAATCCAACTGCTGGCACCGGTGGTGCGGGGGAAAAAGGGTGAACATGTTAAAATCCTTGAGGGTATAAAAAAACGTGGTTATGTACGGATACGGGTGGATGGCGAAGTGCAGGAAGCCACTGCCGAAATTAAACTGGAAAAAAACAAAAAGCATACCATTGAAATAGTGATTGACCGCTTGGCCATTCGGGAGGGGGTTGAAAAACGTCTGGCAGATTCGTTGGAAACTGCCCTTAAGGAAGGCCAGGGAGTGGTGACGGTGGATGTTGTGGACGGCTCGCCCTTGGTATTTAGTGAAAACTTTGCCTGTGCCGATTGTGGCATTGGCATTAGCGAAATTACCCCCAGACTGTTTTCCTTTAACAGTCCCTTTGGTGCTTGTCCCACTTGCACCGGTTTGGGCTTTAATGAAGAAATCGACCCGGATCTGGTAATTCCGGATAAAAGTATATCCCTTGCCGAAGGAGCCATTAAGGGTTGGTATAAAAGCTTCAACAGCCAAAGTATTTTGCAAGCTGTGGCGGAGCACTATGGCTTTAGTTTGGATGTGCCGGTGGAGCAAATGAACCCCCAAGACCTGGAGCGAGTGCTTTATGGCTCTGGTAAAGAGAAGATTAACTTTGTCTTTGGCGATGGCTATAAATACAGTGCGGTTTTTGAAGGGGTAATTAACAACCTGAATCGATTGTATAAAGAAACCACGTCTAACTATCGACGGGATGATTTGGAAAAATACATCACTGTTAAGCCTTGCCCTGTTTGTAAAGGGGCTAGATTAAAGCCCGAGGCTCTGTCGGTACTGATTGCCGGCAAAAACATTACCGAAATTACTGCCATGTCGGTGGTTAAACTACAACAGTTTTTTCAAGAAGTAAAGTTTACCGAGCGAGAGCAGATGATTGCCCGGCAAATCCTGAAAGAAATTAAAGAGCGCTTAGGCTTTTTGGTTAATGTGGGTTTGGATTACTTGACCTTGGATCGGGCGGCCGGCACCCTTTCCGGCGGTGAGGCCCAACGGATTCGCTTGGCCACCCAAATTGGTTCTGGTTTGACCGGAGTGTTGTATGTGCTGGATGAACCCAGCATTGGCTTACACCAGCGGGACAACACGCGGTTGATTAAGACGCTGGAACGACTGCGGGATATGGGCAATACTCTGATCGTGGTGGAACACGATGAAGACACCATTTTGGCTGCAGACCACGTGATTGATATTGGCCCAGCGGCGGGGGAAAAGGGTGGTAAAGTGATTGCCGCCGGCACGCCCCAACAAATAATTGCCGATGAGCAATCCATTACCGGCCAATATTTAAGTGGTCGCAAGGTGATTCCGGTTCCTCAGCAGCGGCGGCAGGGCAACGGCCAAGAACTGAAAATTATTGGCGCCCGGGAAAACAATTTAAAGGATCTGGATATCTCCATTCCGCTGGGTGTATTTACCTGTGTTACCGGCGTCAGCGGTTCCGGTAAAAGTACGTTGGTCAATGAGGTGCTTTACAAGCACTTGGCCCAAAAATTACACCGGGCCAAAGATCGCCCGGGTCAATTTAAGGAAATTCAAGGTTTAGAGCACTTAGATAAGGTGATAGATATTAACCAATCACCAATTGGTAGGACACCGCGCTCCAACCCAGCCACCTATACCGGCGTGTTTAGCTATATTAGGGAGCTGTTTGCCCAATTGCCCGAGGCTAAGATGCGGGGCTATAAGCCGGGACGGTTTAGTTTTAACGTCAAGGGCGGCCGCTGTGAAGCCTGCCAGGGCGATGGCATTATCAAAATTGAGATGCACTTTTTGCCGGATGTTTACGTGCCCTGTGAGGTTTGTAAAGGGGCCCGTTATAATCGGGAGACTATGGAGGTCAAATACAAAGGCAAATCCATTGCCGACGTTTTAAATATGTGTGTGGATGAAGCGGTGGAGTTCTTTAAAAACATCCCCAAGATTCACCGCAAGATCAAGACGTTGCAGGATGTGGGCTTGGGCTACATTCGTTTAGGGCAACCGGCCACCGAACTGTCCGGCGGGGAAGCCCAGCGGGTGAAACTGGCCACCGAGTTATCCCGCCGCTCCACCGACAAAACCATGTACATTTTGGACGAGCCCACCACCGGACTCCACGCTGCCGACATCGATCGGCTGTTGCAGGTGCTACACCGGTTGGTGGACAACGGCAGCACCATGGTGGTGATTGAGCACAACCTAGATGTAATTAAAACCGCCGACCACATCATCGACCTGGGTCCCGAGGGCGGCGATAAGGGCGGACAAGTGGTGGCCACCGGCAGTCCCGAAACGGTGGTGCAGGTACAACAATCCTACACCGGTCAGTACCTAAAACCAGTATTGGAACGGGACAAAGAGCGAAGCGCCAAGTTCGAGGCGCAGGACGCGGAGGATATGGCAGCAGAAATGATGGCCGCCCAGTAAAACCAAAATAGTGTTTCCATCACAAATGTTAAACGAACGCGTAGGGGCTGGGTTCATCAAGCCCGCCAAGTAACCTTTGCCTGTGAAACAGAGAGTTTCTCCATGGGCAAAGGTTACTTTTATGGGATCGATAAATCGAACCCCTACATTTGTCTGTAATGATGAAAGTTACCTACCCAACCGCCTGGGGTAACTGGTGCCGCAATTGACCGTCAACCCCGGTTGCTGAGGTGGTTTTCTTCGTTTGCTGAAATTTAGGGCCAGCACCAGCGCTACCACCGCCATGGCCGTTAATACCAATAGACTGGTGCTGACATACTGCATGCCCAGCTCCTTTAGCGTGATGGCTCGAAAACCGTTGGCCATCCAGGTGAAGGGCAGTAGGTTGGCCAGATAATTAATTACCTTTGGTATTTGAGTTTGGGGCCAAGTGAGACCGGAGATCATAAACATCGGCACCGAAAGCAACATGATGTATCTGGTTACCTGCAGCGAGTTGGGTGCCAGCACTGAAATGAAGAACCCCAGCGAGGTAATGATTATGTTAAAAATTAGGCCGAGTAGCACCACTAAACCCAGCGACCCGCCAATTTTGACGCCAATAAAATGGGTGGCAAACCAAATCAGCAATCCGTAGTTAAAAAAGTTGGCGATAAAGTAGGGCAGTGACTTGCCGATGAAAATTTTCCCCTTAGGCACCGAGGCACTGAGGTATTGCAGCCAACTGTTATGCTCCTTTTCCCGGGTGATGGACAGGCTGGTGGTCAACAGGCCCAACTGGTGAATAATCATCAGCAATAAGCCGGGAAACATGTAAGTGGCATAGCTGTAGGTGGGGTTATACCAAACCTCCACATTGCTGGCCACGGTGTTTAACGTGTTTTGGATTTCCTGTTCGGTGTAACCTAATCCGGCCAAGTAACTGGCGGTGTGATTGGCGTTAACCTCATTAACCACCTGCATCAAATACTTCCGGGTATTAAATCCCCAAATTAAGTTGGAAACATCATAGACCGTCAACACCTTACCGTTGCGGTGCTGGGCGGTCACTGCACTTAAATCCTCCGGAATCACTACTCCCGCCTTGACGGTGCCATCATTCATTGCCCTTTCCAACTGATCGTAGGTTTCTATTTGTTGTTGTACCGCAAAGTGAGGACTGTTTTCAAAGGCGCTGACAATTTCCCGGCTGAAGGAGGACCGATCTAAATCCACAATGCCCAGCGGAACAGCACTGATAATGCCGGTCATGTAGACTGCTCCCAGCACCACTGCATATAACAGGGGAACTAAGAATACCATCAACAATAATATCCGATCCCGTACGATATGATACATTTCATAGCAAGCGATGTTTAGTATTTGTCGCAATTTAGTCCCCCCCTAACTGCGTCGCCAAACGAAGATTGTTGCCACGCTGTAACAGATCACAGCTATCAACAGCAGCACTGCGAAGTGCTGCGCCACCGACGGCCAACTGGGGTCCTTAAAGGCCAGCAGGTTAAAGCCTTGGAAAAACCAGGTTTGGGGCAGCAGTTTGGCCAACCATTGAATCCAATGGGGCATTGCCTCCAACGGCCAGGTATAACCCGATAGCACAAAGGAGGGCAGGGCAATGATCATACCAAATCTGGTGGCATCCACGGCATTTCTGGCAAAGCTGGACACCAACGTGCCGATGCTATGTATACTGATGGCAAACACCAGCGTAAAGAGTAACAATGTGCCTAAGTGCTGATCCAGCGGCATTTTTAACACGGTGAAACACAATAAATAGACTGGCATAACCAACAACATGAAGGTGATGATGTGCACGATGGATTTACTGATAAATAGCTTGGCTTTAGAAAAACCAATGGACTTAAATTGATACCAACTGCGGTTGCCGGTTTCGCCAATGACGTTGGTGGTGGCCAGCAATGTGCAACATTGTTGCCAAATATTGAGCGTTAATGCCAGCACTAAAAAATAAGCATAGTTCTGGGTGGGGTTAAACCAAGGTTCTTCCACTTGGCTGACCCCCAGATAAGCCTCCTCTGCTTGGGAATGGGCTATGCCGCTGGTTAGTAACCTTTTCACTCCCGCTTGGGCACTGACCGTCCGGGTGACGGTGAGGATGGCGGTGTTGGCATTGGTGGCATAGACAATGTTGCTGCCATCAATGGCAGTGTAAATGGTGGTCTGCCGCCCTAGCGAAACATCCCGGCCGAAGTTTTCTGGAATCACCACCGCCACCATGGCTCGGCCTTGGGCAATTAGTTGCTGGGCCTGTTGATAACTGTCGGGGTAGGTGGTGATGTTTAGGTACTCGGCGGCGGTCAGTTTATCAATTAGGTCCCGGCTGGCGGCGGAGTGATCCAAGTCCACCACCGCGGTGGGAATATCTTTAATTACTTGGGCGTTGTAGGTGCCAACGAACAGCAGTAATCCCAGCAGTGTGCCCAGCAATAATATATAGCGCAGCCCTTTGTCCCGCCACATATAGAAAATTTCTCGGTACATAATGGTCAGACATTGTTTAAGCATCGTCTTCACCGCGGTGGCCAGAGTTTAGTTGCCGCTGCCATTTTTGTTGGGCGGCGTCCCCGGCGTAAAGGGTAATTTGGCCCCCCTCTAACCAGGCAACCCGATCCATCAGTTTAAAATATTCCGGGTTGCTGAACCCCCAGATACAGGTATGGCCTTGGGCTAAGAAGTTGCTTATGGCTTGAGTCATTAGGCGGCGGGAATAGATGTCTATATCGTCAATCAACTGATCGACAATTAAAATTTGTGGGTGGTTGAGCAGAGCACAGGCCAAAGCCAGTCGCTGATAAACCCCCGCCTCCAACCCTTTAATGGGCTGGCCCAAGAACGGTTCCAGCTCCAATTGTTCGACTAACGGATTGATATTACATTTATTGGCATTTTTCAGGGTGGCGATAAAGTCCAAGTTTTCGGCCACCCTTAAATCCGGGAATAAACTGGGTTGTTGGGTCACCAGGCCCAGGTGATTTTTATACCTTTCGCTGCGATTAATATCCATCCCCAGCACCGTCACTTGGCCGGATTTAAACTTATCTATGCCCGCTAAGATATGTAGTAAAGAGGTTTTGCCGGTGCCCCGGGTGCCAAAGACGCCGAAACATTCTGCATAGACCTCAAAGGACAGTTGGTTGAGAATGATTTTTTTCCCCACCCTTTGCACCAAGTTATCGACAGAGATTACTGGCTCCATGGCTTATTCGGCCTCCTGCAATATATTTACCGTGGCAGTCATGCCCACCTTTAATAATAAATCGGGATTGGGCACATCTATTTTCACTTCATAGCTGCGGACATCGTGCTGTTGTTGTTCATTGACCGCCTTTTTCACCGCGAATTCCCCGGCGTTATTGATCCACACCACTTGGCCTTTAAAAACTTGATTGGGAAAGGCGTCCACTTTAACTTCCGCTTGCTGGTTTAGGTGAACCCGGCCAATCTTATCTTCGCTGATATAAACTTTGACATAGGGGTGGGTAAGGTCGCTAACTTCAAAAACCGGGGTGCCGGCATTGAGCATTTCGCCCACTTCCAAATATTTCTGAGTGATATAACCGGCTATCGGTGCCTTTAGGGTGGCATCGTTTAAGTAGGCCTGGGCCTCATGCAGCGCCCCCTGGGCCTGCTGGCTTTGTCCCAGTGCCGCTTGATACTCAGACTGGGCGGTGGCTACTTTAGTGCGGGAGGCAATGGCCTGATCAAGGGCAGCCTTGGCTTCGGCCAACTGACTTTGGGCCAACTGATAACCATTCACTGCTTGGTCATAATCACTTTGGGAAATGGCATCGCTGTTATGTAGCACCGTCATGCGATCGTAAAGCTGCTGGGCGTTTTTTAAACCCACTTCTGCCTGCTCCACCTTAGCCTGCAGTTGGGCAATGGTGGTTTCCACCTGCTGTTCAGTTAAGGTAATGGCCTCTCGGGCCTGTTGAGCTTGGGCCGCTGCCGCTTGGGCTGCCCCGGCGGCCTGGGTTAGTTTAGCCTGCAGTTGGCTGTTTTCCAGTGTGGCCAGTTTTTGGCCTGCCTCTACCTTGGCCCCTTCATCCACCAGCAGCGTCTCCAATTTGCCCGGCACTTTAAAGGAGGCTATGGCGCTGCGGGCTTCAATGGTGCCAGTGATGGACAAGTCCGCTTGTTCTTGGGCTTGGGTGCTGTTGTTTTGGTAGCGGTAACCGGTAAATATTAGGGCGGTGATGGCGATAATGACCAACAGGATAATCAGCGTCCGCTTTTTGTTCTTCTCAATGGCGGTGAAAGAATTGGTATCCATAGTTTATCCCTCCATAGCTTTGTGATTGAGGATGCCGTTAAAGGTAAAATCCAGGATGTGTTGCAGCCGTTCTTCCAGCGCCTTAGGGGCAGTTACATCCTGTTCTTGTTCCCACATGAAATCAAAGACGTCTTGCCGGGAAAAATACATCATGTTGATGGCGTTGATGCTGATAATTAAGTGCCGGATATCCAAATTCTCGCGGATGGACCCCTCTTGAACCCCCTCTTCCAACAGTTGCATTAGTTCCGGCATAATTGCTTTGGAGATATCGGTCAATATTTGGCGGGAGTAGCGCCCGCCGTGTAAAGCTTCCCAATGGATTAATCGAACAAATTTTTCGTTTTCCGCCAGAAAGTAAAAGTAATTTTTAATAAACTGGGTTACTTTGTTTAGGGCATTTCCTCTGATGTTGGCCCGGTGCAGGGTTTCTAATATTTTGTTGTAATTGTTGCGCATCACTTCGATATAAAGCTCTTCTTTACCCCCAAAGTAATGATAGATCATGCGCTTATTGATTTGGGCGGCGGCAGCAATTTCATCTACCCGGGCTCCGTCCAACCCCTTGTCGGCAAAAATCTCCTCCGCCGCAGTGATAATGCGATTTCTAGATTCCTCTGCATTGCGCTCCTTAGCCATTTGTGGCCTCCTTAAATTTATCTTTGGCTAGTTGAGATACCGGTGTCTTTTGCTGTGGTTTGATATTTACTTTGCTGTTGGGTATGGGTTACGGCAAAACCTGCCACCTGCTGCACCGCTCACTAAGGATAGATTTCGCCGGCCTCCTTCGCTAAGTTCGGTTCGCTGCTCAACTATATATCGTTCGCTACCTGCAGCAGGTGTCAGGTTTTTAATTAATCCTTTGTTTATGAAGCAATTGCAAAAGCCACCTGCATTTGTTTTCTCATCCTAATTGGTAGGGGGCGGCGGTTTCCACGCCGCCCCGCCAAAGCAACGTAGGTTTGTTCTGCGGGCTGGCGTGGAAATCAGCCCCTACTTAACTAATTCAATTCAAAATTTATAATTCAAAATTGCCAAAGGCTTCGCCTTTGGCTAGGTAACTAACCAGTTACTTACTTGTTTACAAAATTTTAAATCTTTTGCGTGGGTGTTGTCAATGAGTATAATGTTTATAATGATGGAAAGAGGTGTCATTTTTTATGAAACTGGATGAAAAACTTAAACATCTTCCCTCAAAACCAGGTGTATATATCTATCGCAATGGCGATGGTGACGTGATATATGTTGGTAAAGCGGTGTCGTTGAAGAATCGGGTGCGTTCCTACTTTCAACAGGGGGCCCAGCATTCTGCTAAAACCAAAGCGCTGGTGGAGCACATTGCCGATTTGGAATACATTGTGACCGACTCGGAAGTGGAAGCGCTAATCCTGGAATGTAACCTAATTAAAGAATATCGACCCCGCTATAATGTGTTGTTAAAGGATGATAAAACTTATCCCTACATCAAGGTGACGCTGGCCGAGGATTACCCCCGGGTGCTGACCACCCGACGGCTGGTGAAGGATGGTTCTCGGTATTTTGGGCCTTATACCCAGGTGGGGGCGATGAACGAAACGCTAAAACTGTTAAAGAAATTGTTTCCTTCCCGGTCCTGCAGTCAAAAGCAGTTTGCCTCCCGCACCCGGCCCTGCTTAAACTATCATATCAAGCGGTGTTTGGCGCCCTGCACTAAAAATGTGGATAAAGAACAGTACCGCAGCACCATTAATGAGATTGTGATGTTTTTGGAAGGGCGGCAGGATGACTTAGTTAAACGCCTGGAAAAACGCATGCATCAGGCGGCTGAGGAGTTGGATTTTGAAAGGGCCGCCCAGTTGCGGGATCAATTGCAGGCCATTAACAAAGTGATGGAAAGACAAAAAATTGTTTCCGAGGGTTTGGAAGATCAGGATGTGGTGGCCATGGCCCGGGGGCAGGGTGAGGTGTGTACCATGGTGTTTTTTATCCGGGGCGGAAAATTGATTGGCCGGGAACACCACATGCTGAAAAACACCGATGACCTTAGTCGGGCGGAGGTGATGGCGGGATTTTTAAAGCAGTATTATAGCCAAGTGGACTTTATCCCCAAACAGGTGCTGTTGTCCGAAGATATTGCTGACGAGGCAGAGGTGATGGGGGAATGGTTGAGCCAAAAGCGGGGCTCTAAGGTGACGGTCAGAACGCCAAAACGGGGTGAAAAACTAAAACTGGTGGAAATGGCCGCTAAAAATGCGCTGTTGGTGCTACAACAAATTGAGTTGGAGGGCTTAGCCCAGGATCGTTTGGACGGGGCGATGGCTGATTTGGCCCGGGCGTTATCTTTGCCCAAGCCCCCGTACCGCATGGAATGTTATGATATTTCCAACACCCAAGGGACGGAGCAGGTGGCCTCGATGGTGGTTTTTGAGGAGGGTAAGCCCAATAATAAAGAGTACCGGCGCTTTAAAATCAAGACGGTGGAGGGCCCCAATGACTTTGCCTCGATGCAGGAGGTGTTGACCCGCCGGTTTACCCGGGGGTTGGAAGAACAAAAATTAATTAGAACCGGACAAATTTCCACCAAGGAAGCCAAATTTCATCGGTTCCCAGACTTAGTCATTATAGATGGTGGTAAAGGGCAGTTGTCTGCTGCCCGGGAGGTGATGCGTTCGCTGGGGGTGGACGATATTCCCACCTTTGGTTTGGCGGAGAAGGAGGAGTTGCTTTTTTCGGAAGGTAGTAGTGAGCCCATTGTGCTACCCCGCAATTCCCAAGCTTTATACCTGGTACAGCGGTTGCGGGATGAAGCGCACCGCTTTGCCATCACCTATCACCGGTCGCTGAGGACGAAACGGAATCTTAAATCGTTGCTAGACGAGATAGAGGGCGTTGGCACGGTGCGCAAGCGGGCGCTGCTGCAGGAGTTTAAAACGTTGGCCAATATTCAAAATGCCGACTTGCATCAATTGCAGAGTGTGTCGGGCATGAACCGCAAGGCAGCGGAGGCGGTCTATAACTTCTTTAGGCAGGAAAAAACCGTTAAACAATAGAATGATGGTAAGTAAATAACGGGAGGATAAAATGGACAAATATAAATTAATTGCAATAGATATGGATGACACCTTGTTGAACAACCGGTTAGAAATAACCGAACGCTCTCTGCAGGCAGTGCGTCGGGTTAGAGAAAAGGGCATACATGTTACGCTGTCAACCGGCAGAATGTTTTGTTCTGCGTACCCCTATGCCATGCAGTTGGGCATTGATTTACCGTTGATTACTTACCAAGGGGCGTTGGTTAAAAATGCCCTTTCGGGTGAAGTGTTGGCCCACAAGACAATTCCGTTGGAGTTGGCCCGGCAGGTGGTGGCCGATGTACAAAAATGCGGATACCATATCAATGTCTATACCGATGACAAGCTTTATGTGGAAAAGGTGACGCCCGTAGGGCTGGATTACGCCCGCATTTGTGGGGTGGATCTCAATCCGGTGGGGGATTTAGTGGCGTTTTTACAACAACCCCCCACTAAAATTGTGGTGATCAGTACCGAATCTCAGATAGATGATCTAAAGGGCATTATGGAACCCATTTATCGTGATCGCTTACACGTCTGTAAATCCAAACCAACCTTTTTGGAGTTTTCTCACCCCAAAGCCACCAAGGGCTATGCCTTGGCTAAGCTGGCAGAGCTTTTTAATGTGCAACAGCATGAGGTAATGGCCATTGGAGATAGCGACAACGATGTGGAAATGCTGGAATATGCCGGCATGGCAGTGGTGATGGCCAATGCCCGGGATCACATTAAAACCCTTGCCGACTACATCACTGACTCCAATGAGGAGGACGGAGTGGCCAAGGTGCTGGAGAAATTGGTGCTAGCTGATTAATTACCTAAATGCCTAAATGTCTTACATAGGACATAGGTTTGTGGGGTATATTGATTGTGTTACCCATTGATAAACATTGAATTAGAATTATGAATTATGAATGGCTAGTTTGAAGGTGAATGTTTATGAACTATGTGGTTGGCGTGGATGTTGGGGGTACTAAAATATTAACCATGCTGGCGGACCCGTTGGGCAATGTGTTGGCTGAGGTGACAGTGCCGACCATGGCCGATGAGGGCGCCGAAGGGGTAATGGAACGGGTGGTGCAAACCGTTACCGCTGTGCAACAGCAGATTGGTGTAAGGGGGGGCCTGTTGGCGGTAGCAGTGGGTGTACCGGGGCCAGTTGATGTGGCCAATGGCTGGGTATACTTTTGCCCCAACTTGCCTTGGACAAACCTGGCCCTGAAACAAATATTAGAAAACAAACTGCAGGTACCGGTGTTGGTGGAGAATGATGCCAATGCCGCTGCCTTTGGTGAGCATGTCTATGGGGCCGGTGTTGGCCAAAGGGACATGATCTACGTCACTGTTAGCACCGGCATTGGTGGTGGCATCATTACTAATGGCCAAATCTATCACGGGGCCTCTGATAATGCCGGGGAGATTGGACATATGACCATCATGCCCGACGGCCCTTTGTGTAATTGTGGTAACACCGGCTGTTTGGAGTCATTAGCTTCCGGTACCGCCATGGCCAATGCCGCCAGAGAACTGGTGCTGCAGGGCAGAGGTGAAAGGGTTCTTCGGGCTGCCGGGGGTCAACTGGGTACCGTTGATGCCCAGGCGGTGGTGGCCGCCGCCCAAGAGGGCGATCATGAGGCCAAAGCCATTGTTGCCGGCGCCGCCAGGGCTTTAGGTATTGGCATTGCCAACCTGATCAATATCATCAACCCGGGGTTAGTGGTGCTGGGGGGCGGTGTGATGAACAGTAAAGAAATGTTTTGGCCGGTAATGCAGCGGGAGATAGAAAGCCGGGCGTTACAGGCACCGTTGGCACGGATGAAAATTGTACCGGCCCGCTTGGGAGCAAAAGCAGGGGCCCGGGGTCTAATTGCCCTGGCACTGAAATGTTATCGAAACTAGCATCGAGGAGGAAGCGGATGAAATCCAGAATTTTAATTGTTTCCGGATTGTCTGGGGCGGGAAAAACTACGGCAGTGCGCAATTTAGAAGATTTAGGCTATTTTGTGGTGGATAACTTGCCGCCAGCATTTATACCGAAGTTTGCTGAGCTTTGTCAACAATCCGATATGAAAAAAACCGCCATGGTGGTGGATATCAGGGGCCGGGAGTTTTTTAACACAGTTTTTGCGGCGTTGGCAGATTTAGATAATAAAGACATCAAGTATGAAATATTATTTCTAGAGGCTTCCGACGAAGTGCTGGTGCGTCGTTATAAGGCATCCCGCAGGCGTCACCCGTTGTCCGGTGGCGAAATTTTAGAAGATATTAAGGAAGAGCGAGCTTTAGTTAAAGAATTGCGTGGCAAAGCCACCCGGGTAATTGATACCTCTAATCTTAGCGAAAAACAGCTGAAACAAGAAATAAATAGCATCTATGGTGACACCCGTGATGATTATGATTTATTTATTACGGTGATATCCTTTGGTTACAAAAATGGTATTCCGTTGGATGCCGACTTGGTGATGGATGTGAGATTTTTACCCAATCCTTACTACGTGCCGGAACTGCGGCACTTAACAGGCAATGATCCTGCTGTGCAACAGCACGTGTGTAGTTCAGAGGTAACAACTGAATTTAAAACTAAGTTTTCCGAACTGATTGAGTATTTGATACCTCACTATAAAAAAGAGGGCAAAGCCACATTGATGATCGCCATTGGTTGCACCGGTGGTATGCATCGGTCTGTTACGTTGGCCAATTGGCTGGGTGACTTTTTAAGAAAACAGGGTTACAAAGTGGCAGTGAGGCACCGGGACATTGATGAACAAGAACGGAGTGTGTAGTAATTGTTGACGTGGTTAAAATGGCTATACCCAGGCATGGGTATCAAGCGCTGGCTGACGATGGGCTTGTTGGGCACAGTCATCATTACGGTGGGTTTTGGTTTTCTGGTTCCCGGTTTAGTTGAACGTATTTCAGAAATAGCGCCAAAGGGTATTCCTAACTGGTTAGCTGGTGCAACGCTTTTAGTAGTTGGTTTTATTATTGCCGGATATGGGTTGTGGAGGGCCTTCAGTACGGTGGTGGGAGAGCTATCCCGGGATGACGACGACAGTGTGGTGGATTTAATTTATAAACGCAGATATTTGCAAAAGGGACCGAAGATTGTAGTAATTGGTGGCGGTACCGGCCTATCTACACTACTGAAGGGTTTGAAGGAATATACCAGCAATATCACGGCCATTGTGGCGGTTACCGATGATGGTGGCAGTTCTGGACGGCTGCGGGATGAGTTGGGCATATTGCCACCGGGGGATATCCGTAACTGCCTGGTGGCATTGGCCGATAAAGAAAGCTTGATGGAGCATGTGCTGCAATACCGCTTTAAGGGCGGCGAGATGGCGGGACATAGTTTAGGGAACTTATTTATCGCGGCGCTATCTGATCTATCCGGGGGTTTTTATGGCGGTGTGCAGGCGCTATCCAAGGTATTGGCCATTCGGGGCCAAGTGCTGCCTTCCACGCTGGAAAATGTGGTGATTGGAGCAAGATTTTCCGATGGTGCGGTGGTGCGCGGCGAATGCTCGCTGGCGGCCAGAGGGAAAAAAATAAAAAATATCTTTTTAGAACCGGAAAATTGTCAACCGCTGCCCCAGGCGTTAAAGGCACTGGAAGAGGCCGATGCCATTGTGCTGGGGCCGGGCAGTGTCTACACCAGTGTTATTCCCAATCTGTTGGTGGCGGGTATACCGGAAGCCATCAAAAACTCATATGCGCTGAAGGTCTATGTATGTAACGTGATGACTCAACCGGGGGAGACCAAAGACTTTACCGCCAGTGATCACCTAAAGGCCATCCAACAACATGGCGGTCAACTGGTGGACCATATTATTGTCAACAAAGGTTTAATTCCCAAACATCTGGTTAAAAGATATCAACAAGAGGAGGCCTCGCCGGTGGTGGCGGATATTAGCAAGTTGCGGTCTATGGGGGTAAAGGTGGTGGCCGAAGATCTGGTGCTGGAGACCGATGTGGTGCGTCACCATTCCCAAAAACTGGCCCGGGCTATTTTAAAACTGATTTTTGCTAATAAGACCCCGGCGGAAAGGAAAAAATTTATCCAAGACTATTCTAAAGAGTAATTATGAATTTTGAATTAGGGTTTTTTGCGAAAACACATTCATTGTTGCTTGCAAATGCATTTTGTGGTTTATCGATCCCAGAGAACGTAACATTTGCACATAGTGATAAGTTTTATCTAAATACAAACGTTGCTTTGTGGGCGCGATAAATCGCCCCCTACATGTTCGGGTAACAATTGTTACGTTCTTATTTTCATACTACTTTGTGAATGCTAATGTGTTTTCTTATTTCCTAATTCATCATTGCTTTTATGATATAATGTACGTGGCAGAAAGAGGGGTTGTCACAATGTCTTTTTCGGTGTTTACTAAAAATGAATTGGCCAGGGTTGTGGGGCCGCGGAGATGTTGTCAGCTAACGGAACTGGCAGCGATTTTGAAAATGGATGGCAGCATTTCTATTTCCGGTCAAAAACTGGCCATTACCATAGCTACTGAAAATGCTGCAGTGGCCCGCAAGTTACTGACTTTGGTGAAAAAATTATTTGGCCTCCGGACCGAAGTAATGGTACAACGTAAAGTGCGGTTAAAAAAGAACAATATTTATTTGGTGCGGATTCCACCCCATGCTGAGGTGGAAAATGTGCTGGCCAAATTGGGCATGTGGGACAAGGAACTCAGAATGCCGCGCTCAGATGTTAAATTAGGTAAACTAAGCAGGGTGTGTTGTCGTCGGGCCTATTTGCGGGGGGTATTTTTAGGTGGTGGCTCCATCAGTAATCCCGAGGGAAATTACCACTTGGAAATAATCACCAATGACGCCCAACACGCCGAAGAGATTTGTCATGTCATGAAGAAGACCAATCTAGGTGCTAAAATCAGCGTGCGCAAAAATTGGTATGTGGTTTATTTAAAGGAAAGTGAACAAATAGTGGAGTGCCTAAATAACATGGGTGCCCACGAGGCGTTGTTGGAATTTGAAAATATTCGTATTTATAAAGATATGCGCAACCAGGTTAATCGCTTGGTAAACTGTGAAACCGCTAATTTAAATAAGACTGTCAATGCCGCGGTGCGGCAACTGGAGAACATCAAGTACATACACAATAAAATTGGCTTTAGTAAACTGTCCCCGGCATTAAAGGAAACTGCCGAACTGCGGCTTAGCAATCCAGATATCAGTTTAAAGGAACTGGGTGAGTTGATGAACCCGCCGGTGGGGAAGTCCGGAGTAAATCACCGGATGAGAAAACTGGAGGACATTGCCAATAAATTGCGCGGCCAAGTAGGTAAGGGCTAGATGAAGAACGATATTAAAGGTTTTTTATGTGAGCATACAAATCAGGCGGTACAACAATCCTTTTGGCGACACCGAAAGCGGGAGATAACCCCGCCCACCGGTAATGGCGTTATCTTTTTAGGCACCGGGGGTAACCCAGAAGCAACCTTTACTCAGCAACCCCAAACGGCGGGCTTTATTATTGCCGCCGGTGGGGTGAGAATTTATGTTGATCCCGGTCCCGGTGCGGTGGTGCGGGCCCAGCAAATGAACTTAGATTTGGGCATGCTGGATGCCGTTTACATCTCCCACGGACACCTGGACCACTATGGTGGGGCCGAGGGTGTGGTGGAGGCGATGTGTTGGGCAATGTACGCCCGGCGGGGTCACCTATTGGCACCCCATAATGTGCTGGATGGGGAAGGGATTATCAGTTACTATCATCAAGGATTTGCAGCCTACGCCGGCTATCGGGGCGGCCCCCAGGTGATTAGGTTACAAGCTCAACAGCCCATCACCCTGAAGGATGTTCGGTTGACACCGATTAAGGTTTATCATAGTGACGAAAACTTTGGTTTTATATTGGATACCGGCCAGCTGACCATTGGCTATACCAGTGATACCAATTATGTGCGCAAATATTCCACCCCAGAGGGGCTGGTGGAAGTGGGCAAGGGACCCCACAAAGGGCCGGTGATGGATTTGCTGGATATAGTGGAGTATCGTTGTGACATTAAAGAAGCCTTTTCGGCAGTGGATGTTTTAATTGCCAATGTAACCACCCACAACGCGTGGTTGCATCGACACATTACAACTTTAGGCTTGGCCCATCTGTTGCAGGGCTCCCATGTGAAGCTTTGTTTTATTACTCACTTTAATCACGTTTGTGTGGAGCCTGTGGATTTGCGGGGATTAATGGCTCAATATATAGAAGAAACCACCGGCGTTAAAACGCTGGCAGCCTATGATGGGGCGGTACATGATTTAGACAGATTATTGGAATGCATGGGGTGTCCTAAGTGAGAAGGGTAGAATCACATCCGGTGACCACAGGTAAAAATTCTATGTACAGCATGAACGAAATCTGTGGGCTCTTTCGGTCGGCTTATAATTTTATCGTGATTACCATTTGTAGATACCTACCTTGGTTGGAGGTCAAGAATTTTTTATACCGACATTTGCTGGGTATGAAGATTGGCACCAATGCGGCAGTGGGGTTGATGGCCATGTTTGATATCTTTTTACCCCATTACATCACCATTGGTCGGAATAGTATTATTGGTTATAATGTGACCATTTTAGCCCATGAATTTTTAGTGACCGAGTACCGAGTGGGGAAAGTGACCATCGGTGATGATGTGCTGATTGGAGCCAACGCCACAATTATAGCTGGGGTGACCATCGGCGATGGCAGTATCGTGGCTGCTGGATCGGTGGTTACCAAAGATGTCCCGTCCAAGGTAATGGTGGGCGGGGTGCCCGCCCGGATAATTAAAAATATTTAGAATAGTTAGGAGATTATATTTTGTTGGCATTACTGAAACGATTATGGAAAAACCCTTGGCAACAGTGGTGGTTTATGGGTATTTTGGTAGTAATAAACCTATTGGGTTCTATTTACGGTTATTACTGGTATCGTCAGCAGCTGGCAACCACCGAATTTTACTTTTGGCCAGTAATACCAGACAGCCCGTTGTCAACGACGTTGTTTGGTTTAGCACTTTTATTGGCATTGATCGGTTGGCGATTGCCCATTTTGCAAACCTTGGCGGTTACCGCCTGCATAAAATATGGGATTTGGGCGGTGGCTTTAATGAGCCATTATTGGCATTATCACGGAACGGTGGAGATAACAGAGATTATGCTTTGGCTATCCCATCTGGGGATGGTTATCCAAGGGATTTGGTTTTTAAATAACTTATATATACCGGTGCGGGCGGTGTTGGTGGTGGCGGTTTGGTTTTTAATTAACGATGCCATGGATTATCTGCTTGGGTTGCATCCTTATTTATTTGCCGCCGACCAGCTGGTGTTTGCCGGGGTGTTGGCGGTAACGTTAACTATATTGCTGTTAATTGGTATTTTATTTAAGTGCCGTAAATATAGATTATCGGGACTGATCTAGTCAATCTATAAAACTGGGAGTGGTAGAGCTTGCGTTTGGGTTACGGATTATCTATAGAACAAACTCAAAAATTAATTATGACCCCAGAGTTGAGGCAGGCCATTGCCATTTTGCAAATGTCATCCTTAGACTTAACCCAGTTTGTGGAACAACAGTTGCAGGAGAATCCGCTGTTGGAAAAGACCGTTGAAGAGGCCGGGCTGGATCAGGCTGATGCAGGTGGCCATGAGGATAAGTTTGATATCGATTGGCAGGAATACTTTCAGGATAGCAGTGACTTAGGAGATTCCGGAGGGCCAATTAATCGGGACAAAGAATACAATTACGAAGCCTTTGTGGCCGAAGCGCCCAGTTTATCTGAACATTTGAACTTTCAACTGGCCATGAGCAATTGTCCAAAGGATATTGCGGTGATAGTTAAGTACTTAATTGGCAATTTGGACCCTAGGGGATATTTGCATATTAGCCTGGACGAGGTTAAGCATGAGCTCAACAGCACCGATGACAAGGTGGCGGCAGCCCTGGAAGTGCTACAGTCTATGGAACCGGTGGGCATAGGGGCCCGCACGTTGGAAGAATGTTTGTTGCTGCAGGTAAAGGGCATTAATAAAGAAAACCCATTGCTGATATCAATTATTCAACGACATTTAAAGGATTTGGCCCAGGGTAAATATAATAAAATTGCCACCAAACTTGGGGTTACCGTTAAGGAAGTGCAGCGGGTGGCAGATACCATTCGGATGTTAGATCCAAAACCGGCCCGGAACTTTTCCCATCGAGATGACAATCAATTTATTGTGCCGGATGTGGTGGTGGAGAAGGTTGGGGATGAATATATAATTTTAGTTAATGATGTCACTGTGCCCCGGATTAGGGTCAATAACCTTTATAAATCCGTTGTCAAGCAATCCCAAGATAACGATGCTCGCAAGTATGTGGAAACCAAACTTAATGCCGCTCTGTGGCTGATCCGCAGTATTGAGCAAAGGCGCATGACGCTGTACCGAGTGACCAACACCTTAGTTGAATTACAGCAGGAATTTTTAGATTATGGAGTGAAGTATTTAAAGCCACTGAACCTAAAGGACGTGGCCAACCGCTTAGAACTGCATGAATCCACCATCAGTAGAGCCACCGCCAATAAGTATATTCAGACGCCCCAAGGGGTTTTTGAAATGAAATATTTTTTCTCCAGTGGCATTAAACGGCAGCAGGGCAATGATGTGTCCTCTGAAAGTATAAAAAAGCTGCTGCAGGAAGTGGTGGCCGGGGAAGACCCCAAAAAGCCGCTCAGTGATCAGAAAATTGCTGATTTATTGAAAGAGAAGGGCATCCAAATCTCACGGCGCACCGTGACCAAGTATCGGGATGAACTGGGCATACTTTCCACCAGCCAACGGAAGAGGTATTAAGGTCAAATGTTGAATTTTGCATGATTAAGTTGGCGGTTGCAAATGATATTGGTGTGGCTGTAAAAAAATTAAATTAATAGTATCACAAAAGAGGAATTATGCGGTAGTATATAGTATAAATATAATAAATAGTATGTCACAAAGAACAATTAATCGCACCGAAAGGGGAGATACTACCAATGACCATAAGAGTTGGTATTAATGGATTTGGAAGAATAGGACGTTTAGTTCTAAGGGCCGCAGCAGAGACCGGAGATTTTGAAGTTGTTGGTATTAACCACAAATCACGTCGCATCAATCCACCACAACAAAAGGTTGGACTGGATTTTGCTGCTGTAAATGATTTGACATTCTCCAAAACGTTGGCGCACTTATTAAAATATGATTCAGTGCATGGCATCTTTGCCCCAGAGGTTGAAGCCACCGAGGACGCGCTGATTGTTGGCGGTAAAGAAGTAAAGGTTTATGCCGAAGCTGATCCAGAAAAATTACCCTGGGGTGAAACTGGGGTAGATATCGTTGTGGAATCCACTGGCCGGTTTACCAAGCGAGATGATGCCGCTAAGCACCTGAAAGCTGGTGCTAAGAAGGTGGTAATTAGTGCACCGGGTAAAAATCCTGATGCCACCATCGTGATGGGTGTAAACGATGACATTTATGACCCAGCCAATCACCACATCGTTTCCAACGCATCTTGTACCACCAACTGTTTAGCTCCGGTGGCCAAAGTGCTCAGTGACAAGTTTGGCATTGTTAAGGGTTTAATGACCACCGTGCATTCATACACCAACGACCAGAACACCCTTGATTTACCACACAAAGACTTGCGTCGCGCCCGGGCGGCAGCCCTTTCCATTATTCCCACCACCACCGGTGCTGCAAAGGCGGTGGCTTTGGTATTGCCAGAATTGGAAGGCAAGCTGAATGGCTTTGCGATGCGGGTGCCAACACCAAACGTATCCGTTGTGGATTTGGTGTGTGAACTGAAAAAGTCCACCACCGTTGAAGAAATAAATGCCGCCTTAAAGGCAGCAGCGGACAACGAAATGAAGGGCATTTTAATGTTCTCTGACTTGCCGTTGGTATCCAGTGACTACAATGGCAATCCCCATTCATCCATTGTGGATGGTCTTTCCACCATGGTTATGGAAGGCAACATGGCCAAAGTAATTGCTTGGTATGACAACGAGTGGGGTTATTCCAACCGGGTGCTGGATTTAGTTAAATTTATTGCATCAAAAATGTAATTAAACTAATAATAAATTCTGGATAATAAGGGCTCATATTTTGAGCCCTTATTGCCAATACATACTAGGTTTGTGGAAGGTGATTTTGTTGCCGAAAAAAAGCATAGAGGATATGGATGTAACCGGTAAGCGGGTTTTGGTGCGGGTGGATTTTAACGTACCATTGAAAGATGGCATAATTACCGATGATACTCGCATTCGGGCGGCATTGCCCACCATCAAGTACTTGGTGGATAAAGGGGCCAAGGTTATTTTGGCTTCCCACCTGGGACGTCCGAAGGGTCAAGTGAAGGAGGAATTCCGCCTCACCCCAGTGGCCAGTAGGCTTTCTGAGTTGCTAGACAAACTGGTGGTGAAGGTTGACGATTGTATTGGCGATGCACCCAAACAGGCCATTGATCAAATGCAACCGGGCGACGTGGTTTTGTTGGAAAACGTCAGATTTTATCAACAGGAAACCCAAAACGACCCGCAGTTTGCTAAACAATTGGCGGAATTGGCCGATGTCTTTGTTAATGATGCCTTTGGCACTGCCCATCGGGCCCATGCTTCCACCGCTGGGGTAGCGGAGTATTTGCCGGCAGTGGCTGGTTACCTGCTACAAAAGGAACTGGATATGTTGGGTCAGGCGGTGGAAAATCCCAAGCGGCCCTTTGTGGCCATCATTGGGGGCGCCAAAGTATCGGATAAAATTGGCGTCATTGAAAACTTGTTGGGCAAAGTAAACACGTTAATCATTGGTGGCGGTATGGCCAACACATTTTTAAAGGCCCAGGGGGTAGAGGTGGGCAAATCACTGCTGGAGGCTGACAAATTGGATTTGGCAAAGCAGCTAATGAAACAGGCTGAAACCAGCGGCGTTGAGCTTTTGCTACCAATGGATGCTGTTGTGGCTGATGCATTGGAAAATCCCACTGTAGTTAAGACGGTTTCTGTAGAACAAGTACCTGCAGATTTGATGATTTTAGACATTGGACCCCAAACGGCAACTAAGTTTGCCGAGGCGGTTAAGGCTGCGGGAACGGTGGTTTGGAACGGCCCCATGGGTGTATTTGAGCAGGATGCCTTTGCCCAGGGCACTGAATCGGTGGCCAAAGCGTTGGCCGACTCCGATGCCGTCAGTGTAGTGGGTGGCGGAGATTCGGCGGCAGCCATTAAAAAGACCGGCGTAGCCCATCGCATTAGTCACATTTCCACCGGTGGCGGGGCCTCGTTGGAATTTTTAGAGGGCAAATCATTGCCCGGGGTAGCGGTTTTAAAGGACAAATAAAAATGAAATTTGTGTAGGGCTCAGAAAATTGAGTCCTTTTTGCAAAAATATAGTAAAATATGTTTGGTGAGAGGAGGCAGGCAGATGCGCAAACCGATTATAGCAGGCAACTGGAAAATGCATAAAAATACACAACAAGCGTCAGACTTTGTTAAGGAACTTAGCGGTCAGGTGACCGATACCACCGTGGAAGTGGTGTTGTGTCCACCCTTTACTGCCATTCAAGCAGTGATTGAGGCTGCCCAAGGCACCAACATTGCTGTGGGAGCCCAAAACGTGTATTGGGAAGAGGAAGGGGCTTTTACCGGAGAGGTATCCCCGGGTATGCTGGCTGAATTGGGCTGTAAGTATGTGATTGTGGGTCACTCGGAACGGCGTCAGTACTTTGGCGAAACCGATGAAAGTGTGAATAAAAAGGTAACCGCTGTGTTAAAGCATGGCATGATACCGATAATTTGTGTGGGTGAAACCCTGGCGGAAAGAGAGCAGGGGGTTACTGAACAGGTGGTTGGTGCCCAAACCGAGGCAGCATTAAAGGGCTTTGACGCCGAAACGGTGGCCAATATGGTCATTGCCTACGAACCAGTTTGGGCCATCGGCACCGGCAAAACCGCTTCCACCGAAGATGCCCAACAGGTGATTGCCTTTATTCGCAATGTGGTTAAGGGTATGGTTGGTGCCAGTGCAGATCAAGTGCGCATTCAGTATGGTGGTAGTGTTAGACCGGACAATGCGGCCGGGCTAATGTCTCAACCGGATATTGACGGTGCGCTGGTGGGCGGTGCCAGTTTGAAGGCTGACAGCTTTGCCGGCATTATTAAAGAATCTGCCAGGGGTTAGTGAGGGGGAAAGGTATTTGAGTCCATCAATACAGCCCCTGGTCTTAATGATTCTGGACGGTTGGGGTATTAGCAATCAGCAACAGGGCAATGCCATTGCTCTGGCGAAAAAACCGAATATTGACCAATATTATAAACATTATCCCCATACAATGCTCAGCGCTTCGGGGGAAGACGTGGGCTTGCCCGAGGGTCAAATGGGCAACTCAGAGGTGGGGCACTTAAATATTGGCGCCGGCCGGGTGGTATATCAAGAATTAACTCGGATCACTAAGGAAATAAAAGAGGGCGGTTTTTTTGCCAACCCGGAATTTTTGGCGGCCATACAAACGGTGAAAAAAAACGGCAGTGCGCTACACTTAATGGGTTTATTGTCAGATGGCGGGGTGCACAGCCATATAAACCATTTATTTGCCCTATTGGAGCTGGCCAAAAGGGAAAACCTGGAGCGGGTGTATATTCATGTCTTTTTAGACGGGCGGGATGTGCCGCCGGCCAACGCCCAACAATATATCGATGAGCTAGAGAAAAAGTGTGCCCAATTGGCAGTGGGTAAAATTGTTACCGTCATGGGCCGCTATTACGCCATGGATCGGGATCAGCGCTGGGACCGCACCGAAAGGGCCTATCGGGCGCTGGTGTTGGGTGAAGGCTTGAAAACGGAACACGCCGAGGAGGCCGTTGAAGAATCCTATCGGCGGGATGAAACCGATGAATTTGTGCAACCGACGGTGATGGTAACTCCCAACGGCAAGCCTTTGGCCACCGTTAGGGACGGGGATGCCATAATCTTTTATAATTTTAGGCCCGACCGAGCCCGCCAAATAACCCGGGCCTTTGTGGATCGGGATTTTAGTGGTTTTAAACGTCCGGCGGAACATCCTCGGGTACACTTTGTTTGTATGACACAATACGATAAAACCATTGTGGCACCGATTGCTTTTAAACCACAAAAACTGGTCAATACCTTGGGTGAAGTGTTGAGCAAAAATAATGTGCAGCAGCTAAGATTGGCTGAAACCGAGAAGTATGCCCATGTGACCTTTTTCTTTAATGGGGGCGTGGAAGTGGCCAATCCCGGGGAAGAAAGGGTACTGATTCCCTCTCCCAAAGTGGCCACCTATGACTTAAAGCCCGAAATGAGTGCCAATGAAGTTACCGCTGCGCTGTTGGAGCAGTTGGCACTGGACCAGTATCAGGTTATAATTATGAATTATGCCAACACAGATATGGTGGGTCACACCGGCAAAATGGATGCCGCCATTAAAGCCATTGAGGCGGTGGATAAGTGTGTGGGCCAAGTGGTCCGGGCGGTCTTGGCACGTCAGGGCACCGTGCTGATTACTGCCGACCATGGCAACGCTGAGTTAATGGCAGATGAAGCGGGCAACCCGGTGACTGCCCACACCACCGATCCGGTACCATTTATTTTGATAAACGACAATCAATACAAACAGGTTAAGTTAAAGACCGGCCGGCTGGAAGACATAGCGCCCACCATGTTGGAAATACTACATATTGAACAACCAAAAGAGATGACCGGAAAATCTTTGATAGTTAAAGACTAGACTAATTATGAATTTTGAATTGTGAATTATGAATGACCTATTACAAAAGGAGGAACAACAAAATGGATACCACAATTATTGATGTTCGGGCCAGGGAAATATTGGATTCCCGGGGCAACCCCACTGTGGAAGTGGATGTTGTATTGGAAGACGGCACACTGGGCAGGGCAGCGGTGCCATCGGGCGCTTCTACCGGTGCTTACGAAGCAGTGGAACTGAGGGATGGCGATGAAGGCCGCTACTTGGGTAAAGGGGTTACCAAAGCCGTTGATAATGTTAATGACATCATCGGCCCAGAAATTTTGGAAATGGATGCCACCGACCAACTGGGTATTGACCAGTTGATGATTGAGTTGGACGGCACTGCCAACAAAGGTAAATTGGGTGCCAACGCCATTTTGGGTGTATCGTTGGCGGTGGCCAAGGCGGCGGCCGAATCCCTTGGATTGCCACTGTATCAATATTTAGGCGGCACCAATGGTAAAGAATTGCCGGTGCCCATGATGAACATATTAAACGGTGGCGAGCATGCCGATAACAATGTGGACATTCAAGAATTTATGGTGATGCCCGTTGGTGCAGAAAACTTTAGCGAAGCACTGCGTATGGGTGCAGAAATATTTCATAACCTCAAAAAAGTGTTGAAGGCCAAAGGTTTAAATACAGCGGTGGGCGATGAAGGTGGCTTCGCTCCCAACTTGGGTTCAAACCAAGAGGCTTTGGAAGTAATAGTGGAAGCCATCACCGCTGCGGGATACAAGCCCGGTGAAGATGTGGCGCTGGCAATGGATGTGGCTGCCACCGAGCTGTACCAAGATGGCAAATATGTGATTGAAGGGGTGGCCAAAACGGCAGAGGAAATGATTGCTTACTATGAGCAATTGGTGGCTAAATTCCCCATCATATCCATTGAAGATGGCTTGGCCGAAGATGATTGGGACGGTTGGAAATTATTAACCGAGCGGTTAGGTAAGCATGTACAATTGGTGGGCGATGACCTATTTGTTACCAACACTGACAGATTATCCCAAGGGATTGCTACAAAAGTAGCAAACTCCATTTTAATTAAAGTAAATCAAATTGGTACTCTCACCGAGACGCTGGATGCCATTGAAATGGCCAAGCGTGCGGGCTATACAGCCGTGGTTTCCCACCGTTCGGGCGAAACTGAAGATTCGACAATTGCTGACCTGGTGGTGGCCACCAATGCCGGTCAAATTAAGACTGGTGCACCTTCACGCACCGACCGGGTGGCGAAATACAATCAGCTACTGCGCATCGAAGAAGACCTGTCATACCTGGCCAAATTCCCTGGCCGCAAGGCGTTTTACAATCTTGATAAATAAGGGCTGAGGGGCTTTTTCTAAGCCCCCCAGATTTTACTTTTTAAATATTATAACTATACAGGCATAACATTGTTGCTAAATATTCGTTTGTTATTATTGTCACATTCGAATGCCTGTGTTATAATGAAGTTGAAATTTTATACTTTGCAAGGAGGTGAATCTATTGAAGGGCTTTGTGATCGGCCTTCAAATGCTGATTGCACTAGGACTGATAGCCTCTGTGCTACTTCAATCCGGTAAGAGTGCCGGTTTGTCTGGTAGTATCGCTGGTGGGGCAGAAACTTTGTTTGGCGGCAGAAGAAAAGGTATAGATGGCATGCTAGGCAGAGTCACTGTGGCCCTTAGTGTCCTCTTCGCAGTATTATCTTTAGTTTTAGTTGCTTGGTAAACAAAAATTAAAAAGAGAGAGAAAGATTAAGGAGGGTAATGTTCAAGTGGATATGACATTAGCTTATTATGCCGCTGGCGCTGGTGCTTTAGCCCTAATTTTTGCCTTTGTTACCCTGGCTAGCGTTTTGAAAAACGACATGGGTACACCTAAGATGCGTGATCTTTCTTTAGCCATCCAGGAAGGCGCTATGGCTTACATGAACCGCCAGTACAAAACATTGATTCCCTTTGCACTTGTAATTTTTGTTGCTCTTTGGGGTGCTGCTTTTGTTGTTACCCCTGCTGAAGGTAGCCACTTACCAGTAGGTGCTCCTTCCGCCATTTCATTCTTGGTTGGTGCTATTTGTTCTGCAATTGCTGGTTACATCGGTATGAACAGTACCACTAAATCAAACGCTCGTACCACTGAGGCTGCCCGTAGCAGAGGGTTGGCTGCTGCGTTGGACGTATCCTTTAAGGCTGGTGCAGTAATGGGTCTATCCGTTGCTGGTCTTGGTCTACTGGGTGTTTCAGTATTGTTCATTATTTTCGGAGATCCACTGGTAATTAACAGCTTCGCATTTGGTGCTTCTGCAATTGCGTTCTTCGCCCGGGTTGGCGGCGGTATTTATACCAAAGCTGCTGACGTTGGTGGTGACCTGGTTGGTAAAGTAGAAGCTGGTATTCCTGAGGACGACCCACGTAACCCAGCTACCATCGCTGACAACGTTGGTGACAACGTTGGTGACACCGCTGGTATGGGTGCTGACTTGTTTGAATCCTATGCGGCTACCACCATCGCTGGTATGCTGATTGGTAACACCCTGTTTGGTTTTGCAGGTATTATTTTCCCATTGTTAATTGGTGCAGCAGGTATTGTGGCTGCTATTATCGGTACATTCTTTGTACGGACATCTGAAGATGGTAACCCACAAACTGCTTTGAACATTGGTATTTGGATAACTAACATTTTAACCGCTATATTTACATGGTTTATCGCTAAAAGAATATTCCCGGCCGATGGAGTGGCTGAGAATGGGGTTGCTTACGGTGATGTAAGTACAGGTATTTTCTTGGCTGTAGTTGCTGGTTTAATTGTTAACGTAGCCATTGGTTGGTTAACAGAGTACTATACCGCGGCTGGTAAAGAACCTGTTAAGAGAATTGCTGAGGCTTCAAAATCTGGCCCGGCCACCAACGTAATTCACGGTTTATCCGTTGGTATGGAATCAGTACTATTCCCAATGTTGTTCTTTGCCGGTGCCATTTACTTCTCATTTGCCATGGTTTCATCCTTTGCACCTAGCCCAGAGGCTGGCGTAATGTGGTCCATCTACGGTATTGCCATGGCTGCTATGGGTATGTTATCCACCGCTGGTATCATTGTGGCAATGGATTCCTTTGGTCCGGTTGCTGACAACGCCGGTGGTATTGCTGAAATGTGTGAACTGCCTCCAGAAGTGCGTGAGAAGACTGACAAACTGGACGCAGTTGGTAACACCACTGCTGCCATCGCCAAAGGTTTTGCCATCGGTTCCGCAGCGCTAACCGCTCTGGCTCTGTTCAGTGCTTATGTTGATGGTATTAAACATAAGTTTGGTTTGGAAGAATTGGTAATTAACTTGACCGAACCAATGGTTCTGGTGGGTGTGTTCATTGGTGGTGCTGTTCCATTCTTGGTTGGTGCCCGCACAATGCGCGCCGTTGGTGAAGCGGCCTTTGATATGGTTGAAGAGGTTCGTCGCCAGTTCCGTGAGATTCCTGGCATTATGGAATACAAGAACAAGCCTGACTACGCCCGTTGCGTAGACATCGCTACTAAAGCTGCTATCGCCAAAATGATCTTCCCTGGTCTAGTTGCTGTATGTAGCCCAATCCTGGTTGGTTTCCTGCTGGGTGCTAAAGCACTGGCTGGTTTCTTGACCGGTTTAACTGTAACAGGTGTACTGTTAGCTCTGTTCCTCTCCAACGCTGGTGGTGCTTGGGACAATGCTAAGAAGTGGATTGAACAAGGTAACTTAGGTGGTAA
This sequence comes from Peptococcaceae bacterium 1198_IL3148, assembly GCA_036763105.1. Classification (NCBI taxonomy): domain Bacteria; kingdom Bacillati; phylum Bacillota; class Clostridia; order Eubacteriales; family Peptococcaceae; species Peptococcaceae bacterium 1198_IL3148. The sequence goes on along the minus strand of JBAIYS010000001.1, from coordinate 284,997 downwards.
AGGTTCAGAGCCTCACAAGGCTGCTGTTATCGGTGACACCGTTGGTGACCCATCTAAAGATACCTCCGGTCCTGCCATGAACCCATTGATCAAGGTTGCTGGGACCATCTCCCTGATCATTGGTCCACTACTGACAAGACTATAAGAATAAAAAAATGCTGGGCTTGCTGCTTGATGCCCAGCATTTTTATTTTAAGTATAAGTGTAAACGTATTTAAGAGATAAACAGGGACTGTTGTGAAATCTACTGTAGCGAGGCGGTTTCCACGCCGACCCGCCTGAGCACATAGGTTTGTGCTGGCGGGCAGGCATGGAAACTTGCCCCTACAGCGCTTTTTGCAACAGTCCCTGTTTATTTCACTTTCAGTAACGTGAATGTGATATTTTAAGCGATTTAGGGGTTTTGACACTTAACTTAGTAAAATTTAAACTCTGTAACGCGTGTGCCACAAGGCTTTGAGAAAAGTGAATTTGCAAACAATTCAAAATTTAATTATAATTACTTGGTTTTCGACAAAATTTGCACTATTATAAAAGTGCAGTATCATAATATTTAACCAAGTATTATAATACAACACAAAACAACACGAGTAGGATGGTGGACCTTTTTATTAAGATCCTAAGTTAAGAACCTAAGTTAAGAACCAATATATGCTTTGCCACGATGTATTCCTCCAAATCTCTGTTTATCGGCAGCAGGGATTGGTATCTTGTGCTCAGGGGGTAACTATTTTGTCGTAGATTACTATGTGATTATGCCCACTTGCCGAAAGTATAGTATAATGAGATGCGGGTGATGTTATGATGGATAGTACTAATGAAAAACCAAAATATATGATTGGCTCGGTGGAAAAAGCTTGTGATATCCTGTTAGTCTTTGATGAAAATAACACTGAGTTGGGAGTTACAGAGATCGCAAAGAAGTTAGGCTTGACTAAAAGTACGGTGCACAAAATCCTGCTTACCCTTGAGTATAAGGGGTTTATCGCTCAGAATGAAAGTAATGGCAAGTATTCGCTATCGGTAAAGTATTATCAGAGGGCCAGTAGTTTTCTCAACAACCTTAAATTTAGACACACTGATTCGCCCTACTTTAGAAGAAATTTTGCATAAGTTTAATGAAACGGTGCATTTTGGTGTCTTGAGTGGGAATGAAGTGGTAATCTTAGAAAAACTGGAAAGCACCCAATCGGTTAGCGTGCATTCCCAAGTGGGGAAAAAATCGTCGTTGTACTGTACCAGCGTTGGTAAAGTGATATTGGCCAATTTACCCCAAGCAAAAATTGATCACTTTTTAGACACTTACCCCAGGGTCAAATATACAGATAATACGATAGTGGACAAAGAACAATTGCTGGCAGAATTAGAGAAAATTCGCCAGAATGGTTATGCCATCGACATTGAAGAGCGCGAATTAGGAGTTCGCTCTGTAGCTGTACCCACCAGGAATTTAGCAGGAACCTTAATTGGCGGCCTGAGTGTAACCGGCCCCAGGTACCGCATGACAGATGAGCGGATTAGGGAAATTAGGGACTTCCTCCTAGATGTTGTTTTGAAAAAGAAAATGTAAGGCAAAAGGTATTTTATTAACAAAACAAAAAGGGGCTGTTGCAAAAGGTTTTGCAACAGCCCCTTTTTACTGCAAGGACTGAGAAATTTCTGCGGCTGCTATTTTCACCAGATTAATCAGTTCTTGCCTGCGTGCATTCATACGCTCACCGGGTCCGGAAACACTAATTGCAGCCAGTGCATGTCCACTTAAGTCCATAATCGGTGCTGCGAAACAAGTCAAACCAATTTCACTTTCATCCTCATCACAGCCATATCCTTGGCGACGAATTTCCTCTAAACTTTGGAGCAGTTGTTCTCCATTGGTGATTGAATGGGCAGTTTTCGGAGAAAAATCCACCACCTTAATGTAGTGCTCAATAGCCCCTTCATTTTGATATGCCAGCAGCACCTTCCCCGTTCCCGTTAGATGCGCCCGGCGGCACATCCCCACCATTGATTCCATGCGAATGGAGGAGGAACTACTTTGCACTTTATCGATAAACTGTACCCTTGTATCGTCATTCCACACCACTAGGTGAGCGGTTTCATTACATTGTTGAGACAGGTTTAACAAATAGGGGTGTACAACCCGAACAATCTCCATGCGATGAATGACTAACGAACCAATGGAGACTAGGTGGATACCAAGGCGGTATTTGTTATTCTCTGTCTTGCTTACAAACCGGCGTCCCTCCAACGTTGAGAGTAATCTAAATGCAGTGCTCTTTCCCATGCCCATTAGTCGAGCCACCTCAGACGCTCCCAGTTCTTCGTGTTTGCTTAGTAGGTCCAGAATTAAAAGGGCGTTATCCATGAAGACAAATACGCAATTACTGTACCTGCCTATGGACACGAACGCCGTGGTGCCCCTGTTTATACCGACATTGTTGTGGACGAGAAACCAATTCTCGTTAACTGCTTTGTCTATCAACCAAATATTGTGCTGGTGATGGATGATGCCATCAGTGAAAAGAACGTTGACGTAAGTAAAGGGAAGCATGAAAATACCATACTTGTACTAAACACCTCTGATATTGAAACAGCAAAAATGTATGCAAAAAGATATGATTTCCGCCAGGTCTATTATGTAGATGGTACCCAGGTTGCACTGGACAATATTGGTAGAGGGATTCCTAATGGTTCAATGCTGGGTGCATTAGCTCATACTGGCATTGTTTCCATCGCATCAGTGGAAAGTGCACTGAAAGAAATCTTTGGAGTAAAGGCTGGTGAAAAAAATGCAGATTCAGCGAGAGCGGCATATGAACAAACAAAAGAACTCTAATCTTTTAGGAAAACAGTGAAGAATGTGTGAAAATTATGTGGGATTATTGCAAAGGCTGTGGCATTTGTGCCAATGTATGTCCGAGAAAATGTATTGAGATGGTGGATGAAAGGAGTGGGAAATAGTGGCTCACTTCTCACTCGATGCAGAAGGTTGCCTTACCAGAACAAGCGGAGATTGATGCATTTATCGGCAAATATCAACCGCATAATCTGGTATTAGATCCGGCGAATCCGATTGTAATTAACAACTTGACTCCTTCTGATGAAATAACCGAGATGAAATACCAGCAGGCCATTGGTTATCAAAATTCTTTGCAGGTGATGGAAGAAGTCTTTGGTGAATTTGAGCAGAAGTTTGGTCGCAAAAAAGCTGCTGTTGAGGGCTATCGTACAGAGGATGCGGAGGCAGTCATCATAACTCTAGGCTCAATGTACGGAACTGCCAAATATGTTGTGGATCAGCTGCGGGATAAAGGTATTAAAGTTGGGGCAGTGAAGATTACTTGTTTCCGCCCATTCCCTGTGGCTAAGCTACGGGAAGTGATGGGCGGTATTAAAAAGGTGGCAGTTCTTAACCGTACCACTGGTTTTGGCGCCCAAGGTGCCCCAGTATGGTTAGAGGTTAAGGCCGCTCTGTCAAGCGAAACACTGGTTAAAAGCTATATCGGTGGTCTAGGTGGTAGAGACGTGAGCACCGATACCATTGAAAAGGTATTTACTGATATTTTAGCTGAAACTAACACCTCGTTTGATCAGCCAACATGGATTGACTGTAGAACAGAGGAGGCAATGAATATAAGGAAGGTGGAGACAAATGATTAGGATTAATACCGAAGCAGACGACTTTATAGCACACGGTGTCAGTGCCTGTGCCGGATGCGGTATGGAACTGATTATCCGCAATGTGCTAGACATCCTAGGACAAGATACCACAGTGGTCATTCCACCCGGTTGCTCTGCCCTCTTCTGCGGATTTGGTAAAGAAACAGGCATGCGTGTTTCTGCATTTCAAGGTAACCTAGAAAATACCGTAGCCTATGCGGCAGGTATTAAGGCAGGCTATGAAGTGCAGGGTAACTATCACACCAAAGTTGTTGGCTTTGCCGGTGATGGTGGTACAGTGGACATCGGATTGCAATCGCTTTCCGGTATGATGGAACGCGGTGACAACGTATTATATATCTGCTATGACAACGAGGCTTACATGAATACTGGTATTCAGGGCAGTAGTTCCACCCCCTATGGTGCGTCCACAACTACCACCCCAGGAGGGAAGCCAACCCAGAAAAAGGATTTGTTGCGCATAGCGCTGGCCCATGGTATTCCTTACTGTGCATCAGCAAGCGTTGCCAACATCCCAGATCTGCGCAAAAAGGTGCAAAAGGTAAAGGATATCGAAGGCCCTACTTTGCTGCACATCCATGCCCCATGTCCCACTGGTTGGGGATATGATGCCTCTAAGTCAATTGAGGTCTGCAAAAATGCTGTGCAAACAGGTGCGTGGATACTTTATGAATATGAGCACGGCAAAATTACTGTCAACACCAAGCCTAAGGAACTGAAGCCAATAGAAAACTACCTCAATTTGCAAAAACACTTCAGGGGTATGAGTGAGGAAGAAATTGCTTATCTCCAAGAAGTGGTAAAAAATAACTACAATCGTTTATTAACTGAGGCTGGTAATTAACTAGTTGATGAGCAACTGATGGTTGCGCGTGAATGTAACCATGCGCAGCCTTATTTATATTTACTGGAGGGCATCATGAAAAAATACAAAATTGTTGCAATTAATCTCGGTTCTACTTCAACAAAAATTGCTTACTACGAAAATGACCAGTGCAAACTGAAAACTAACCTGGTACACAGTGCTCAGGAACTTAAGCAGTTTGATACCATCTGGGATCAATATGACTATCGCCTCCATGTTATAGAAAACTACCTTAAGGAAAACAACATTGAGGTATCCGAGCTTGATGCGGTTGCCACCCACGGTGGTCACATTGAGCCGATAGTGGGTGGTGTTTATCGGGTTAATGAAAAATTGCTTGCACAATCCGCCTCTGGAAAATATGGTTTGCATGCCTGCGATTTAGGTTTGAAAATTGTGACCGCTCTCTCTCAGTATGGCCCGGTTCCGCTCACCGTTGACCCACCCATTACTGATGAGTTTGAACCCCTGGCCCGTTATAGCGTACTGCCGGAATTACCACGGCGCAGCAGCTTCCACGCCCTTAACCACCGGGCGGTGGGCAAACAGTATGCCAAAGATATTGGTAAAGAGGCTAAACCTAAGTGTCAAAAAGTGGTTCATTACGCTGAGCAGCCTGGCTTTGATATTAGAAAACTGGTTCCTGTCCCAACCAATACATGCTTAAGTTATCAAGAATTGGCGTCAGAATAGTGCCGCCAATGGTATCCTTCTATAATAAACCCCAGAATTTAGAGGATATATTAATCATCACGTAATGAAGGTTTTCGATCAATTTGGCATTCGATATGATAAAGCTAAAAGATGGAATGGCTAGACTGGCAAACTAAAACACTTCCTTAATCTAAGGGGTGTTTTAGTTTTTACAAATAGTGTTATTCGGGGGAACGTATTTTCGAATGGCATTGAAAATTATAGCTAATTTTGGTAAAATATTAAGATAAACGTAACTAAAAGGGGCATTTTAACTTGTTTGAAAAAATAGATCATCCTGAAAATCCGTGCTTTGGCTGTAGCCCACATAATCCAATCGGACTTAAATTGCTGCCGCAGGTGGATGAAGACAAATGTGTTGCGGTCTTTACACCCCGGCCTGAACACCAGGGTTGGGTGGGGTATATGCATGGCGGTCTGATCACCACTTTGTTAGATGAAGTGATGGGAAATTGGTTATGGCAAAACGACAAACCTTCGGTGACAGCGGAAATGAATGTGCGGTTTATTAAACCAGTACCCATCGGTGATGAACTGACGGCCATCGCCCACGTGAAAAATGAACGCAGCAGAATAGTGGAAATGGAAGCAGAAATATTATTGGCTGATGGACAAAGGGCAGCCAAAGCCACAGCTAAGTTTTTCAAAAAGGAAAGGGGATTTACCGGTGAATAGAGAAGAGGCATTGGCTTTACTGAAAAAAAACGTGAAAAACAAAAATTTAGTTAAGCACAGTTTAGCAGTGGAGGCAGTAATGGCCGGTTTAGCTAAACATTTTGGTGAAGATCAAGAAAAATGGGCCATAGCAGGTTTACTGCATGATATAGATTATGACTATACCAAGGATGACCCGCATAAACATAGTATCATGGGGGCAGAAATGCTAACCGAAGCTGGTTTACCCGAAGATGTGGTCTATGCAGTGAAGGTACACAATGATATGCATGGATTGCCCAGAAACAGTTTAATGGATAAGGCTCTGTACGCCACCGACCCGTTGACTGGATTAATTACAGCGGCCGCTTTAATTCGTCCAGAGAAAAGTCTGTTTGCCATTAATAAGGAATCATTGATTAAGAGATATAGCGAAAAAGCCTTTGCGAAAGGTGCCAACAGAGAAGTCATTGCTTCTTGCAGTGAATTAGGTTTAAGTTTAGAAGACTTTATGGCCCTGGGATTGGAAGCCATGCAGGGAATTGCCAAAGATCTGGGGTTAGAGTAATTTCGATGCGGTGTCTGGCTCCGCTAAGCAACCAATAAACTTTATTCTTTACAATGTGCACTAAATGTGTTAACATTACATTTGCACCTTACATGGAAATGCGATTTATAATATTGTTACTGAGGTGTTTTTTTAAATGGCTAAATCAAGTGACCGGGTAGTAACGGAAAACCGCAAAGCAAGGCACCTCTATCACGTGCTGGAAACCCATGAAACTGGTATCGTGTTGCAGGGTACCGAAGTAAAGTCCCTTAGGGCGGGTAAAGCAAATTTGCAGGACAGTTATGCCCGGGTTGAAAAAGGCGAGCTATTCCTTTATAATATGCATATAAGCCCGTATGAACAGGGTAACAGGTTTAATCACGACCCTAAACGTACTCGCAAGCTATTAATGCATAAGCACGAGATTAACCGCTTACTGGGTCAGTCTAAGGAAAAGGGTTTAACCCTAGTACCCCTAAAGGTTTACTTTAAGGATGGTAAGGCCAAAGTTTTTTTGGGAGTAGTAAAAGGTAAAAAACTACATGATAAGAGACAAGATATTGCCGCCCGAGATGCCAAACGTGATATGGAAAGGGCATTAAAGGCACGCTACTAAGTCGATAATCTATTACCCATATATGGGGGCGAAATGGGTTCGACGGGGGAAGCGGTGGCAAGAGGAGCGAGCCGGGATCCCACTCACCCGTTAAACAGTGGAACACTTATAAATGCAAACGAAGAATACGCTTTAGCAGCTTAGTTGCTGTCTAACCTTCTACCTGCGTTGGGCCCGTGGCCCGGGCTAGAAGGTCACTTAAACGGGCTGGCTTAATCCCAATTCTCGGAGGGGTTAAGTAAGATTCATCGAGATAGTCGTAGCGAAGGCTGTTTGTGGTCGCCGCTGCGGTGAAACCAAATCACAAACTGCGCTCGGAGATCCTGTTGTGGTCGGTCCTTCGGACGGTGGGTTCAACTCCCCCCGCCTCCACCAGTCGTATACACAGACACCACAAGATTAACTTCAATGATGTCTGTTTTTATATTTACGTTTTTAACAAACCGTTCGATTACTTGCTTTACGACAAGTGGTTCATTAACATTTAAAGCTTTTTTAAATGTGTTTAAAGTCTCCACTATTTTTTCTATAGAAATGATTTCTTTCTGTTGTTTAATCAGCCATTCCTGGTAACGACTTTCTAGGGTGTTTTTTTGTTTTCTAAGGCTTGGAGCTTTTCAGTGAAGGCCCGAACAACTACAGTCCCTTCTGCAATGGCCCACCGGTGGTTAAGGATTGCCTGACTAAGTAGCTATTATGATCCACAATATTAAAGCACTTCAAAAAGATATAAGCATAGATTCTGTTATTCTCTTTGGCTCCCATGCTAAGGGAACGGCCAATAAAGTCAAAAAATAAATCAATTATAATAATTAGCATATTAGGGTTACCGTTTTTTAGCAAAAAGAAACCGGGTATTGCACCCGGCATTAATTAAATATTCAACTCATTTTGAGCATGATAAATGGCCTCTTCATCTATCCTTGGGGGGCGATCACTGTTTTATGGGGTTGTCTCCCATGGAAAGGGAAGAATCATTGGAGAATCACATTAATTTAACTTACTATACTTCAGCTACAATCTTGCCAGTTTCTGAAGTGTCGTAATCACCTAAGCCGTTAAGTTCCCTTTTAAAATCTTGAGATTGTAGTACAGCTATCAGTGCTTGCATAAAAGGCTTGTGAAGGTGTTCTTTCCTGATCACAAGCTCGTAACGTTCCTTTTGCAAAGGAATAAAATCTAATCCCCGCACCTGCATCGATACTTTTTCATTTCCCAAGCCAACATCTGCATCTCCCCGGGCAACGGCACTGGCAATGGCAAGATGAGATTGTTCTTCCACTTCATACCCTCTGATTAAACGTCCATCGACACCTAGAAGACGAAGTTTTTCATCTAAAAGTACCCTGGTGCCGCTACCTTTTTCACGATTGATAAATTTAATGTCTTCCCGAGTTAAGTCTGCCCAATCGTTGATGACCTTAGGATTGCCCTTTGTTACATAAAAACCCTGCATTCGACAGGCCAGGTGGACAATAATAGTCTTAATACCGGGCAACATGTGGCGAACATAGGGAATATTATAGACGTTGGCGTCCCCGTCCCATAGGTGAATAGCAGCAAGATCTGCTTGTTCATGATAGAGCGCTAAAAGTCCCGGAAAACTCCCGACACTATGCCTAAAAACTTTGATACCGTTGGGATGTCGCTCCAACTGACGAGATAATACATCCAGCAACGCATCTTGACCGCAGATAACAATCCCCTTGGGGTGCTGACTAATCCTTGGCTCTATAGCTAGGCCCAGTCTGGTTTCGTTGTTTAAGCCCAGCGGATTTTTATCTTCACCCAACTGCACTTTTTTACCTTGTCGTTTATAATTTTCAACATCTCTCAGATCAACACGTATTTTTCGTCCAACGCGGTAGGCCGGTAGTTCACCGCGTTTTATTAATTCATAAACAGTATTCTTAGCGATTTTAAGCTTTTTTGCAACTTCCTCAGGTGTTAAGGAAATTTCTTCCATAATTTTACCTCCAAATCTATTGACAAATATTATAACACAATTTATTATTACTAACATAATACGTTTAGTCACGTTATGTTTATTTCTATAACTTCATTATAATAATGTTATGTTACGTTGTGTTTCTCTACGTATATAAAAGTGCACCGATGCTCTAGACATATATGCTAGGGCATTTATGTTTTAAAATGAACTTTATATGCTAGGTTTCTTTAGAGTTACATAAAATATGGAGGGAGAGGTGTGAAAGGATTTGAAATGTTAATTAGTTACATTAAAATGTTACTTACACAAAATCTTATTCAAGCCCTGCTATATAGCTAACTAATTGAAGAGAGGAGCGTATTAAATGAAAAAAATTATCACTATGATATTAATGTCTGTATTTATGTTTTCAGTCTTGACAGGTTGTGGGGGTACCAATAAACAAGCAACTTCTCCAAATCAAGCTAAAGCAGAGCCGGTTAACTTGACAGTCTCCGCAGCGGCCAGTCTCAAGGATGCGGCTGAAGAGTTAAAGGTTCTCTATGCTAAAGAGCATCAGGATGTCAATATTACATATAATTTTGGGGCTTCTGGCACACTGCAAAAGCAGATAGAGCAAGGCGCACCGGCAGATCTCTTTATCTCAGCTGGCAAAAAGCAGATGGATGTATTGGAAGAAAAGGACATTGTTGTTAAACAGTCACGTCAAGATTTGCTGGGAAATGAACTGGTGTTGATAGCTAAAAAGGATAGTCAAATTGCAGATTTTCAAGATTTGTTCAAGCCAGAAGTAGAAAAAATTAGCATCGGTACTCCGGAGTCTGTCCCTGCAGGTCAATATGCCAAAGAGGCTTTAACCTCAATGCAGTTATGGAATAAACTGCAACCAAAACTTGTTCTAGCCAAGGATGTGCGTCAGGTTCTTACCTACGTCGAAACCGGCAATGTTGCAGCAGGCATGGTATATAGCTCCGACGCTGTGATGGGTGAAGATATTAAAGTGGTAACTGCTGCCCCGGCTGAATCCCATAAACCGATCGTTTATCCGATGGCCATACTAAAGAATACTAAAAATCAAGAAGCTGTAGAAGATTTTGCCGCATTCCTGTCAGGGGAAGAGGCCGCTAAAGTATTTGAGAAATACGGGTTTAAAGCAATTAATAAGTAATGGGGTATAAGCTATGTTCTTACTGGCAGACTGGTCACCGGTATTACTATCCCTTCGTACAGCAGTTATTGCTGTGATGGCAGTGATCATTTTGGGATTACCATTGGCAAGGCTAATGACCCGCAGAGAGTTCCCAGGTAAAGATGTTCTGGAATCTGCCATCACTCTGCCCATGGTATTGCCGCCGTCAGTTATCGGCTATGGTCTGTTGATGCTGATTGGCAAAAACGGACCGTTGGGTCAACTGTTGGATAGCTTTGGCATTAGGATTATTTTTACTTGGTGGGCTGCGGTGCTGGCGGCAACGGTGGTTGCTTTTCCGCTGATGTACCAGAGTGCCAAGGCAGCCTTTAAAAGTGTTGATGTAAACTATGAAAACGCGGCCCGGACTTTAGGGGCAAGTGAGGTAAGGATATTCCTTACCGTCACCCTGCCCCTGGCCTGGCCCGGCATATTGGCTGGGGTGGTTTTATCCTTTGCCCGGGCTTTAGGTGAATTTGGGGCCACCTTAATGGTGGCAGGCAATATTCCAGGGCAGACGTCCACAATACCGGTTGCTATCTTCTTTGCGGTGGATGCCGGTGATAATGCCACTGCCCAAACCTTGGTGGCCATTGTCACTGCATTTAGTTTTCTGGTTATTTTTTGGGTCAACCGCTGGGCCAAGCGACAGAATTATTAGTAGGTGATGGTGATGTTAGAGGCGCTAATTCATAAAAAACTGTGGCATTTTGATTTAAACATAAAGTTACAAGTAAAAAATGAAATATTGGTGCTGTGGGGACACTCCGGTGCTGGAAAAACCACTATTCTGCAATGTCTGGCCGGTTTAGCTAAACCTTCCTCCGGCCTTATCAAACTAAATGACCAGGTGTTATATTCATCTGCAGATCATATAAATTTGTCACCTCAAGTTCGCAACGTAGGATATTTGTTTCAAGACTATGCCCTGTTTCCCCATATGACTGTAAGGCAGAATGTAATGTACGGCTTAAAGGCCAAGAAGATTTCTAAATCAAGTGTTGACCCCGGGAAATTGTTAAACTCCTTCGGTGTAGGGCACTTAATAGATCGTTACCCCCGCCAGCTTTCCGGTGGCGAAAAGCAAAGGGTGGCCTTGGCCAGGGCGCTGGCAGTTCAACCTAAGTTACTCTTATTAGATGAGCCCTTCAGCGCCTTGGATAAGGGTACCAGGGAATCGCTCCGGCAAGAGGTGAAAAAACTACACCGCCAGTGGCAGATTCCCTTTATTTTAGTTACCCATGATGAGGAAGACGCAAGTTACCTGGGCGATCATCTTATTGCCTTGGACAAAGGGCAACCTTGTCAGGGTATTGGCAACGTTACTACCACTTCATCCCAAATAGTTATTTAATTTGAGGAGGGGAGTTTTTTGAAAGGGTCTGGGAGGTGTATCGGGGTGGCAAAATGTAATAATGTTTTTTATTGCCAACTGGAAAACAGCCTTTAACCAATTGGTAGTAAACTAAATTATGAGTAAAGTTGAAGTTGTTTGATCTCTTTAGTTGAAAATGTTATTTTACTCATGTTGCCCCCTAATTCCTATATAGTAAGTTTAAGTATATAAAAAAATACCTGTAGATAAAACACTCTTTTTCAAGTGTCCTAACTACAGATACCATATTAAAAGCCTCGCTTTTTTATCTTTCTATTCGCTCGCTATTGGAGTTTAAATTTATCAACAGTTTTACTTAATTTATCAGCAATGTTAGCCAATTGTTGTGAGGCACTTGATACTTGTAGGGTGCTGGAAGTTATTTGTTCACTTGATTGAGCAAGTTGTTGCATTCCTTCATTTACCTGTACCACACCGCTTGCAACATCCTGAATAATGTTGGTGTTAGTCTTAGCTGCTCTAGTAATTTTTTCTAATGAAATACCGGCATTGTTAGCAATTTGTACGCCTTCACCTACTTCTACCACACTGCCCTCTATAGAAGCTACTGCCTTTTCCACACCAGCTTGCATTTGTTCAATAAGTCGTGTGATTTCAGAAGAAGCATCAGCTGATTGTTCAGCTAGCTTACGTACTTCTTCCGCTACAACTGCAAAGCCGCGCCCATGTTCACCAGCCCGGGCAGATTCAATGGCAGCATTTAAAGCCAGTAAATTTGTTTGTTCGGATATATTGGTAATGACAGTAATGATCCTGCCAATTTGTTGGGATTGCTCGCCTAAAGCTTTGATCACATTTGCAGTATTTCCAGACACCCGAGCAATAGAATTAATTTTTTCGACGGTTTCTTTTACTGCTTTATTTCCTTCTTCGGCTAATAAATACATTTGCCTGGAGTCATGAGCCATGGCAGTTAAATTTTCAGTCCCCTGCTTAGAGGTGGCTGCAACTTCATTTGTAATACCTGCTACTTCTTCCATTGATGTATTTACTTCTTCACTGGCAGATGCCAAATCTTGACTGTAACTGGTTAAATTTTCGGAATTAGTTTTTATATTTGAGATTATTTCATGCAAATTTTCGATGATACCATTAAAACTGTTGGCCACATCACTAATTTCATCTTTCCCTTCTGCAGGAATACGCCTTGTTAAGTCACCTTCACCTTGATTAATATCATTCATTGAATCCATGAGAAGTTTTAATGGTGGCACTATTTTATAAAATAGTAGTAAGCACCCGCCAATTAAAGTAAAGGCGATTAATCCTAAAACTAAAACTAATCGGGACACTATTATCTGAAGTTGGATTTGTGTATTATTTAGAGTATTACTCATTTCCTGAACATGATTGTCTACATACTTATCCAAGTTGTTTGAAAGCAGTTCGGCAGCACTATCAAACTCAGGCATAATAGCATTTCCCGCTTCTCTTCCTTGACTAATATAGGCGTTAGCCATTTTTATGCCGATGGCATAATAGGGTTCAAAATCTTTTAATATCTCATTAATTTCACTAGAATCACCTAAGTTACTATCTTGTAAACCCTTGGCGTAGGTTCTGAATTGTTGTGCATACTTTTCTGCTTCTGTTAATCCACCAATATCTCCGGTGGCACTGGCATCAGTAAGCCATTGCTGTACTTGGATGACAGAATAACGCATATCTTTAGCCTGTAAGACACTTACTGTAATTTCACGTTCCAAGCTGGTAATGTTCTCTTGCACCGCATGAAGTTCTTTATAATTATAAATGCCTAACGTCCCTAGACAACATACTAATAGCACCACAAACGCAATTAGAGAAGATTTAATTTTTAAGCCGCTTAATAAAGATCTGAACACTTTAATCTCCCTTTACTATAAATCATTTTATTACCGTTTTTGCTAATGTTTTCTTACAGTATACTATAAGAATACCTCAATTTATCGAATAATGGAATAAAAAGATATCTTATAATAAAGCCTGTGTTTTTATTTTGTAATGTTATCCAATACCTTGGGCGGCTGTTTTAATGGCTACTGTGTTTATTTAAGTGTTAAAATTTCAGGAATAAGTACTTCTATCGGTCTGCATTCCCTTATCGAAAAGTGGCACTTGGCAGTGCCTCCTAGTTTTTTACCATTTATAATGTCGCCCTTGGCTGTTTGCCGCACATAAAATCTATTCTTTCCCTTCATAAACTCTTATTTTCATTAATTAGCTTGTGTAATATTATATAATAAGAAGATCGGTGTTACTATTAAAAGGTAAAAGCTTAAGGTTATACCGTTGTTTTTTTAATAACTTTAGGTTATTCTGTATATTCAAGTTAGCATTTTAGAAGGGTGTGCAAAATGAAGCCAGTATTAAAATATAGAGGTGGAAAATCTAAAGAATTATGCCACTTTTTAAAACATATTCCTAAAAGTTACACAACCTACATAGAGCCCTTTGTGGGGGGAGGGGCCTTATATTTTCATCTTGAACCGCAACGGGCAATCATTAATGATATTAACACTAAACTAATTACTTTTTATCATCAGTTAAAATATCAGTACCATACTTTAGTTGATCAACTTGCTGAGTTACAGGATATTTATGAAAAAAACCAAATTGAGTATGAAAAATTAAAGGCAAAGAACCCTGATATAAAGGTTGAAAATAAAAATGAGCAACTGTACTATAGCCTCCGCAACATTTTTAATTATCCCAATGAAAATTATTTAGCAGGCACAATATATTATTTCATTAACAAAACTTCGTATGGCGGCATGATAAGATATAATAAAAAAGGCGAGTATAACGTACCCTTTGGGAGGTATAAGAATTTTAACACCAAAATAATCACAGAAAAACATCATCATTTGTTGGCTAATACTGACATCCACTGTGCGGATTATTCCGAAATTTTTAACATGGCTACAGAGAGGGATTTTATGTTTTTAGACCCACCATATGATTGCATTTTTAATGATTATGGCAACTTAGAATTAGAAGATGGTTTTAATGAAATGGAGCATAAGCGATTAGCTTCAGATTTTAGAAACCTGGGTTGTCCCACTTTGATGGTGATTAGTAAAACTCCTCTAACCGAGAGCCTATACAGGGATTACATAGTGGATGAATATCACAAATCCTATGCAGTCAACATAAGAAATCGTTTCAAAAATGAAGCAAAACATATTATAATTAAAAATTACAGATAGAGGCTACGCTATGTAGCCTCTATTTGTTAAATCTACCCATTCCTTTGCAAGTCTTTTTATTTCATCATACCAATTTTTTTCATCTGTAGCTGTATTTGAAGCCTCGGCAGCAGTCTTAAGAAAGTTAAGTAAATGCTTAGAAGATGGTTTTTGTTTACAAGAATTGGCAACGGTAAGCATTTTAATTAGTGTTTCGATGTCCAAAGGAATGATTTTAGATATACCACCATAATAACTAACTGGAACCTTGTGCAGTGTGTAAAAATGAGCAAGGGTAGCATCATTTATTGATTTAGCAATAAATATCCCAAAGGTATCCTTTGATTTATTTTCTTTTTTAAATTTACCCAGATGCCGGGCCACAGGCTCCCCTTCCATTTCATATTGTTTTTGCCCGGTAGACATGGTAACCTCGATAATTGAGTTAAAATCCTTATACCGACATTCAATATCAGGCTTATTGCCAGGTGCTGTCATTAATGGTGTACCTTCATCATCCACTTTAAAATTCCCTTCGATTTGCCCATCATTAAGCATGGCAAAGGCCCGCCATACATTCCATTCCAGGAGTAGTGGGCTGTCAACAGGTACTCTTTTACCCATCAACTGTTTAAACAAGGATATGATTTCACTGTATTGATTATAGGTTCTAAGTTCTATCGCATTCTTAGCAACATTTTCTTTCCGTTTGTTGGCTATGAGGTCGTCGCGATAATCCTTTAACTGTTCTAAGCTTAGCTTGTTGTATAATTCTTGCTTGATACCGTAGCGTTCTATAGTTTTAATAATACTGACTTTATCATCGGTAATTAAAATAGGTGTGTTAGGATTGAACAGGTAAGCTTTGTATTCCTTTTCGTTTAAAAAGTTAGTGGGTTTTCTATCAACAGTTTTAATAATATATTCAACGTCGGCAATTTTGTCATCGGAAACCTTCAAGTAGGCGCCACTTTTAGAGGCCACCACCAGTTCAGTAGCCCTCAAATATCTAAAACAGGCATCGGCATAATCCCGGGCGTTATCCATTTTAGTTTTAATAAAGCTAGCCACAGATTTTTCTGAGGATTCTCTAGTTTTGATATTTCCAGTTTTAATTTCTGCGCAATATATTTTCATTGTTTCATTAAGTAAAGTGCTATATAAAAAACGCTTATAATTAGTAACATTTCTATCTAGGTTCAGCAGGTCTTGCCTAAACTGCTTAATTTTATTTTTAATAACGTCATATTTTTGATAATCAGTGAGTTGAATAGCAAAAACTTTAATTTCATCTTTAGATAAAGAACCCAAATCGTAAATCAGTCTTAAAATTTCTAAGTATGGCTTTACATTAAATACATTATGAGGGTCTTTATGAAAGGGGGAAGGTAATTGAAATTTTAACAACTGTCTGGTAAAGATTTCGTAAGGTCTTTTACCGTATAACAGTTGCCTGCCCGGTTCAGTTAATTGAATGGTTGGTTTTAAATTAACAAAACCTAATGCCTTTGGGGCACGGTTTATTCTATCCCTTGCACTAAAGGCTTTATCTTTAACTGCAGTGCCTGCAAAAAAAATTGCATCTGACAGCCTTTGGGCGAACTGTGATTGGGTATCGGTATTCCAAGTTTTGTCCGAAAACTCTTCAACCAGTAATTTTACCTCCGGTAACATCTTAAAAGGTGTTCGCGGTGAAGTGACAAAAAATAAGGTTTTAGAACGTAACGTTGCCATATATCCACCTCTCAATGGTAAAAAATATCAAAACTACTACATAAAATATTCGAATCCCTTGGTATATTTCCTTTATTTAAAGTAAGTGATCTATTGAAAAGTGCTTGGCCACTTACCAATTTAAAAAACTAGCCTAAGCCCTCTTTAGACGGCTTTTTGTCGCTTTTAAGGAACATCTGTAACTATAGGGGATTCTTTGTTTGTAGGTAGGAATTTTAAAGCTGTATGTCGTAGTATTCCAATTATATTTAACATTGGCAGTAGTTAGTAAGTAAATGTGGTATTAATATCCAAAATTAATAGAATCTAAGGATGATGTGTGAAAGATATGAGTTATTTATCCTTTAGTAAGCGCTTGGCAAATTATCTAAGTTTAAAGACTGGGTTGACGTCAGAACAAGAAATAATTATTACTTACGCCATCGAAATATTGGTTCTTAACTTAATTAACATTGTCTTTACAATTGCCCTGGGGGCACTTTTGGGGGTATTGCCTGGCACTATGGTAGCACTTATTACAGTTGCTGCTTTCAGACATACCGCAGGGGGGGCCCATTTAGATTCGCCAGTGCGCTGTGCGTTGCTCACCATTATAATTTTCCCCCTAATTGCTATCATTGCCCAGCAGATGTGTGCATTATCACAAATTTATATTGATATTTTTATGGTGCTATCAATAATCATTGGGTTACTTACTGTAATATTATTGGCACCGGTTGATTCTCCTGGGGCACCAATTATATCCAGCACCAGAAGAAGAAGGCTAAAGGTTCTATCCATAATTATGGTGGTGCTGATAGCGCTGGTAGTTGTTTTTTTAAGGGAAAGCCATTGGGTTTATGCATTGCAAATTGGTAATTGTTTAGCTTTAAGTGTGCTATGGGTTAGTTTTATATTAAGTGGAACAGGGAAATGGGTTATGTCAAAAATTAATCAGATTAAGGTTTAGTATAAAAAAGGAGGTGGATTAATGATGAAAAAACTTGGTTACCGCCTGTTTGGCGTAATGGTGGCTGCACTGATGTTTGTGGCCAACATAGCTTCAGCCTCGGCGTGTATAATTTCACACTATCAGCCAGAAGTACCAAAGTCCCTTAGAAAGTAAGAAAGAGGGGTGGTTTAACCACCTCTCTTTGCCATTTAAAATAAGGGTCATAAAACAAACACTCCTATTTAGGGGTGTTTGTTTTATGACCCTTTGGGAAAGTAGAAAAGTTTAAGGGAATAAGCATAAAAAGAGCTAAGCTATTAACCTAAAGGCTTGGCGAATGCAAGTTTTTCTAATAATATATATGGATAAGTTGCAACTATGGGTAGGTGTGCTGATGTTTAAAATAGATAATGAATTAATTGAAAATATTGCCCACAATCATGATGTCTATAGAAGAGGCACACAGTATTTTTATCAAAATCGGGTTGTCAGTCTGGAGCTGGATGAAGAAAATAATTGCCTTTATGGTATTGTGTCCGGTGGTGAACGGTATGCGGTGTCAATCTGCTTTAGCCCGGAGGGGGCGATAACCGAAGTGTACTGTGATTGTCCCGCCCATCAAAACTACTACTATGGGGCATGCAAGCATGTGGTGGCATTGTTAATGAAATATCAATATCACAGTCAAAGCCTATTTAGTAAGCAAAGGGCTAAAATTGCCGCTAGCAAATTGGCCGATAGTATGCTGGCGTATTTTGATCAGCAATTAAGCAATGACAAAAAGAGAACGGTTAAGTTGGAAGTTACGCTGGACGTAGAATATCAAGGCAAAAATTCCTATGCGGTTTCCTTGCGCATGGGTTTAGACAGAATGTATGTGGTTAAAAGTATCAGGGATCTATTTGCGGCCATGGAAGACGATGAACCACTGGTTTTTGGCAAAAATTTTGTGTTTGAGCCCCTTAACCATAGTTTTACTGCCGAGGACCAGCCGGTGATTGATTTGTTACATGAAATATATGAACTGGATAAAATAATGTTTCGGGACAGCTGGGGCTATTATAGCAACCGGAGTAACAGTTTATTTAACGGAAAACACGTCTTGTTAGGCCAAACGGCGGCAATCAGGCTATTGTCCATCTTGCCTTCAGGGAGTTTTAACTTAAAGCTATTTAATCGAGAATACAAAAATGTACCGGTGTTGGAGCAGGATTTGCCCTTGGAGTTTTCGTTAAATAAAGAAAAAGAAGATTTGTTGCTGCAATGGAATAAATTAAAGCTCTGCCCCTTAGTAAAAACTGGTGAGTATTTCTTTTTAGAAGATAGGATTGTCAAAATATCTGAACAACAGCGGAAGGTTTTTTTGCCACTGATCAATGCCTTTATCGACGCTCCCCGCGGTATTCGTTTATCCAAACAGCAGAAAGAACGCTTTGTCACAGAGGTACTTCCCGTTGTTAAAAGGATTGGGCAAGTAAAAATCGACCCGGTGGTTAAGGAGAGTTTTTGCGAGGCTGACTTACAAGTGGAGATTTGGTTGGATAAAATTGGTGAGGATGTTACCGCCAAGGTGGAGTTTGTATATGACCAAATCCGTTTTAACCCCTTTGCCGGTAATGCGGCGGTGCAGACCGGAGACAAAATATTAATCCGGGATATGGAAAAAGAAGGGGCAATTTTCCAACTGTTAGAACAGGCTGAGTTTCAAAATCTCAAGGGCTTACTGCATTTGAGGCGGGAAGAAAATATCTACCAATTTGTATACAGCTTGTTGCCACAACTGCAGCAACTGGGAGAAATTTATTACTCAGAGAAATTTCGCAAACTGCGGGTTAGGGACGTTACTGCGGTGGCTGGTCGAGTGCGGCTTAATGAAGGCAATGATATGTTGGAGTTTTCCTTCCATTTGGATGAAATCGATATGATTGAACTGAATGATGTTTTTGCATCTCTGCGCGAGAAGAAAAAATATCATCGCCTAAAGGATGGTTCATTCTTGCCCTTGGATACCGACAGCTCACATCTGGAGCAATTAATGAGCATGGTGGATTCATTAAATATTTCAGAGCAGCAGTTGCAGCAAGCGGTTGTCAACATTCCTAAATACCGGGCGATGTATATTGACAGGTGTTTACGGGAGGGCAATTTACGCTTTGAAAGAAACCTGGTCTTTAAACAACTGGTGCAAAACATTGCAGAACCCCAGGATATGGAATTTGCAGTACCTAACAGTATCAAAGCAACCCTTAGGGAGTATCAAAGGACAGGTTTCAAATGGCTAAAGACACTGGCGATGTATGGTTTAGGTGGCATTTTGGCCGACGATATGGGCTTAGGAAAAACGCTACAGACCCTTACTTTTATTGCCTCGGAAAGGGAGAGAATGCAATTGCCGGCGCTGGTGGTTGCCCCCACTTCTGTGGTGTATAACTGGCAAGATGAAGCTAATAAATTTGCACCGGAATTGCAGGTTGTAGTGGTGTCGGGAACGCCCCAAGAAAGGGAAGAATTATTGAAGGCAGCCAAAGAAGCAGATTTAGTCATTACATCCTACGCCTTGATGCGGCGGGATATTAAGTTATATCAAGATATTGGTTTTGGCTATTGTTTTTTGGATGAAGCACAAAATATTAAAAATCCTAATTCTTTGAATGCCAAAGCAGTAAAAACCATCCAGGCTAAAGGTTGTTTTGCATTAACCGGCACACCCATTGAAAACAGTTTAATGGAATTATGGTCGATATTTGATTTTATTATGCCTGGTTATTTATTATCCCGACAAGAGTTTATTAAGAAGTATGAGCGCCCAATAGTAACCAAACAAAATGATAGGGTGTTAACGGAGTTGCAGCGGCAAATAGCCCCCTTTATTTTGCGGCGGATGAAAAAGGAAGTGCTGCAAGAACTGCCACCTAAAATCGAACATAAGGTGTTAATTGATTTAACTAAAGAGCAAAAGAAAGTTTATGTTGGTTATTTACAAAAGGCGAAGCAAGAAATTGAAGAGGTGATTGCCGCCAGTGGCTTTGAACGGAACCAAATCAAGATTTTGTCGGTTCTGACTAGGTTAAGGCAAATTTGTTGTCATCCAGCCACGTTTTTAGAAAATTATCATGGTAACAGCGGTAAACTGGAGTATTTAAAAGAGTTTATGCGGGATGCTTTGGCAAGCGGCCATCGGATTTTATTATTTTCACAGTTTACAAGTATGTTGGAGATTATTCGCAACCAGTTGATATGTGAAGGAATAGCGTGCTTTTATCTAGATGGGTCCACAAAAATGGAAGCGCGCAGTCACATGGTGCAGTCCTTTAATAAAGGCGAGGGAGAAGTGTTTTTAATCTCTTTAAAGGCTGGGGGCACAGGTCTTAATTTAGCCGGGGCTGATATGGTAATTCATTATGACCCCTGGTGGAACCCTGCGGTGGAAGATCAAGCCACCGACCGGGCTTATCGCATTGGCCAAAAGAATTCGGTACAAGTTATTAATCTTATCACCAAAGGTACCATTGAAGAAAAGATTTATGAACTGCAGCAAAAGAAAAAAGCAATGATTGACGCGGTGATTAAGCCCGGTGAAACCATGATCTCCAAAATGACCGAGCAAGAGATTAGGGAGTTGTTAAGTTAGTTTAGAAATCCCAGAGAGTGCTATGGCTTGAATTATTAGTTCGTTTTTTAGTATAATTAGGGTAGTATACTATAAATGATAGAATATACCGAAAATTAGTTGTGGTTGGCAGGTATTTATTATGGACGTATAGAAATATGATTTAAAAAAGGGGGGTGTAAATTCATGGAGGGCGGAATGTTGTGGATGGCTTATATTTTAAGCTTACCCTTTATTATTTTAGCAGTGACCAAGTTTGATAGTTAATCAGTTGAGTGGTAATAATGAATACTTTATAAATTTCACTACAGAAATAAGCGGCCTTTGCCAATGCAAAGCTGCTTATTTTTTTTGAAGAAAATAGCCTAACCCGTTGGGTTAGGCTACGCTGAAGGCAAATTGCATACTGCATTCTGTTTCTTTCTCTGGTTTTTTGATGGCCCTTTTGAGTTTTTCAATCAGTTCGCGTAAAAAGTTTCTCAAAATAAACCCCTCCTTATATGGGTATTATTGCCAAAGGAAAGGGGTTTTAAAACCCAAAGTTTATTATTTTATTAAGCCCAGAGCGTTGAACAAAATGATAACAATTGTTAGGGGAGCAATATAGCGCACCACAAAGAGGTAGGCGTTAACCGCCACCAAATTGTTCAACTTACCATTGTTGGTGGCCTCGTCCCGAATAACTTTGGGTCCCAAAATATGGCCAGCAAATAGCGCAATAAATATTCCGGCGACGGGCATTAAAATGTTTGATGAGGTGTAATCCATAAAATCAAACATCGTCTTACCCAATAGCGTAAAATTTGCCAACAGGCTGGAGGATAGGGTGGCAGTGCTGCCTAAGGCGGCAATGACCAAAACAACGGCCAGCGTGGCTGATTTTCTGCGCCACTTTCTTTCTTCATGTAAATAGGCCACCGGCACCTCTAGTAAGGAAATCATCGCCCCAATGGTGGCAATGGCTGTCAAAATAAAGAATAATGCCAAAAATAGCTGTCCCATGGGCATGGAGTTAAATACCATTGGTATGGTCAGAAATAATAGCGGTGGCCCAGAGGATGGTTCAAAGCCAAAGGAAAACACTGCCGGGAAAATAGCGATGCCCGCTAATAGGGAAACAATGATGTCAGAGAGCATCACTTTAATGGCTGTGCCGGGTAAGCTTTCGTTTTGGCCAATATAACTGCCGTAGGTGGTCATGGTGCCAACGCCCACTGACAATTTAAAAAAGGCCAAACCCATGGCCACCAGCAGCACTTCGGCATTGATTTTGCTAAAATCCGGTTTGAAGAGAAAAGCTAAGCCTTCACCGGCACCGGGCAATGTCAATGACCGAATGCCACAGACCATTAATAAGATCAACAGGATTGGCAACAGTGTTTTAGTGATTCGTTCGATACCACCACGGACACCGGCTAAAATAACCGTCCCTGCGGTTGCTAGGGCTAGCCACTGCCAAATCAGCGGTTCCCAAATGCTGGTGGATAAATTGGCAAAGGCTTGGGTAGCACCGGCGGCATCCATCACCTTAAGACCACCCATGGTGGCCTTAAAGGCGTAGGCAAATACCCAACCAGCCACGGTGGTATAAAAGCCCATAATTAATAGGGCTGAAAACATGCCGGCAATGCCGGTTAAAAACCAGGGTTTTCCAGGTGCCAGTTTTTTATAGGCACCTACCGCTGCCCGGTTGGCCCGCCGTCCAATGATGAATTCAGAGATCATCACCGGTATCCCGATAAAAAGGGTGCTGATTAAATAGATAAAGATAAAGGCAGCCCCTCCGTTTTCTCCAGTAACGTAGGGGAATTTCCAAATATTGCCCAGACCCACGGCTGAGCCCAATGTGGCTGCAATAACACCAAGGCTGGTGCCAAAGTGTTCTCGCTTTACTGGCTTTTCTGCAGTTTGTTCATTCATGTCTACACATCCCAACTAATAAGTGTCACAATTAATGATTTTAACGATAGATCAGCAAATATGTCAATGGGATATTATTCGGATTGCATAACACAAATACTTTTATTATCCAGCAAAAGGATCTTTAAATGGTAGTGCTTTGCCATCCAGTTAAAGGTTTTTGCGCTGTAGAAACAAATGTGGGTATTGTCTTGGCGATACCACCAGTTTTTAAAATTATGCTGGCTATGAAATTGGGTCATTACCGCCAGTATACCCTGGGGGTTTAAATGGTATGTTAATAAATCCATTACGGTTTTTGGTTGCTGCAGGTGTTCCAGTACTTCGGTGGCAGTAATCAAATCATATTTTTTATTAACGAAATTTTTATCGGGGTAGAAAAAGGGATCATACCAATCCATGTCAATACCCCTTTGGCTGAGTAAGCTGCTTAAAACCGGTGCCGGGCCACAGCCAAAGTCTAATCCGGTTTGAAAGTTAATATTTAGTGGCTGGAGGGCGTTATCTATAAACCGGCTCAAAAATTTTACATAACCCTCATTTTCCATGGTGTTGTTATGTAACTGATACCTGGCCTTTTCGTCCTCAGCACTGATGAGAAAATTTCGATCAATAAAGATCAGGTCACAGGTGGGGCAGTGATAATAGATTGGTTTTGTTACTTCTAATATTTGGCTGGCGCCACCGCCACAGAGCCAACAGCGATTGCTAGTACTCATAAAAACTCCTTTACTGTTAGTATAAAACTGCGCTGGTTTACCCATTGCCGTTCACTTACTAAAGCAAACACAGGTGGTTACTTAGTCCACCTGTGTTTGTGATGCTGGCAGTAGTTGTTGTCAATTCAAGGCATGGTTTATTCTTTAACATAGGAGGCGACAATTTCACCATAATAAATCACATGATAATCACCCTTGGCGTAACTATGTTGATGAATTTTTTCATCAATTAATGCTGGCTCCATGGCCTGTTGATAGACAACTTTACATTCATAAATAAGGTCGCACTGGCCAATAACCGGGGTGTTAACAACTTTGGCCGGCTCGGCGGTTAAGTTGCATTCTTTAAACTTATCCACATCCCGGCCGGATTTGGTGCCGCAAAAGGCTAACTCTTTTTTTAAGTCCCTTTTAATCGGTATGCTGACGGTGAATTCCTTGGCTTTATCGATCAGCTGATATGTATGCCGGGAATATCTCACCAACACCGCAAAAACCGGTTTGCCCCAGTTAAAACCCACAGTACCCCAACCGATGGTCATGGTGTTCAGTTGATCTTGATGTTTGGTGGTTAAAAATGCCCCTTTGGGTAGCTGGGCCAGCAGTTCCTTTAGATATTCATTGTAGGCAACGTCCTTAGTCATTTAAATCATCCTTTCCGTTATTTTTTGCGGTTTCGGTCCCAGGTATTGATAATAATCACATCTAATTCTGCCGTTATATAGCTTGCGTTTTCTGTCGGCGGTGCGTCCGTATAATTTCTCAAAATCCGGGTGAGAAGTGATAATGTATATTGACCAAGTATCTAAGGGTTTAAATACCTGACCCATTAATCGATATAACTTTTCCACCGCCGGCCGTTGGCTCAGTCGTTCGCCGTAGGGGGGGTTGGAGACAATACAGCCGTACTTCTTTTTGGTGCTGAATTGGGCCACATCTTGGGGGTGAAAGGTAACCAGTTCATCCACTCCGGCCTCCCGGGCATGATAGCGAGCCAGGCTCAAAACCTCTTTATCGTGATCGTAGCCCAGTATTTTCAGAGGTTGGTCGTAACGGGCTAGGCTGTGGGCCTCTCGGCGGGTCTCTTGCCATAGTTTTTTCGGTATTGCCGGCCAATCTTCCGACACAAAATTTCTACCTAAACCCGGAGCTATATTTTGTCCCATTAGGGCTGCTTCAATGGGGATGGTGCCGGAACCGCAAAAGGGGTCCACCAACAGCCGGTCTGCATTCCAGTAGCTAATCATTAGCATGGCAGCGGCCAAAGTTTCTTTAAGGGGTGCCTTGGCAGACAATTTGCGATAACCCCTTTTGTGTAGCCCGGCCCCACTGGTATCGATGGTTAAAGTGGCCATATCCTTTAACAGCGCCACCTCAATTTTATATTTGGGACCGGTTTCATTAAACCAATCCACCCGGTAGACTTCCTTCATTTTTTCCACCACCGCTTTTTTGACGATGGCTTGGCAGTCGGGAACGCTGTGCAGCGTGGAGTTGATGGACTTTCCTTCCACAGGGAATTCGGCATCCAATGGCAGCCATTCGGGCCAATTTAACGCCTTGGTCTGTTGAAAAAGTTCTTCGAAGGTGGTGGCTTTAAACTCACCCATTTTCAACAAAACCCGTTCCGCGGTGCGCAGCCACAGGTTGGTCTGGCAAATGGCACTTTCGTTGGCCACAAAGGTTACTTTGCCATTTTCCACCTTTAAATTATTATAGCCCAGTTGTTTAAGTTCTTGAGCCACCAAAGCCTCTAAGCCAAAGGCCGAGGTGGCGATTAATTCTATTTTTGCCATAAATGCCTCCTGATCGATATATCAAACTGTTACCATTTTACCCTACAGAGTTAATAATATCCAGATTTTATCGATCAGTGGTAACTAAGTCTCCACTAGTAAAAAAGTAATTGTCACCATGTGGCAGGGAATGGTATCTAAAGTTAGTAGATAGCGTTAGAAAAAGGGAGAGTTATTCTAAAAGGCATTTTTGGAGTTAGACATTGACGTATTTTATTGTTATATTAATTATAATATTAGAATATTGATTATCGTGTTGTGCCTGTAAATTGGCACAAGGAATTTGACTAACTGGGGGGGGTAGTCCTTATGGGACTATGCCCCCTTTTAGTTTGCCTTTGAAAGGGTGGTGGGAATGGTTAGAAGATTTGTTATAGTAAAATTATGTCTAATGTTGCTGACAATTGCCACCATTTCGGGACCAATTGTTGTGGAAGAGGCTATCGCGCAACACAAAGAAACTAAAATAGTTGAAAAATACCAAGCTTATGTTAGCAAACCGAGAATAAATAAAGAGAAACCACGAAATATTAAAATGATCGAACACCTGAAGCGACATTATAATCCAAAGGACCTGGATCACCTTCAGTTAAAACAACAATCTTTTGTACAGTCGCGGTTTTTCTTGTCTAGTTACCTAGAATCGTAATGACTGACCAGCATTATTTGAATATAATCATTTAGAATTTCTTAATTTTGGAGGTATTTTATGAGTCAAACAGGTATAGGAAAAGCAAAACAGTTGGGTTTGGGACAGGCATTCAAAGCAAATTTTTTGGGTGACGCACCGAACTGGTATAAAACAACAATTCTCGTTTTCCTGGTGTTAAACCCTATTCTGATGTTTACCGTCGGCCGGTACGTTACCGGTTGGGTGTTGATTGCTGAATTTATCTTTACCCTTGCCATGGCGCTAAAGTGTTATCCCCTTCCTGCCGGTGGTCTGCTGGCCATCGAAGCCGTTGTGCTCGGGCTTACTAACCCGCATACCATTTATCAGGAAGTTGCAATGAACCTCCCGGTTATTCTGCTTTTGATGTTTATGGTTGCCGGGATCTATTTTATGAAAGACGGTCTGGTGTACCTGTTTTCCAAAATCCTTACTAAAGTACATTCTAAAGTGGCCCTTGCATTCCTGTTCTCTTTCATGGGTGCATTTCTTTCCGCATTTCTGGATGCGCTAACGGTAACGGCGGTGATTATTGCGGTGGCATATGGGTTTTACGGCATCTTCCACAAGTATGCCTCTGGCGAAAGCGAAAAGTATGCCATTAATAACGATGATAACATTGATGACAAACATCAGCAGGATTTGAATCAGTTCCGTGGTTTTTTGCGCAATCTGATGATGCATGGTGCTGTGGGTACTGCGCTGGGCGGAGCAACCACACTGGTTGGTGAACCGCAGAACCTACTGATCGGCACCATCATGGAGTGGGACTTTGTTGATTTCTTTTTAAACTGCTTACCTGTGTCTATCCCGGTACTGATTGTTGGTCTTATGACCTCTATTCTCCTCGAAGTTACCAAGTTTTGGGGGTACGGTTATCAGCTTCCAGCATCAGTGCGCAAGGTTATGGAAGATGACGTCAAAGCCAAAGAAGCCGCGATGGACACCCGCGAGCGGGTACGCCTAATTGTTATGGCTGTAGCGGGTGTTGTGTTGATTTTCTCACTGGCGTTGCATTTGGCAGAAGTGGGTATTATTGGTCTGATGATTATCATTCTGCTTACCGCCTTCAACGGGGTTACTAAAGAAGGAGAAATCGGTCATGCCTTTGAAGAAGCACTGCCCTTTACTGCGCTGTTGGTGGTATTTTTCGGCGTTGTTGCGGTCATTCATGACCAGCATTTGTTTGCGCCCATCATTCAGTGGGTGCTAAACATGGAAGGACAGAATCAGCTTGTCGCATTCTTTGTGGCAAACGGTGTCCTTTCTGCAATCAGTGATAACGTATTTGTGGCTACTGTATATATGAGTGAAACGCTGAAAGCTTTTGAAGCTGGAGGCATTGCGCTGGAACAGTACCAAAAGATGGCGGTTTCCATCAACATGGGTACAAACATCCCTTCTGTAGCTACACCAAATGGTCAGGCGGCGTTCTTGTTTCTGTTAACCTCTGCCCTTGCTCCACTGATTCGGTTGTCTTACGTTGAAATGGTGAAATTGGCTTTGCCATACACCATCGTTATGTCTATTACCGGGTTGCTGGCAACAATGTATCTACTGTAATCTAAAATTATAGTATATCTAATGGTATTTATCTAAACAAAAACAAGGGGCAGGTTTCCATGCCTGCCCGCCAGCACCAATCAATGTTATTTAGGCGGGTCGGCGTGGAAACTACCCCTACAGTAGGTTTGGCAACAGCTCCTGCTTTAATTAATGTTGCCTTAAGAAAATTTCTTTAATACAGTCATAAATTCATCCATACAATCACTAAAATCCCCATTGTTTTCTAGATTTTCTTTAATACTGCTGCCTAAATGACAAGCCAATACAGTGAAGCCAACCCTGTTTACCGCTGCTTTGATGGCACCCAGTTGAATAACGATGTCTCCGCAATCTCTATTCTCATCAATCATTTTTTGGACACCGCGCACTTGCCCTTCGATACGCTTTAGCCTAGAAATTAAATCCTTTTTCATTTTGTCATCTTTTTGCATCATTGTATTCATGATTTACCCTCCGTATACCCCTTATGGTATCAATTGTAAACAAAAATATTAACGCTTGTCAAACCAAGGTATTAATAGGAAAAAACTGTTATCACCTGATCCCATTTGAGTTAATAATCCAGGTAGTGGTACAAAAAAAGAACCCGGTGGGGTTCTTCAGTGAGGTGTCTTTAACTGGAGGGATGGTGTGAGAGTTGAACTCTACCCCGACTGTTTTGCAGCCGGCCAGTGGGTTTGCAGCCCATGGGGAACACCGGTTCCAACCATCCCGAGGGTATATGTAACCCAATTATAAACCAAAAGGAATATTTGGCATAGCGTTTAGTTATAAAACTTTGTTATAGTAACCAAGTTGTTGCTACAAATGGCTGGCGGCATAAATAATTTTTATATCTATAGAACCGCAGAGTAATATAACGTAATTTTATAATAAAAATAACAGGTTATTATAACTGACTTATAGAATATTTATTAACGTAATTCTATTTAGGAGGGATTTCACTTGTCAGATTACCGTAAAATGTGGCAAGATCTAGGTGTGAATTTGGAAAAACACGATGAGTTCTTGGCACCGGTACCATCTCTTTATGGAGATTTATTTGTCAGCCAACAAAATCGCCCTGAGGGTATGAAATATTTTGATTTTGTCATGTCCGAAGTGCATGGACTGAGAGTAAAAGAATTATTGGATATGAAGGATGATCCCAGCAAAAAAGTGGTGGGCGCTTTTTGCGTCTTTGTGCCAGAGGAATTGGTTTTGGCCACCGGTGGCGCTTGCATTGGTTTATGTGGAGGTGCCCAATATTCAGTGCCCATTGGGGAAAAAGTATTGCCCCGGGCCATGTGTCCGTTAATTAAATCTTCCCTTGGCTTTAAGGTGGGTGGCGTATGCCCATACTTTGAAGTGGCAGACTTTGTTGTGGGCGAAACCACCTGTGACGGTAAGAAAAAAGCCTATGAAGTACTTAATGAATATCATCCCACCTATGTGATGGAACTACCCCAGAAGCGGGATCAAGCGGATAAAGAACTGTGGCTAAAGGAAGTATATGCCTTTAAGGATAAAATGGAGGCAGAAGCGGGCAAAACCATCACGGCGGAAAAATTGACGGCAGCGGTTAAGTTGGCCAACGATCGCCGCAGAGTGTTACAGCGTCTTTATGATGCCCGCAAGGTTGACCCAGTGCCCATCAGCGGTAAAGATGCAGCTTTAATTACCCAATTGGCCTTCTTTGATGATCCGGCCAGATTCACTGAAAAGACCACCGCACTGTGTGCAGAGTTGGAACAGCGGATAGAGAAGGGTGAAGGGGTATTTCCTAAGGGAGCACCACGGATTTTAATTACCGGAACGCCAATGCCACTGCCCAGTTGGAAGATGCACAACATTATTGAAAGTAGTGGCGGTGTAGTGGTGTGTGAAGAATCCTGTACCGGCACTCGTTATTTTGAGACGCTGGTTGATGAAACCCCCACCACTTTGCCAGAACAAATGGAGGCGCTAAGTCAACGGGCGTTAAACATTAACTGTGCTTGCTATACACCAAATACCGGACGAATCGATGATATTTTGCGTATGGTTAAGGAATACAACGTCGATGGCGTGGTTTATTATTCCCTGCAGTTCTGTCACACCTATGGCATAGAATATCGGGCAGCGGAAAAGGCACTACAGCAGGCCGGGGTGCCGGTAATCCGTATTGAAACGGACTACAGTGATGAAGATAGCGGCCAATTGCAAACCAGAATTCAAGCATTTTTGGAGATGTTGAAATAGCCGATGATCACTGCAGGAGTTGATGTGGGGTCCACCGCTGCTAAGGCGGTGATCCTAAAGGAGCGGGAGATATTGGGCTGGGCCATCATCCCCACCGGTTGGAGTCCCCGGGATGCAGGCAAAAGGGTATTGAACCAAGCGCTAACCATGGCCAATGTTGATGTCGGTGGCGTGGAGCGGATTATTGGCACCGGCTATGGCCGGGTAGCGCTGGATTTTCTTGATCGGGCGGTGACAGAAATTACTTGCCACGCCCGGGGTGCCAACTACTACTATCCGGAGCATGGCTTAGTAATTGATATTGGCGGTCAGGATAGCAAAATTATTAAGGTGAACAATCAAGGAAAAGTGCTTAACTTCCTAATGAATGATAAGTGTGCCGCTGGCACCGGTAGATTTTTGCAGGTAACCATCAACAGCTTGGGATTAGAGCTGGATGAGGTTGACAGCTTGCCACCGGCGGAACCGGCCACCATTAATAGCATGTGCACCGTCTTTGCCGAATCGGAAGTTATCAGCATGTTGGCCTCCGGCACCCCCAAGGAAAGCATAGTGACCGGGTTGTTTCATTCCATTGCCAAGCGGATTGCCACCATGGCCGGCTCGATGGAGCTTCCGGGAAATGCCACCTTCACCGGCGGGGTAGCCCAAAGCATCCTGCTGCGGCAGATGTTGGCGCAGGAACTGGAAGCCAATCTAGCGGTGCCACCGAACCCCCAGCTAATGGGAGCACTGGGAGCAGCGCTGATTGCCCAGGACTAATTTTGTGTCTGTGTAAAGTAATTATATCGGTGAGTAGAAAATGTTGCGGATTTAACAACGGCTGTGTTTAATTATGAATTGTGAATTATGAATTTTGAATGGCTAGTGGCCGAAGGATTATATAACTACTTTTGTGTGCATAAAAAGAAGGGGCTTGGTATTTTACCGAACCCCTTCTTTTTGGTATAAAATATGCGAACAGTTCTTGTTATCAAAAATGCAGGTGGTTTTTGCCCTTGCTTTACGAACAAAGGGTTTGTTTAAAAACCAGACACCTGCTGCAGTAAGCGAACGACATATAGTTGAGCAGTGAACCGAAGTTAGCGAAGGAGACCGGTGGAGTCAGGGTGGCGTATATGCCCGTGAGGGCGGTGCCTGATTCTAGCCGTTCAAAAATTCAATTCATAATTGCCCTTATCCTTGCTTTTGAGAAGCCAAGTAATTGGCAATTTTACCAATCTGCATGTCCACCAATTTTTCCACCGGCTCATTAACCTCTTTAGCGCGCTTTTCAATCACATGATACTGGTTGCTGATAAACTCTTGAAAGATAAACTCCAATACCTCTTCTTCAGTCTGATTATTCTTCTCTGCAAATTGCTCAATTTCCTTAAGGGTTTGTTCGGACAAAGTAAGCTCTCTTTCTTGATTTGCCATTGATAAACATCCTTTCTCTTCTCTTTAGTATAACTTTATTTCCAGTTTAAACCATTAAAATATAAAAAGCAACATTCAACTATCCATTGAAAATAATCAGTAACTAATATATCATTAAAGTATTAATTAAGGGGGTGCTGTTTTGAAAAAAGCCGCTAAAAAAGCTGCTTTGGAAGAAAAAAATAGACAAACAGCTCTTGGTGTTAAAAAACATCTAAGATTAATGGTAATAATTAAAGCATTGGGAAGCTTGTTGGGACAAATTGGTCTTTTACAGGCCGGTGCCAATACTGCCGTCAGTATGTTAATAATGCCTGGATTGATTATTGTTATTGGTATTTTTCTAATTAATCAAAAGCTCAGTGATGAAATTGCAGTCCGACTTTCTAAATATATAGTAATATTTTACTGTTTCCTAATCTTAGCCGTTGTGGGCAATATTATGTCATTTTTAGTGAATGTGGGTTTTATTAATACCATTAAGGTATAAAAAGTTGGCAAACACCTCATACTATTACTAATTAGTTAGTATGGGGTGTTTTTTATTTATGAAGTATATTAAAAGATTCACGGTAATTTCATTTATAGTAGCGTCTTTGTGTGCAGTAAGTTACTATTATTGTTTGCAACAGGAGTACGCCCAAGAGTTAATTAGATTTCATGTCATTGCTAACAGTGATAGTATAGAGGATCAAACCCTAAAGCTACATGTCAGGGATGTTGTGGTTAATGATATGAAACAACAGTTTGCTACTGCCAGCACCAAGGAAGAGGCCAGAATCATTACCGAGCAAAACCTTGACCATATCAAGCATTTAGCAGAACAACAAATACAAAAAGAGGGTAAAGACTATCAGGTGGCGGTAATGTTGGGGGATTATCAATTTCCCAAGAAAACCTATGGGGATTTAACACTGCCCGCCGGCAACTATGAAGCGGTGCGGGTGGTAATCGGTGCAGGCAAAGGACAGAACTGGTGGTGTGTACTGTTTCCGCCGCTGTGCTTTGTGGATGGGGTGCAAAATTATCCAGAGGGTGAAAAGCCTAAAGGGGTTAAAGTTTTTGAAAAAAACGATATTGAATTCCGCATGCGGTCGTTAGAATTGTTCAAATAATGGTTATAAAACACCATATCTGGTAATCATAGTAAAAATGAATTAAAGGAGAGATGGTGTTGGAGTTTAAAGAAATTGATGAACAGGCGGCAATGGAGTATTTTGAAATGCTAAAGGATGCTCCAACCATGCGAGAACTGCTTGACGCCCACCCAGGCTTAGAAAACTTAATGCATGTGATGACGGCTCAACTGGCCACCCACTTTATTCTTCCCTATTTGGAAAATCGGTTGGCAGTGGAGGATTTAATTGAATCCATCAGAAGATATCTAACAACAGCAGTGGCCTTTGGCATTATTTTAAACAACAATGATGAAGCCACCAAATTTATTATGGATTTATACAATAAAGATGAAAACCAAGATGGGACACAAACAGCGGGCTAATGTGACACCACCTCTTACAACTTATAAGGGGTGGTTTTATTTTTTAAAGAGGGTTTGTGAATTTTGTGGCGAATATCACTATTTATCAAGTAAAAGATGGGTGATGTGGTTTGGCAAGTAATAACTATTTTACCGCAACAGATAAATTTAAGTTTTCCTGCCACGCTGGACTGGCATGTTTTAACACCTGTTGTCGGGATATCAGCATTTTTTTAACACCCTACGACGTTTTGCGTCTCAAAAACCAGCTTAAATTAACATCGGACGAATTTCTGCAGAAATACACCCATGTCATTGATACCGGCCCCCAGAGGTTTCCAATGATAATGATTAACATGATGGATCAACCGGATAAAAGATGCCCCTTTGTATCAGCCCAGGGTTGCTCTGTATACCAAAACCGACCGTGGTCTTGCCGCATTGCACCGGTGGATATTAAAGGAGAAAACTTGTATGGTTTTTGCTTTGACGAAGTTCGTTGTCACGGACTAAAGGAGAACCGGGAATGGACCGTTAAAGAGTGGGCAGAGAACCAGGGGGTAGATTTAACCCAAAAAATAGAGCAAACCTTTAATGAGATTCCCAAGCAGTTAACATTTACTGGTCTCGCCAGCATAGACAGACATATTAAAGATATGTTCATGATGGTGTGCTATAATTTGGACAGGTTTAGAGACTACATCTTTAAAAGTAATTTTATCGAAGTTTTCAATGTTCCGGCGGCAACGGCCACAACCATCAAGACAGATGATTTAGAGTTAATGGAATTTGGCTTTAATTGGTTAGTAAATGGGTTCAATATAAGAAAGTCCATTGAATTAAGGGACCAAGCCTTTGGTGGTTAAACAGTATTGTGGGGCAACAAGCTCATAATAAATATACACAAAATTACTGAGGGAGATGAGTGTAATGAACGAAGTGTTGCAACAAAAAGCTAAAGAACTAGGCAATTTAATTACCCAGACAGAAGAATATAAGCGGGTTAAAGAGTTACAAGCGGCAATGTTTGCCGATGAGAAGGCGTTGGCTATGTTAAAAGAAGTGCAGCAGTTGCAGAACAGAAACCAAAATAAACAAAAACTAAACGAACTGACTAAAGAAGATTTAAAAGAAGTGGAACAAGCAGAATTAAAAATGCTAGAAAATGATTTAATCAAGAGCTTTCACGAGGCCCAGACAGATTTTCAAAGGCTATTGAACTTTGTTATGAAGGATGTAATAGAGGCCAGCAAATAATCACGTAGGGGGTTGTTGCAAAACTTTGCAACAGCCCCTTTCTGTATGTTAATAACAAAACCCACCCCCTTTTTTATTTACACCACCAGTAGACAAATGTATTTTGCTTGGAGTACTAATTATTAGAAATTAAAAGAATGTGTAAGATATTGGACAATAATGTGGACAAAAAGGTATTTTTAGAATTGATTTATCGGGAAAAAAGTGGTAGTTTACCAAATAGGGATATATATCCGCCAATGGCGGACATGTCCAAGGTTTCAGAAAAATTGAAAAATGAAGAGGGAGTTGGGGGAAAAGATGTTAAACAAAAGGTTCCTCGTATTAGTGGCCGCAGTAATGCTAGCAGCCTTTGCCCTGGTTGGTTGTGGTGGCGGTGGCGAACAAGCTGCCACTGACAAGGCGGCAGAATCTGATGTAATTAAAATTGGTGTTTATGAACCATTAACAGGTACTAATGCCGCAGGCGGTGAAATGACTTTAGAAGGTATTGAACTGGCCAACAAAATGTACTCAGAAGTATTGGGTAAAGAAGTAAAATTAGTTGTGGTGGATAACAAGAGTGAAAAGCAAGAAGCCGCTAACGCAGTGGAAAGACTGGTTAGCGAAAATGTAGACTTGATTATTGGTAGTTATAGTAGTTCATTATCCATGGCTGGTGGCCCCATTGCCCAAGATGCCGGTGTGCCGGTAATTGGCTGTTCACCAACTAACCCATTGGTTACTCAAGGTAACGATTATTACTTCCGGGTTTGCTTTATCGATCCATTCCAAGGCACAGTAATGGCTAAATATGCGGTGGAAACCTTAGGTGCTAAAACTGCAGCCATTATTCCGGACGTACAAAACGACTATTCTGTAGGTTTGAGTAACTACTTTGAAGAAGCCTTTAAAGAGTTAACCGGTGATGAAAATGCCATTGTAGCCAAGGCCCAATACAATACCGGTGACAAAGACTTTTCTGCTCAGTTGACAGAAGTTAAGTCTAAGAATCCAGATGTAATCTTTGCACCTGGTAACTTCTTAGAGTGTGGTATCTTGGTAGAAAAGGCCAGAGAGCTGGGTATTACCGCTCCAATGCTGGGTGGCGACACTTGGGAAGCTGAGGAGTTCTTAAACCGCGTTGGTGGTCTCAGCGATATTTATTTCAGCACTCACTTTACTGCTGAAGAACCTGTAACTGAAATGTCTACCACCTTCTTAGAGAAGTTTAAAGAAGAATATCCAGACAAAGATGTTAATGCCTTTGCAGCTTTAGGTTTTGACTCTTACCTGTTGGCGCTGGATGCCTTTACTAGGGCTGGTTCCACCGATAAGGAAGCAGTTAGAGAGGCCATAGCAGCAACTGCTAATTTCGAAGGTGCCACTGGTCTGATTACCTTGGACCAAAACGGTGACGCCACCAAGACCGCCATTGTTAAAAAGGTGGCAGATGGTCAGTTCGTTTATGATAGTAAGGTACAACCTGAATAAGCTGGGAAGTAAATATAAGCTCCCTTTCCTAAATTGGGAAGGGAGCTTAATATGCTTGAACTAATACTGTAATGTTAAATTAATAACCACACGTTGTAACAGCGGCATACTGAGAGGGGTTACACAAAATGTCTTTAGAAATGTTCGTACAAAACCTGGCCAACGGTATAACCCTAGGTAGTTTATATGCGTTAATTGCCATTGGTTATACCATGGTTTATGGAATTCTTCGATTAATTAACTTTGCCCATGCCGACTTGCTAATGGTGGCTGGTTATGCAGCTTTGTTTGGTATTGGCATTTTTGCGCTACCATGGTGGTTGGCTTTTCTGTTGGCGGTAGTTATCACCACATTGCTGGGTGTCAGCATTGAAAAAGTTGCCTACCGTCCTCTGCGCACCGCGCCGAGAATATCGGTTTTAATTTCTGCCATTGGCATATCGTATCTATTAGAAAACTTAGGTATTGTTTTGTTGGGGGCTCGTCCCAAATCATTTCCCCGGCCAGAGGAACTGGTTTGGAATATCCAGATTGGGAATATATCGTTTCTGTCCTTAACCTTTATCATTCCTATTGTTACAATTTTATTATTGATTGCCGTAATGCTGGTGGTTAATAAAACTAAGTTTGGCATTGCCATGCGGGCGGTGTCCAAAGACTTTGAAACCGCAAGCCTGATGGCAGTTGATGTAAACAAGATTGTTTCCTCCACCTTTGCTGTGGGTTCAGCCTTGGCGGCGGTGGGAGGTATTATGTGGAGTATGCAGTACCCCCAAGTGGACCCGTTGATGGGGGTTTTCCCAGGAATTAAATGCTTTATCGCCGCGGTATTAGGTGGCATTGGCAGTGTGCCTGGGGCAATGATTGGCGGCTTTATATTAGGTATGGGTGAAGTAATGTTAGTTGGATTTATGCCTGAATTGTCTGGTTATCGGGATGCATTTGCCTTTTTGCTATTGATTTTAGTGTTGCTATTTAGACCCGGCGGCATTTTAGGTGAAAACGAAGTGGAGAAGGTGTGATCATGGATAGCAGAAAAAACATCAAAAGGGTATTAACCATCGCCACATTGTTGTTAGCCGCTGTAGTTTTATATTTTGGCAATGAGCATTTAACTAGATTCCAAGCGCGGATATTAAACCTCTCTGCCATCTTTGTGATCTTAGGTGCCAGCATGAACTTGGTCATTGGCTTTACCGGCATGTTTTCGCTGGGGCACGCGGGCTTTATGTGTATCGGGGCCTATACCGCAGCCATATTAACCATGTCACCGGAAAGCAAAGAAATGATTTACTTTATGGAGCCCATTATTCCGGCCTTGGCCAACATTCACTGGCCAATAATTCCGGCCATATTAGCTGCCGGTGCTGTGGCGGCCTTTTTCGGTATTTTGATTGGTTTTCCAGCCCTAA
This sequence comes from Peptococcaceae bacterium 1198_IL3148, assembly GCA_036763105.1. Lineage (NCBI taxonomy): Bacteria > Bacillati > Bacillota > Clostridia > Eubacteriales > Peptococcaceae > Peptococcaceae bacterium 1198_IL3148. The sequence continues at coordinate 248,007 of JBAIYS010000001.1, read as the reverse complement.
GACTGAGGGATGACTACCTGGCCATTGCTACCCTTGGTTTTGCAGAAATTTTGCGCATTATTGTTACCAACACCATCAGCATCACCAATGGAGCTTTGGGATTAAAGAATATTCCCAGCGTTAAGGAGCTATGGGTGTACTGGGGATGTGCCATTATCACCATTTTGGTTTTAAGGGCATTAATTAATAGCAGTTGGGGCTATGCCTTTAAAGCCATTCGGGATAACGAAATAGCTGCTGAGGCCATGGGTATCAGTATATTTAAACACAAGTTGATGTCCTTTGGTATCGGTGCCTTCTTTGCCGGGGTAGCCGGGGCGCTAATGGCCTTTTTAATTACTTCCATTGACCCCACCATGTTTAGATTTTTATTTACCTTCCAAATTCTGCTGATAGTTGTGGTGGGAGGCATGGGCAGTCTAACCGGTTCGGTAATTGCCGGTGTAGTGGTTACTGTGGCGATGGAGTGGCTGCGCTTTGTGGAAACCGACATGAATATCCTTGGCATGGAAATCCCAGGCATCCCTGGCATGCGGATGGTTATCTTCTCCATTCTGCTGGTGCTGGTGGTGTTATTCTACCGCCAAGGACTGATGGGCACCCGAGAATTTAACTGGGATTGGCTGTTAGATAAACTGGGTGCTGGCAAAAAGGACAAAGGGGGTAAGCTAGGTGAGCGAGCATAACATGTTAGTGACCGATGATATTACCATGAGATTTGGTGGTGTAACAGCGGTATCCAAGCTTGCCCTAGATATTAAGCAGGGCGAAATCATCGGTTTAATTGGGCCCAATGGTGCGGGAAAAACCACTTGTTTTAATATGATTACCGGAGTGTATAAGCCCACCGAAGGCAACATTTATTTTAATGGACAAAATATTACCGGCAGTCGACCTGATGTAATTACTAAATTGGGTATTGCCCGGACATTCCAAAACATCCGCTTGTTTCAATCGATGACAGTTTTAGAGAACGTGATGATATCTAAACACGTTCGCCTAAAGGCTAGTCCTTTGGAAGCCATTTTGGGGCTACCCCGGTATACCAAGGCACGCAAACAACATTATCAGGAGTGTATGGAACTTTTACGACAGGTGCAACTGGATGATGTGGCCAATGAAATGGCAACATCATTGCCCTATGGTAAGCAAAGAAGGTTGGAGATAGCCCGGGCGCTGGCTACTCAGCCCAGCCTTCTACTGCTGGATGAACCGGCGGCGGGAATGAATCCGCAGGAATCGCTAGAGCTGATGGACTTTATCGCTAAGATAAGGGATCAGTTTAATTTAACAATACTGATGATTGAACATCACATGGAAGTGGTAATGGGCATTTGTGAGCGGATCTATGTACTGGATTACGGTCAAACCATTGCCAGCGGTATTCCATCGGAAATACAGAGCAATCAACAGGTTATTGAAGCATATCTGGGGGCGGTGGAAACCAGTGCTTAAAATTGAAGATTTGAACGTATATTATGGTGGTATCCATGCATTAAAGGGTATCACTCTGGAAGTGCCAGAAAATAAAATTGTGACGCTGATCGGAGCCAATGGTGCGGGCAAAAGTACTACTTTGCGGGCCATAAGCGGTTTGGTCCCTGCTGCCAGTGGCAAAATAACCTTTAAAGGTGAGGAAATCACCAGTAAAAAGACAGTGGATATTGTAAAAAGGGGCATTACCCTAGTGCCCGAGGGACGGCGAATTTTTGCCAACTTGACAGTGTTGGAAAACATCAAAATGGGTGCCTATGGCCGTAATGACAAAGACGGAATCAATCAAGATATTCAGCACATCTATGAAATATTCCCTAGGTTAAAGGAACGGGAGTGGCAAAAGGCGGGGACGCTATCCGGTGGCGAACAGCAAATGTTGGCCATTGGTCGGGCGTTAATGTCCCGTCCCAAAATGTTGATGATGGACGAACCGTCATTGGGGTTGGCGCCCCTTTTGGTTAAAGAAGTTTTTAATATTATTCTCGATATCTATCAAGAGGGCATGACAATACTGCTGATTGAACAAAATGCCACGGCAGCCTTGCAAATTGCAGACTATGGATATGTGTTAGAAACCGGTAAAATAGCTTTAGAGGGGCCAGGAAAAGAACTGGCTAATAATGATGCGGTGCGCAAAGCTTATTTGGGGGGTAAATAAAGGGGTTGTTGAGATAAAGGTTACGGTAAACCCAGCGCTTGCTGCACCGCTCACTTTGGGGAAGGCAAAAGACTCTGAGTTTCGTTACGTAAAGGGGCTGTTGCAAGTTTCGCAACAGCCCCTTTACCCTGCCTTTATACAGCCTCTTCTTTGGTGATTACCAGGTAATTTTCACCCAGTTTGGTTATTTCACACATTTTGCTTTTGCCTTCGGTGCTAATATCCACTAATCCCAGCGCATATAACTGGAACAGAATGTGGTCTAATACCGCCCTTTTGGTGGTGGACATTAGGCTTAACTCTTCTTTATTCATTTTGCCTGCATTCAGTAGAGTGGTTAGCACCCGATTGGCTTCCTCTGGCAACCTGTTAGCCGCTTGTTTAAAATATTCATGTAAAGTCACTTTATTACTATACCTCCTTGATATATGACTGTTATCATTTATTATTGCCTAAATACTGGTTAATTAAACAGTAACCCAATTAGTTTTTATCAAAAAGTTCGCACTTTTCAATTAACACCTTGACATTGGTTCATTAACTGGCTATATTAACTTAAAGTATTTAATGGGAGATGACTGGGGAAAATGATAGCGGCCAAAAATATTAAATATTTTCTATCCCAAGTAATGGGCCGTTTGTACGTTCCCCCGGAACTTTGTGGTACAACGGAACATAAGGTGCTCCATTTAAGCGATACGCCAACATCCCTTTATTCAGCCATTGGTTGTTTAGTAAACACATTGAAACCCGAGGTGATAATTCACACTGGCGACTTGGCGGATGACATTAAACTGGAGCACAATGCCCACAGAATTGATCTTTATGACCAGGCGGTGGAGCCATTGATAAAAATGTTGGAAAACAGTTCGGCAGATAAAATATGTATAATTCCCGGGAACCATGACGATGTGGATGTGATCAGCGGGCATATCGCAAAAACAGAGCTATTAACCGAGGGGCAAGTGGTGGAGATAAACAATTATAGTTTTGGTTTAGCTCACCGATTAAAGAGGTTGCCCCCGAGGGCCGATTATAAACTATATGGTCATAATTTTAAAAGACCGTTAAAAAAGATGGAAAACGAAGTGTACTTAAACGGCATCCAGAGCATAAATGTAATTTTATTGCCATCCAATGAAGTGGTTAAAATACCGTATACCTGGGGAACTAATCGCGATCGTAAAATGGGTGACCGCTACATGCTTCCCAATACAATTTAATAAGGGGGGGTTGTTTTGATTTTCGTGAGAACTGGGCCGCGATTTTTATTTTTATCCACTGCCGACCCGGACCAACTTAAGGACTTATTGTTAGAGAAGTTGGCTGGTAAAGTGGTGGACTTTTCCTATGCCATCGAAGCGGCAGGTGAGAGTGAAACCATTGTGCTGGTGACCATTGATGAAGCCAACCAACCCAGATTGAGTAATGCCCAACATATTGTGCTTTTGCCCATTGGGTCTTCGGTTACCCTTTCCAAATTAATAAACCTCGGAGTGGGCAGTTTATTGACGGGAGCGGAGTTGGGCGCCGGCCTGCTTGTGCAACGATTACCCAAAGGTGGCGAAGTGGTGATTGATATGATTAAAGAAGACTATCAGGCCCAAGCGGTGGATTTGATAGAAGCCATTTGTGTGGGCCAGGCTGATGATACCATTGTGGTATTTACCGAGGATCCGTTGCAAAAAACAGTTAAGGTTGAGAATGTGTTAGAACCGACATTGCTAATCAACCAACCAATACCACAAATGTATCGGCTACTAAGGCGAGAAGCGGTGCGCTACTTCACCCATGGGTTGGCAAAAAGTGAGTGGTATGAGGTTAGAATAAATATTTACGACGCCGATGATAACTTTGAGTTACACGGCCGCCGGTTGGAATTGGTGTTGGAGGACTTAGAAGTTGGTTTAATACTGGGCGAAACCTGGACCCGAGACCATGCTTTGACTTTATTTTCGGTGGCCGCCTATCAAATTAGACTTTTCACCATGCTAGATCCCTTGGAACTAAAGACACTGCTGTTGGGTTTGGAATATAATGAACAGGGCGATAGATTTGTAGATATGGACCTTTACCACCGCCGGGACAAAATCGAATGGGCGGCGTTAGCCAAAAAATTGCCCTTTGGCAGGAAAAAGTCTGGACTTTATTGTCGACAAGAGTTGTACAAACGTCTAAGCCCTAAGGTTGTTGAAAAATTGTTAAAGCTAGAAAGAAAACTGCAAAATTAAGGTGCGTACTAGCAATCAAATTGCCAGTACGCACTATTTTTTATTTAAGAAAAGCAATCCAGTTGTCTTTTGCCCATGCTTCACGAATAAATGGTAGATAAAAACCTGACACCTGCTGCAGTAAGCGAACGACATATAGTTCGGTTTGCCAAAGATTGTTCCAAGGACTGCTCAAAGAAATTCAATAAAGTTTCTGCCAATTAATATTGACATAAGTTCATAATGGTAATATTATAGTTATGAACATATGTAAAGTATTAAGTTTTCTAAGGGGAGGAGTGCAATGAGAAATTTTAGATGTTCATCCTGTGGCCACCAATTTACGGTACCCTTTGGTAATGGTGTTTGTGGCCGGGAGGTAAAATGCCCACAATGTGGGGCCCAGGCGCTAAGGACACATTGTCAACAAGGTGGGGGAAAATTTAGCGGTAATGTTGCTGGCGGTAGAGGAACTGGCAGAGGAAATGGTAGGGGCCGATGCAATGGTAATAATGGAAACGGCAGGAGGGCTGCAAATTGAAAATAGCAATATCTTCGCTAGACGAAAGCATTAACAGTAATTTGAATCCTAGGTTTGGCAGATGTGAATATTTTATTATTTACGACTGCGACAGTGGCAATTTCACCGCAGTGGAAAATAGCGGTCGTTTGTCCACCGGCGGTGCCGGTATTGCCACTGCCAAAATGGTGGCAGATTTGGGAGTAAAGGTCATCATAACCGGTTTGGTAGGGCCAAAGGCCTTTACTGCTTTAAAAGCTGCAGGAATTAAAGTGTACACCGCTAACGAAGGAAAAATCTTAGAGTTGATCGAGCAGTACAAAAACAACCAGCTTAAAGAGGTTAATACAGCTAACAGTGGGGCCCACAGCGGTATGTAACTAACATAGGTGGTGTTATAATTTATGAAAATTTCTATTGCCAGTGGTAAAGGTGGTACTGGAAAAACGCTGGTGGCCACCAACCTGGCCCTTTCCATCGATAACCAACCGGTGCAAATTTTAGACTGTGATGTGGAAGAGCCCAATGCCCATATTTTTTTAAAGGGAGACTTGATCGACGAACAAAGGGTTTATACACAAATACCAAAGGTGAATGAAAACCAATGCCAGAGCTGTGGAAAATGTGCTGACCTATGCGTCTTCAATGCCATGGCACTGTTTGATAAAACCCTATTATGTTTTGACGATCTCTGCCATAGTTGTGGGGCATGCTGGCAGCTGTGTCCGGAACAGGCGTTGGAGCCCTTTGATAAGGAAATTGGCACCGTTAAAAAAACTAAGATAAATGACTTAACTTTAGTAACCGGCACCCTTAAAATTGGTACCCACATTAGTCCCCCAATAATTAAAGCCGTTAAAGAACAATGCATTACCGGCATCAACATTATTGATGGACCGCCGGGAAGCTCTTGCCCGGTGATGGAAACGGTATCTGACACCGATTATTGTGTTTTAGTTACTGAACCCACTCCCTTTGGCCTCAATGATTTGACATTGGCCGTTGAAATGCTGAGAAGTTTGGCAGTGCCCTGTGGTGTGGTGATAAACCGCGATGGTGCAGACAGCGCCATGATAGAAAAGTTTTGCCAGCATAACAACTTAGAAATTCTAATGCGCATACCCCTAGATATAAAGATAGCCCAAAGTTATTCCCAAGGCATACCGATAGTGCAAAACAGTGGTGAATGGCAGCGTAAGTTTAACCAACTGCATCAAAGAATTTTAAAGGAGGTGCAGGCATGCAAGAATTAACGGTGGTTAGTGGTAAGGGTGGTACCGGCAAAACCAGTTTGGTGGCCGCCCTGTGTACCTTAGCCCAAAAGGCAGTTATCTGCGATTGCGATGTGGATGCCGCCAACCTGCACCTACTTTTAAATCATCAAAATATATCCACCAAGGAATTTTGGGGAGTAAAAAAAGCCTTTATTGACCCAGATAAGTGTATTCAGTGTAGAAAATGTGAACAATTGTGTAGTTTTGATGCCATTAAGGGTAATGCTGTTAACCCCATGGCCTGTGAGGGTTGCGGCTTATGTACTCACATCTGTCCCGTCGAGGCGGTGGCAATGGTGGATCATTTAGCGGGCCATTGGTATATTTCCGACAGTGTTTACGGACCCTTTGTCCATGCTAAGTTAGGAATTGCCGAAGGTAATTCCGGCTTGCTGGTGGCCGAAGTGCGCAAGGCTGCTAAAGAAATGGCCGAGGAAAGTGGCATGCCACTAATTATTACCGATGGCCCACCGGGCATTGGCTGTCCGGTGATCTCTGCGCTGTCCGGTACCGACATGGCACTAATTGTTACCGAACCAACAGCATCGGCCATGCATGACATGGAACGGATAGTTCAAGTGGCCCAAAACTTTGGCTGTATTACCGCAGTGTGCATAAATAAATACGATTTGAACCTAGAAAACAGTAAAGTTATTGAAGACACTGCCCGGCGGCTAGGGGTCTCTGTAATTGGCCGCATTCCTTACCAAACGGTGATGCACAAAGCACTGGTCAGTAAAAAACCGGTAACTTTGCTAGCAAATAATCAAGTTAAGCAGGAAATTAGCAACTTGTGGTGTAATATAAATAAATTGTTAGCATCAATAAAATAACAAATGTTATAGGGAGGAATTTACAATGAAAATTGCTATGCCTTTTAAAGACGGACAAGTAAACCCACATTTTGGTACCAGCAGAGAATTTGTGGTGGTGGAACTGGAAAATGGGAAAGTGGTCAATAAAAACATCATTACCGCAGAGGGTTTACAGCATAATCACGGTGGCCTAGCAGGTTTGGTCAAGGATATGCAAGTTGATGCTGTTATTACAGGTGGTATTGGTGGTCATATGATCGAGGCTATGCAACAAATGGGTATAAAGGTTGTACCCGGCGCTGCCGGTGAAATAAATGCAGTGGCTGAGGCTTATGCTGCCGGTACTTTAATCACCAAACCGAACATTTGTAGTTGTGGTGGACATCATCATTAATTATTTTTAAAATTATAGCAGGAATTTTACCGCAGTGGGCGAATAGTATATAGCAAACTTAATTTAACTTCTCCGAGTTTACTGACCTGTTGGGTAAACCATGGTTGGTAAGCCGATAGGGTATATTGGGAAACTGATATGCCTCCCAGTGTGGAAAGGAGAAATGTTCTGGTTAATTTATGGTAATAAAAAACCAGGCATTGCTGTCCTTTTTGCAATGCCTGGTTTTTTATTTAATCAAAGGTTTATCAACCCTCAATTTATCTAATCTTCTTATTTGCTCCCCTGATGGGGAGCATTTTTTTTAGCGCCAACAATGTAAAAATCAATCGTTATCGTATTGGTACAAGTTATATTTTTTCATGATGGAGATGAGTTTTTGGGCATATCTAGGGTCGGTGGCGTAGCCCGCTTGATACAGTCGGTGTGCTGCTTCATCAGGGGTGGCAGCCTCCCGCACCGGCCGATAACGGTCCTTTAACATTAGCTCTTTGTGGTCCTCGATGGATTCCTCGTAATTGTGGTAGCGTCTGAATTTAGCCATTCGCCAAACCTCTCGGCCATTTTCAAATTCCCAGTGGGGACATTCTATATAGCCTGCTGGTCCTTCACCTTTGATGCCAAATAGGTTGTTACTTTCTTTTTTGCTTTTATGATCTAAGGGGGTGGTCTTACCCCATCCGCTTTCCAGCGCCGCCTGAGCAATAATTAAACTGGCAAAAACTCCGGTTTCCATTGCACTGCGCTGGGCAGCGGGGGCAATTTTGGCAATAAACTCCTGTGGATGCATGGGATCACCTTCCTAAACACATTTTGTTTTAGATTATGTGACTAGCATTGAAATGGTGATTAACAACCGTCAGGGCTAATGTTTTTAACATAATCAATGATTTGCTTAAAGGATGTATAGCAAATGGCTGGGATGTAGTTTTGGCGACAGTATGCCAGCAAAGAATCTTTAGCAAAAAGAATATCCGCCTGCTGGCACACGCACATGTCGGAGTAACCATCGCCGACATATACCACTGTTTGGTTAGCCGACAACTGATGTAATAGCTGTTTTTTGCAGGTGCCACATTTTTTGCATTGGGGGTTACTATGTTGGCATCCAATGGAGAAATGATTGTCGGCGGTAATAACTAGCTTATTTGCGTAGACCGTCAAATCTTCCAGACCATGTCGTTGCAAAATGTAATTAATTAATTGCTGGTAACCGTCACTGAGGATGTAAATGGGATAATTGTTGTCTTTGCAGAACTGAACAAAACTTGGAAAATACTCATCCAGTTCGATGGTGTCCAGCAGTTGGTAAATCTCTTCGAGAGTGGCATCTAATAGAGCAAAGGTTTGATTGGCACAATCTTCGGTGGACAGTTGCCCCTGCTCCCAACGGTCATTTAAATCCTGCCAACCGTCACGACAAAATTTAGTTACCATGGTGGCCACCACATCTTTTTTGGTGATGGTGCCATCAAAATCAAGCATAAATACTAATTTCATAAGCATCTCCCTATTGTCAGAAATTTGAACACAGTTGTAGAAACATTTTATAATAAATATTCTGTCACTGACAGGAATTTTATTGTACAATGTAGAATATATCCTAATTATCCTAAATAAATAGCTAATTATATTTTTATATAGATAAAAAATAGGAGATGATTTTTGATGTTAAACATCAATGTGGAACCCGTTGCTGAAAAGGACCTGAAACCCCTTTATACTGATGCTGGGCAATTAGTATTTGGCAAAACCTTTACCGACCGGATGTTTACCATGAAATACAATACCGAAAACCAGTGGCATGATGCCAAAATAGAAAGTTATAAACATTTTAGCATGGATCCGGCAGCATGTGTACTGCACTATTCACAAGAAATTTTTGAGGGCTTGAAGGCTTATGTGGCTGAGGATGGTCGCGTTTTGCTGTTTCGCCCAGAGCAAAATGCCAGACGAATGAATCGCTCCGCCAAACGTTTGTGTATGCCGGAAATTCCAGAGGAGGATTTTCTGCAAGCATTAAAAGAACTGGTCAATTTGGAAAAACGTTGGATACCTAGGGAACCTGGTACTTCCCTTTACATTCGCCCCACCATGGTGGGAAATGAAGCCTTTTTAGGGGTACACTCATCAAGGGAGTACATATTCTATATTATTCTTTCGCCGGTGGGTCCTTATTTTAAAGCTGGTTTTAATACCATCAGTATTTATGTTGAAGATAAATTGGTTCGGGCTTCGGTGGGTGGCGTTGGTGACATTAAAACCGGTGGTAACTATGCGGCGCAACTTTTGGGACAGTTAAATGCTGAGAAAAATGGATTTTCCCAAGCGCTGTGGTTGGATTCTAAAGAGCATAAGTATATTGAAGAAGTGGGCGCCATGAATATGTTCTTTGTTTTCGGTGATACGTTGGTGACACCGCCATTGACAGGGTCTATTCTGCCAGGTGTAACCAGAGCTTCGGTAATTGAACTGGCCAAGGATATGGGTTATGGGGTTGAAGAAAGATTGATCAGTGTTGACGAAGTCAAAGAAGCTGCGGCCAGCGGCAAAATAACAGAAATGTTTGGTTCCGGAACCGCTGCTGTGATTGCGCCGGTGGGGGCACTAAACTACAAAGGGGAAAATTATGTAGTTAATAACAATCAAGTGGGTGAAGTGACCAAGAAACTGTATAATCGCCTGTTAAACATACAATATGGTAAAGAAGAAGACAAATTTGGTTGGGTAGTGGAGATTGGCAGGATTTAATTTACCGTTGAATTAAGGGGCTGTTGCAAAAAGCGTGTGGGGCAGGTTGCCATGTCTGCCCGTAACACCAAACCTATGTTACTATAGGGTCGGCGCGGAAACCGACCCTATAGTAGGTTTTGCAACAGCCTCTTTTATTATGTAAAAAATTAACGTCGGTTTACAATATATGGCATTTGTTTATTTTGGTTATAATAATAGTTGAAAATTGTTACTTTATATGGTTTACTAGTATAGTTAATATTTGTTTTTGGAGGGAAAAGTTTTGAAATTGCCAGAATTGCGGATCGGAAATTTAGTCCCTAAGTTTCCCATAATTCAAGGCGGTATGGCTGTGCGAGTATCCACCTCTTCGCTGGCGGGGGCTGTGGCAGCAGCCGGTGGTGTAGGGGTAATCGCAGCAACCGGTATGGCCTTGGATGAACTAAAGGATGAGATAAGAAAAGCCCGTAAAATTGCCAATGGGGGCATAATTGGTATAAATATCATGTATGCTGCTAAGGAATTTGCCGCTTTGGTTCATACAGCTATCGAGGAAGGCATTGATGTGATTTTTACCGGGGCGGGGTTTTCCCGGGATATTTATCGTTGGGGTAAAGAAAGTGACACCGCAATCGTACCCATTGTTTCATCGGCCAAGGCGGCACGGATATCTGAGAAATACGGCGCTGCGGCAGTGGTGGCTGAAGGAACCGAGGCCGGTGGGCACTTGGGTACCGATAAATCCATCAAGGAGATTTTGCCTGAAGTCGTGAAGGCCGTTAAAATACCAGTGGTGGCAGCGGGCGGCGTAGTGTCTGGACAAGATATGGCTGATTTAGTAAAACTCGGTGCCAGTGGGGTACAGATGGCCACTCGCTTTGTGCTCAGTGAAGAATGCTCAGTGGCAGATGAATTTAAACAAATGTATCTACAGGCCAAGGAAGAGGATGTGGTATTAATCCAAAGTCCAGTGGGTTTGCCTGGCAGAGCCATTAATAATGAATTTGCTAAAAAGATACAGCAGGGTGAATACGCGCCGATAGAACATTGTCAGAGCTGTCTCAAAGACTGTTCCCGGGCCTATTGTATTATGAAGGCACTAACCAATACCCGGGATGGTTTAGTCAATGACGGTGTTGTTTTTGCAGGCAAAAACGTGTTTAAAATCAAAGAAATATTGCCGGTGAAGGAGATTTTTAAGCGATTGTTGGCTGAATTTGAGGCAGCGAAATAGTTTAAGGGCAATTTTGAATTATGAATTTTGAATGAAAAGGGCTTGTCTTTGGACAAGTTCTTTTCGTTATTTCCGGCCTTATTTGTTTAACGGTATCCTTTTTATATTAGGCTGAACGGTTAATTTTAGGCGGTGAATGGCAAATAGGCGGTGCCGATGGGTGTATACCGGTATACATTGTCGTTTGACGCGATTAAAACTACTGGGTGGGCAAATTATGCTATTGGGCGCAAAATTATTTCTCAAATGTGTTCTACTGTGTATATTTAGTATAACACATTTGTTTGATATTAGGAGGCAATAGCATGAGTGTTAAATTAGCGGATAATCAATTGATAGAATCGTTTTTTGGTAATGATAACATTTTCCCACCCAATCCAAAATTTGTGGCACAAGCCAATGTTAATGATGCCAGAATATATCAAGATGCCAATGATAATTATGTAGAGTATTGGGCTAAAGAAGCTGAGCGGTTAGATTGGTTTCAAAAGTGGGATCGTACTTTGGAGTGGGAACATCCCTTTGCCAAGTGGTTCGTTGGTGGCAAGATCAATGCATCATATAACTGTATAGATCGGCATTTAACAACCAATCGCAAAAATAAAGCTGCCATTATTTTTGAAGGGGAGCTGGGAGATTCCCGGGTACTAACATATCAAGACCTGTATCGGGAAGTGACTAAGTTTGCCAATGTGCTAAAGGACTTGGGAGTTACTAAAGGTGATCGGGTAAGCTTATATATGCAGATGATTCCTGAGCTGCCAATTGCCATGCTGGCCTGTGCTCGCATTGGTGCAGTGCATAACGTAATATTTGGTGGATTCGCAGTGGAAGCCATCAGGGATAGAGTTAATGATGCCGGAGCTAAAGTGGTAATCACCGCCGACGGTGGTTATCGTCGCGGCAAACAATTGCCGATGAAAGAAACTGTAGACAAAGCATTAACAGAAAACACTTCGGTGGAAAAGGTTGTGGTGGTACGCCGCACTGGCAATACAGATATCGACATGGTTGAAGGCCGTGACCTTTGGTATCATGAATTGATGGAAACAGCACCCATTGGCTGTCCGGCAGAACCAATGAATGCTGAGGATATGCTTTTTATCCTTTATACCAGTGGTACCACTGGTAAGCCCAAAGGAATTGTGCATAGTACCGGTGGCTATTTAGTAGGCACCAGTTCCACCCATAACATGGTCTTTGATCTCAAAGAAGATGATATCTATTGGTGCACAGCGGATATTGGTTGGATAACCGGACACAGTTATATTGTGTATGGTCCATTGGCAAACGGTGCCACCACCGTGATGTTTGAAGGGGCGCCCAATTATCCGGAGAAAGATAGATATTGGGCAGTGATAGAAAAGTACGGAGTGACAATACTTTACACTGCACCAACCGCCATCCGCACCTTTATGAAGTGGGGAGAACAATGGCCTGCAGGTAGAGACTTGTCTTCGTTAAGGCTGCTGGGCAGTGTAGGTGAACCAATTAATCCCGAGGCTTGGGTATGGTACAACAAAAATATTGGTAACGGCCGTTGCCCTATTGTGGACACTTGGTGGCAAACAGAAACCGGTCAATTAATGATCAGTCCATTGCCTGGTATCACTTTCAACAAACCTGGCTCAGCAAGTTTTGCCCTGCCTGGAATAGATGTGGATATTGTAGATGCTGCCGGTGATCCGGTATTGCCAGGGGAAACAGGATATTTGGTAATCAAGCATCCTTGGCCCGCAATGCTCAGCACCGTTTTCAACGATCCCCAGCGCTATATTGACCAGTATTGGAGCCGCTTTGAGGGATTGTATTTCACCGGTGACGGTGCCCGGCGTGACAGTGATGGGTACATTTGGGTGATGGGACGGGTGGACGATGTAATCAATGTATCGGGACACCGTATCAGCACCATGGAGGTTGAAAGCGCCTTGGTGGATCATCCGGCGGTGGCTGAAGCGGCGGTTATCGGTAAGATGCACGATGTTAAGGGGCAGGCGGTATCTGCTTTTGTTACGCTGAAGGATGGCGTTGAACAGAGTGAAGATTTGATTAAAGAACTGAGAACCCATGTGGCTAAAAAAATTGGTGCGTTGGCAAGACCGGATGACATTTTCTTTACAGCGGAATTGCCCAAAACCCGTAGTGGCAAAATAATGAGAAGACTGTTGCGGGATGTGGCTGAAGGTCGGACGCTGGGTGATACCAGCACCCTTTCTAATCCCGATGTGGTGGTGGATTTGAAACAACAGTATCAAGAGTAATTTCGAATGCTGAATTATGAATTTTGAATTTAGCTATTGGAAATTTATATTGGGTATCTCTCCCCGGTAATGGTAAAAACATCAAAAATAACATATAATATACCTAAAGGGGAGATGGTAATGTTTAAAATTAGGCGTAAGGTTGTTGCTATTGCGCTAAGCTTGACATTGGCAATTTCCACCGCCGGCGTTGCTATGGCGGACGTCACTGCAGATCAATTGCAGGCCATTAGGGATTGGCATCAGCAACGGGTTGCCCAGAAAGCAGAAGTGCTGCAAACCCATGTGGATGCTGGCAGAATAACTGCGGAACAAAAACAGGCGGTGCTGGATCGCATGGAGCAAAACTTTGCAACCAGGGAAGCAGCGGGGTTTGAAGGTTGCAGAATGATTCAACGGGATGGCAACATCCAACCCCCCAGGCAAGGAATGGGGATAGGACAGGGTAGAGGATGTTGCGGTGGCATGAAAGGTGCAGGCGCTGGCTTTGGCCAAGAAAACAACCCATAACAACATAATAGTAGTATTTATAGGCAGGGTGGAAATTTCCGCCCTGCTTTTTTAATGAAAACAAATCGACATCTAAGTAATGTATACATTTTATATACAAAAGGAATATCAAAACATTTGGAGAATACTACTTTATTTAGAATATTTACTCACTTTAATAAGAGGTGTAATTTTGAGACATATAGATCAAATTCAAAAGAGTACTATTTTGCGGTTTGCCTTGGTACAGATTATAGCATTGGGTATTATAATATATTTAACAAATAATTGGTTAGTTGCTTTGATATTGCTAATGGCCAATGCTGTGGTGATGTACACCGTAATTATCTACCCCCGTTTTCACAAAATGGTAACGGTTAGAGTGGACCCCAAGTCCTTCGATCGCAGCTTGCAAATCGCCAACGAAACCCTGCCTTTTTTACGTCGGGGACTTAATGCCGAAACTGCGCAGCACACCGCAGAGATTATTCAAAAAATTAGTGATGTGCCAGCGGTGGCGGTTACCGACAGACAACATGTATTGGCATTTTTGGGTGCCGGTTGTGAAAGGCACCCCCCAGGTGGCTCCATTGTCACCTACGCAACATTGGAGGTTATTGCCACCGGACAGTTGAAGGTGGTGGCCAAAAAACAGGACTTTAACTGTCCCCATCAAGCGGATTGTGATTGTCCCTTAGAAGCGGCAGTGATCGCTCCTTTAAAATGTAAAGGCGAAGTGCTGGGAACCATTAAGCTATACGAAACCACAGCAGGGGCGATGCCTGATAATTTAATTAAACTGGCCGCTGGTATTGCTCAATTGTTAGGTGTGCAAATGGAGCTTGCCGAACTGGATAGGCAGACGCAGTTGGTGACAAAGGCAGAACTAGATGCACTGCAGGCCCAAATCAATCCGCACTTTTTATTTAATACCTTGAATACCATCAGTATGTTCATTCGCACCAATCCAGAAACCGCCCGCAGGCTACTAAAGAGATTGGCAGCATTTTTCCGCCATTCATTAAAACGCCGGGGTTACTTAGTTACCTTTGAAGAGGAGTTGGAATATCTGCAAAATTATCTAGTGCTGGAGAAGGCACGCTTTCGGGAAAAGTTGCGAATTAAAAAAGAAATAGATACCGAGTTACTAAAACTTAAAATTCCGGTGTTGACATTACAACCGTTGGTGGAGAACTCCGTTAGACATGGCATATCCCCTAAAATAGGCACAGGGACGGTGAAAATAACTGCTAAACTGGTTGACGGAGAAATTCAAATAACCGTCAGCGATGACGGCGTGGGGATAAAACCCGAAATAATGCCCCGGGTACTGGAACCAGGGTTTGGTTCGGGGAGCGGAGTGGGTTTGAGCAATGTACATGAGCGCTTAAAAATACTTTTTGGTGAGGAGTATGGATTAACCATTACCAGTAACCAAGGCGAGGGAACGTCTGTTAAAGTTAGAGTACCATTAATTTTAGAAACTACCGAGGAAGGGGGATTTAATGGTGAAGTTAAGGGCGTTAATAGTTGATGATGAATACCCCGCTCGGCAGGAATTAAGATATCTGTTATCCAACTTTGAAAATATTGAAATTGTGGGGGAAGCCACCAACGCTAATGAGGCGTTGGCCTTGATCAAGGCGCTGGAATACCATGTGTTGTTTTTGGATATATCTATGCCTGGCATGAGTGGGTTAGAATTGGGAGCGGTGATTCAAGAATTGCCCCATCGCCCCCAGGTGATATTTATCAGTGCCTATGATGACCATGCTTTAAAGGCCTTTGAGGTTAATGCGGTGGATTATATATTAAAACCGGTGGAAGAACAGCGCCTGCGCAAGGCGGTGGATAAAGTATTAAAATTCTATGGCGACAACACTGTGGAGGATAATGAAGTTACCGAAGTGGACAATAATAGTAAAGCTAAAAGTGAAATTAAAATTAATCGCATCACAGCAGAAAAGTTGGGCAAAACCATTCTGGTGGATATGTCCGATATTTTTTATGGCTTTACCGAAAAGGATTGCGTATATATAAAAACCTATGATGAAAAACTACTGACCAGATTTACCCTAAAGGAGTTAGAGGCCAGATTAGACCCCACCGTTTTTTATAGAACCCATCGCTGTTTTCTGGTCAATCTGCATAAGGTTAAAGAAATTGTACCTTTTTTTAATGGCACATATAATTTGTTTTTAGAGGATAAAGAAGGCAGTGAAGTGCCGGTTTCGCGGGGGCAAGCCAAAAAGTTGCGTAAAATATTAGGCTTTTAATTCAATATCTCCCGATAAAAGTGATTGACAGTACTTTTATCGGGAGATATTTTAATGATAGGACTATTTTGACCGATGGGAGGTGCCCTTTGTGTTAACCGGTGTGGGAACCGATACTATTGAAATAGAGCGCATTGCCAAAGCCTGTACCAACGAACGTTTTTTAGAGAGGATATATACTTTGGCTGAACGTCAGTACTGTTTTAGTCATAAAAACCCCTATCCCAGTTTGGCGGCCCGTTTTGCTGCCAAGGAGGCGGTATTAAAGGCATTGGGCACTGGTTTAGCAGGGTGCCGGTTTACCGATATAGAAGTAATAGCCAATTACCCCGGTGGCCCTCCAACAGTTAAATTATCCGGCGGCGCTAGAAAAGTTGCCGATAAAAAAGGAGTAGATAAAGTGTTAATCAGTTTATCCCATGATCGAACTACAGCGGTAGCCTTTGCAGTGGCGGTGGCAGGAGGTGATCACCGATGCAGTTAGTAACGGCAGAGGAAATGAGGGCCATTGATGGCAAGGCCATTGCCGAATATGGCATTCCGGGCATAGTGTTAATGGAGAATGCCGGCAAAGCCGTAGTTAATGCAGTGGTGCGACAATTGCAAGGTAATGTGCGGGGCAAGGCCATTACAATATTTGTGGGTAAGGGCAATAACGGTGGCGATGGCTTGGTTGTGGCCAGACACCTGCTAAATATGGGGGCTGACGTTAGGGTATTGATGATTACTGAGCCCGAGGGGTTAACCGGGGATGCCCAAACCAACTTAAATATATGGCGCAATATGGGTCAAAAGATTTACTTGGTGCATCAACCAAATGGCATCAACCTGGTGAAGATTTCTTTACTCAGCACCGACCTAATAGTTGATGCCATGTTTGGCACGGGATTTAAGGGTACCGTGGGAGAAAAAATTGGGCGGATTATTGAACTGATTAACACCAGTGATTTACCAATTGTGGCGGTGGATATTCCATCAGGCTTAGAGGCAGATACCAGCAACATTGGGGGTCACTGTGTTAAGGCATCGGTAACGGTAACCTTTGGTCTGCCCAAATTGGGTATGGTGCTGGAAAGCGGGGCGGCGGTATGTGGTATGCTGGAAGTGGCAGACATTAGTTTGCCAAAACCGCTGTTAACAACAAATATTACTAAATATCTTTTGGATTTAGAAACCGTTGCCAACTGGTTACCCCAACGCAACCCTTGGGGTCACAAGGGCAATTTTGGCCGGGTGCTGGTGGTGGGTGGTTCCAAAGGGATGGCTGGAGCGGCAATTTTAACCGCCACTGCTGCTTTAAAAACTGGGGCCGGTTTGGTAACCTTGGCAGTACCGGCCAGCATCCATGATACTGTGGCCGGCAAAATTCCGGAGATAATGACCCTGTCCTTGCCAGATGCCGCTGGCAGAGTGACAACGGATGCTTTGGAGATGATTAAAGAACAAATGGCCAATGTAGATGTGTTGGCCGTTGGACCGGGCCTGTCTCAACATCTAGAAACGGTTAAGTTTATTCAGCAACTGCTACCACAGGTGGAAGTGCCCACAATAGTGGATGCTGACGGTATTAACGCACTGGCCCACAACACCGAAATATTTGAGCAAATTAACGTGCCGTTAGTAATTACGCCCCACCCAGGTGAGCTGGCGCGACTGTTAGATGCAACCATTGCAGAGGTTCAGGGACAGCGTTTTTACCTGGCGCAACAATGTGCAGAATCCTGGGACTGTACAGTGTTGCTTAAGGGTCCCCGAACACTAGTAGCAGAACCAAAGGGGACAGTATATATTAATCCCACTGGCAACCAGGGGATGGCCACTGCCGGCAGTGGAGATGTATTGACTGGCATTATCGCTGGACTGATGGCCCAAGGTTTAGACGTTACCAAGGCCGCAGCCACAGCTGCTTACCTTCACGGCATGGCTGGGGATCAAGGGGCTGAACATTTAGGCAGTCACAGTTTAATGGCCGGAGACATTTTAGGTTACCTACCCCAATGCTTTCAAAAAGTGGCAAGAAAATAAACCATACGGTAAGAAATTTTACCAACTTTAGTTTTAAAACAGCTGTTAATGGCAATAGTTATTGCCAAAATAAATGGTGCCGTTAAGATAAAAATAAAACCACCATCTATAGGGCGCACCAAAGGTGCGTCCTATATTATTTTTTGAAAATATACTGAAAATTGGCAATGTTGGCACAACCTTTGCATTTATATATGTTTATAAAACATAATTTAAAAAAGGAGGATTACAAGTGAAAATTGGTGTACTTAAGGAGATTAAAGACAATGAAAGCAGGGTAGCCATTACCCCAGCTGGTGTGCATGATATGGTTGCCAATGGCCATGAGGTTTACATTGAAAAAAATGCCGGTGTGGGCAGTAGTTTGACCGATAACGATTACATTGCGGTGGGGGCTAAAATTTTAGATACAGCCAAAGAAGTTTATCAAGTTGCTGATATGATCATGAAGGTTAAAGAACCCCTGCCCCAGGAATACCCACTTTTTAAAGAAGGACAATTATTATTTACTTACTTGCACTTAGCGCCAGAACCTGAATTGACCAAAGCGTTACTGGATAAAAAGGTTGTGGGTATAGCTTACGAAACAGTGCAATTGCCCAATGGTTCTTTACCTCTGCTAAGCCCAATGAGTGAAGTTGCTGGCCGGATGTCGGTACAGGTTGGTGCACAATTTTTAGAAAAGCCCAAAGGTGGTAAGGGGATTCTGTTAGGTGGCGTACCTGGAGTGCCGGCGGCTAGCGTGGTAATTATTGGAGGCGGTATTGTTGGTACCAACGCAGCTAAAATTGCGTTGGGCTTAGGGGCACGGGTAACCATTATTGACGTCAGTGCTGATCGCCTGCGTTATTTGGACGATATTTTTGGTGGTCGCGTAAAAACGGTAATGTCCAATTCATTAAATATTGCCGAAGCAGTAAAACAAGCCGACCTGTTGATCGGCGCTGTGTTAATCCCTGGTCATAAAGCGCCCAAATTGGTGAAAGAAGATATGGTAAAAGCCATGAAGCCTGGTTCGGTAATTGTGGATGTAGCCATCGACCAAGGTGGATCCATTGAAACCTGTGATCGCGTGACAACCCATAGTAACCCAATATTCGAAAAGTATGGCGTTATCCACTATTCTGTTGCCAACATTCCTGGTGCAGTGGCGCGGACATCCACCTTTGCTTTAACAAACGTTACTTTGCCATATGCGCTGAAGTTAGCCAATAAAGGCTACGTACAAGCTGTTAAGGAAGATCCGGCCTTGGCTAAAGGCGTTAACGTTATCGATGGTCATTGCACTTATAAGGCAGTGGCTGACGATCTAAATCTGCCTTATACCCCGCTGGAAGAGGTTTTGGAACAACTGTAAGTAGTTAAAGCAATATGTTAATGCAGGGGAATCTCCCCTGCATTTTTTGCTCTGCTGCATAGCAGGATTTTGGTTTTTTAATTTTGAATATAATACAACTATGGGTTTAATATTTATTAGAGAGGGTGAAGGATAAATGATGGCGCATCCAATATGGGCCGAGGTTGATTTGTCTGCCATTGCTCACAATGTTGGTGAAGTTCGTAGAGTGGTAAAACCACAGGCAAAGGTGATGGCGGTGGTTAAAGCTAATGGTTACGGACACGGAGCGGTACCGGTGGCGAAGACAGCTTTGGCCAATGGGGCTGACTGTTTGGCGGTGGCTCGTTTGGGAGAGGCGCTAGTTTTGCGGAAGAGTGGTATCACTGGTTCAATATTATTACTGGGATACACTCCACCGGAACAGTACCAAGAATTAATCGCCAACGACCTTACCCAAACTGTATATACATTACCGATGGCCCGAGAGTTGAATAGTGCTGCCCTAAAAATGGGCAAGCAGTTAACAATACATATTAAAATTGACACCGGCATGGGTAGATTAGGATTTATTCCAGACGAAAATTCACTGGCAGAAATTGAACAAATTAAGCAATTGCCTCAGCTTAATGTAGAGGGTATTTTTACCCACTTTGCTAAAGCCGATGCCTGGGACAAAGCTTACGTCAATTTACAATTTGAAAGGTTTACAACATTTATAGACAAACTATCCCAAAGGGGTATTAAGTTTAAGCTGCGCCACGCTGCCAATAGTGCCGCCATAATTGATCATCCCGACACCCATTTGGATATGGTCCGGGCGGGGATTATGATGTATGGTCTCTACCCATCAAGTGAAGTTAATCGGGATAGAGTGATATTGAAACCGGCTATGGCGTTAAAAACCAGGGTGGCTCATATCAAAAGATTGCCTGCGGGCAACCACATTAGTTATGGCTGTCGTTATTGTACCGAAATGGAGACAACCATTGCTACTCTACCGTTGGGTTATGCCGATGGCTTTACTCGCATGCTTAAAAAAGGAGAGGTATTGGTTGCTGGTCAAAGGGCGCCGGTGGTGGGTAGCATATGTATGGATCAGTGCATGGTTGATTTGGGCAGCAATCAGACGGTACAAACCGGTGATGAAGTGGTGGTAATTGGTTGTCAAGGTGATTGCTGTATCCCGGTGGAAGAACTGGCTGAAAAATTAGGTACCATTAATTATGAATTGGTTTGTATGGTTGCTACCAGGGTGCCGAGGATTTACAAATAGACTTAAGGAGTGAAGCCATGGCCAGACGCCGTATTGTAGCAGCTGAGAGTGAAGTGGCCGCATTGGATAAGTTAAAAGAAATGCTTTTTAGGTCGGGTTTCAGCATTGTAGGCGAGGCCACTGACGGAATGTCGGTAATTAAACAAGTTAGGATTACCCAACCGGACTTAGTGGTTGTAGATAGCCACTTGCCGGGTATGGGGGGCGTGGCTGTAGCTAAGATATTGGAGGAAGAAGCCCTGGCACCTTCGCTTATTCTAACGGCTAGGGCAGCGCGAGCGATCATCGATCAGACCAGGGATTCTTTTTTTATCTCACTGTTGGTAAAGCCCATCCGTCAACAGCAGTTATACACTGCCATCGAACAGGCGATAGCAAATTGTGAGCGCTTTAAAAAACTTGATTTGCAACTGGAGGAGCTAAAACGAACATTGGCTAATAAAAAGGTGATTGAGCGGGCCAAAGCCATTTTAATGCAGAATAAAGCCCTTTCAGAAGATGAAGCCCACAAAATGTTACAGCAAATGAGTATGACCATGCGCAAGAGTATCAGTGAAATTGCCATGGCGGTGATTACTGCCAATGAATTAGCTAAAGATTAGAAAAACCCATATTAAGGGTTTTTTCTTTAGGTAACGCAACAATATAGTTAGTTGGCTTAATGTTA
Source organism: Peptococcaceae bacterium 1198_IL3148 (assembly GCA_036763105.1). Classification (NCBI taxonomy): domain Bacteria; kingdom Bacillati; phylum Bacillota; class Clostridia; order Eubacteriales; family Peptococcaceae; species Peptococcaceae bacterium 1198_IL3148. Next base: position 226,342 of record JBAIYS010000001.1, on the reverse strand, counting down.
AATAAGTTAAATTAATGCTATAATAGAAGTAATTGTCGAAAAGGAGGCAAAAATATGGAAAAATCGTTAACGCTAGTTAAAACGTTGCCGGGGATTATGTTAATGCTAGCCATTGCCATTTTAACCATGGGTACGGAAGACTTTGGCTTTCCCCAATGGCCCGGTCTGGAAGCGTATTTTGCCTCTAACGAAGTTACTAACAAAATACTAATAGATGTTTTACATTTAAACTATGTACTTTTAACAATAATCATTGGTATGATCATCAGAAATGTTTTGGGAGTACCTCGATGGGCTGCCAGTGGAATAAAAACCTCTAAATTATTTATCAAATTGGGAGTTATTTTATTAGGTTCGATGTACAGCATCGTGGACTTAACTAGATTGGGAGGTACCGGCATTGTCGTTATTTCGGCATTTATTATCATAACAATATTTTTTACCTTTTGGTTGGCCAATAAAATGAAGATGGAACCATCGGCGGCAGCGCTGCTATCTGCGGGGGTGGCGGTATGTGGGGTTTCTGCCATTGTGGCGGCAGCGCCTGCGGTGCGCGCCAAAACAACCGATGTTATCTACTCCATTGCTACCATACTTTCCTTTGGGGTGGCCTGCCTATTTATTTTCCCCATTGTTGGTAGCATAGTGGGCTTAAGTCCGCATCAATTTGGTGTTTGGGCAGGCACAGGTATTCTAAACTCCGGTCAAATTTTAGCTGCCTGTTTGTCCTTTGATCCAGAGACAACCAGCCACGCCTCGGTGAGTTTAAAAACTGGCCAAATTTATAATATCATCAGAGTTATTTTTTTACCCTTTGTGGTGTTGGCATTGGCAGTGCTTACCAGTTCTGCCCGGTCAGAAGAAGATGATATCAACATCAACACCAGTTTGTGGAGTCGGTTTCCGGTTTTTGTATTGGGTTTTTTAGCTATGGTGTTGTTAACATCCTTTGGATTGCTGGGACAAACCTCTCCAGCTTCACCAGAATTGACATTGATTAGAAAACTCTATAATTGGTTTTTTGCCATTGGGCTGGCAGGTTTGGGCATGCAGATATCCTTTAGCGAATTACGGAAGGCTGGCGGCAAACCGCTGGTGGTAGGCACAGCGGCCGCCATATTTAAAGCAGTTTTAGCACTAATTGTGGTACTGTTGTTTATTGATGAGCAACCTTAATTTACAATTACTAATTTGTTGAGGTGGTGCAATGTGAAGTCTAAAGATGATGAGGTTACTAAAAGGGAAGAGACGTCTGAAAATAACCCCTTTGATTTGTTTATTACCGAGCGCATTGAAGACTATATTGCTTTGACATTGGCCCTGACCATAGTAATTTTAGTGCTGGTTTTTGATTAAACTGGGTTGATTATAATTGGACAACCCAGTTTGTCAGCTAAAGTTTCTGCCTTTAAATTTATTGTACCGCCCGTTGGCAATATAACAATGTCAAAGGGACCGAATTCAGTAAATGTAGCCATTACTATTTTCTGTGGCACACCGATTTTGATCAAAGGATTCAATGTAATTCCTTTGCCTTCTGCCCACTTGCTAAAGGCATCATTTCCTTTCACAGCCTCTCGATAATAGTTATTTTCCATGTATTGAAAAAAGTTGTTTCGGGTGGTGGCATTACTGATCCACTCGTCTCCCAGAATATTTTTCCAACCACTGTCGATGATGTTAAGTACCGTCACGCTGGAACTTGGCCCCTGTAACTTATCCACCAGCGCTATGAAGTTATCAATGTTAGTGCTGTGGCCTAATATTAATAGTATCCGTTCGATCATGTAATGGGGTCTCCAATCAAATTTATTTATCGTGGTCAAACATCACAATCAGCGTTCCAATATAGACACCATCGTTATCATAAATTGGGGCTACGTCACACAATATATGATACGATTCCAACTTGAATCTATTTATAGACCGGGAATCTATATTTTTTATAATAAATTCTGCAAGTTTAGCATCTAATCCTTCAATACTTTTACCGCTGTCTAAATTACCTAAATACATTTTGGCAATTAAATTGGCGGTGACTATTTGGTTGTTTTCATCTACGAAAACAACACCTTCGCGGGTAATTTCCATTAATTTTTCCAATACATTTCTATAGGCCTTTTCTTCTCCGTTATATACCCGAATGACACTTAATGACCCCAGTCTTTTGCCCTTTTTAATAATTGGTGAATGCATAGCTTCCATCAATTTATCCGATGTTTTTAAGGTCAGTCTTTGGGAGCTGGGATGGTTACCTTGAATATTTTCAATATGACCCATAATATCTTTCAATTGCACATTAATTAAATTGTTTTTGCGATCACTGAACAATTGGTGGGCCACATTATTGGCAAAAACAATAACCCCAGCATTATTGGTAATAATTATGCCTTCATTTACTTGATTTAAAATGGCAAAATCAATGTTATCAAAATAAGTTTTGGCACTGTTTACACCCCAAAACTCAACCAATAATTGATAAATGCAATAGTATAGAGCAAATACTAGAAAAATAATTAACACCGATCTATATTTTTCAAAATTGGTGTCCTGTTTAAATAAAACCACACGCCATTGCGTTTGGCTGACGATGGTATCTACAATTAGATAGTGCTTATCATTAATGGAAATTTTGGATTGGGTCAAATTAAAAGTCGCAAAATCTTCCTCTGGAAATGGCCAAATAATGGGCAGATTGTTGCTGTCCAAAACGGCTATTTTATAATTTGTGGTGTTAAATTCCTCGATCACTTGCTTTTGATATTCATCAATGCGAAAATCCATCACCAGCACGTTGCCGTCAGCCAAGGGTACGGCAGCGCTCACCACGTTTAACTTTAGAAATTCGTCATAGTTTAAGTCTGATATGATGGCGGTTTGTTTTGTTTTGACGCTGGTTGCTAAGCTTGAAACATAGGCGATATCGGTTAGATTAGAGGTACTGGTGATGTGCCCGTTGCTGTGAACCACATAAGCATTGGTAATCCGTCGATCGTAAGGTAAAATTGATTGTAATGATTGATCATCTGTGCCAATGTGTTTCAGTTCAATTCTGCGGGCGACATTTTCGGCGATACCTTCAATGCGATTTAAAAAAGAATTGGTTTTATTAACGGCAATTTGTTCAATACTGCTCTCATAACTATTTAAAATGTTATTCAAATAGCGGAATTCCACAATGCCAAAAATAATTAACAGGCATAAAAAGAATATTATCAGATATAACGGTAAAGTACTTCTTTTTATTTCAGGGCTACGTTTCATGAAACCCACTCCCTAATGGATTAATCCTTTTTTGATGGCAGCGGTCAGGGCTTCTTCAACGGTGCTGACGTTTAATTTGCTCAATATAGACCGAATTCGGCGCCGCAAAGTGGAAAGACTGATAAACATTTGTTCGGCAATTTCTTTTTGGGTTTTACCACTGGACAGTAATTGCAAGATCTCCAGTTCGGCATCAGTTAGCCCCGGTTCTGAATAGTTAAGTAAGGCATCAGTTAAACCTGGGTGCAAATAGGAGTTCCCTTGGTAAGTGGTTATGATGGCCCTTTTTATTTCATCAAAAAATGCATATTTAGGTATAAAGCCTTTAACCCCAGAATCCATGGCCTTTTTAATAAACACCGCATCGTCATAGGTAGTTAAGGCCACGTGTTTAATACCGGGGTATTTTTGTTTAAAGATGGAGCACAACTCTAACCCATCACCATCGGGCAAGTTGATGTCTAACAAGATAACATCCACTTGTTCACTGACATTTTTTAAAGCTTCTTGAAAAGTACCGGCCTCAGCGATGACAGACATGTTTTCTTCTAAGTCAATTAGCTTCTTTAGGCCTTCCCGAAATACATTATGATCTTCAATCAACATTACCATGATTTTGTTCATTATTATGGCCTCCTGAATCTATAGGAACTGTTAAGGTGACACAAAAACCGATATCACTGTGTTCGAAATCAATGTCTCCACCTATTAGTTTAGCACGTTCTTTCATACCCCACATACCTTTGCCGGTGACAAATTCTCCAGAATCGCCCCCATTATCCTCTAATTCTATTTTTAATAAATTGCTTTCCACAATAAAGTGCAGATTTACCTCGGTGGCTTGAGAATGTTTAACGATGTTGCTCAGTGCTTCTTGAATAATGCGATAAATAATTATTTCCAGTTTGTTTGGTATGTTAAGGGATCTGGTTTGATAAAAAACATAGACCTTAATGTTATTAAGCTTTTCGAAGGTATTAATATAAGATTCCAAGGCAGACACTAATCCCACCTTGTCAATCAAGTAGGGGTGGAGGTTATTCATGATGCCTCGCATTTCTATGGCAGCATTTTGACAGTGACTGCGAATGGTCACCAAACTATCCTTTAATTCATCCTTTGGTATATTGTCTAATCGAATAATGTAGTCAACCGAATGAATAATTGTAGATAGATACTGGGCAATCCAATCATGAATTTCTATAGAAAGCCGCTTTCTTTCCGCCTCTAAGGTGTCTAATAAAACATGCTTGTCCCGTTGCTCGGCAACAACATTCATTAAAACTATGACACCAATTAATTTATTATCATTGCCCAATACCGGGTGGTAATCAACATCAAGCGCAATCTTTTTGCCGGCATAGATGTAAACAATACTTTGATTTAGCAACTCCTTTTTTTGCATAATTACCGCATATAAAGGCTGTACTATGTTTTGCAGTTGCGGAAAAAGGTAGGGAATTTCACTGATGTTTTTTTCTAACAACTTATCGGGATCAATGCCCAATATTTCCCGGGCTGATTTATTTAGCTCCTTAAAAACACCGCTGCGGTCAACTATGATGAGGGCATTTTCTATGTTCTCAGATACCTTATTTAAGTACTGATGGTGGGATGACAATTGTGTCAACGTGCCATAGAGACCAGCCAGCATCAACAGCAAGGATATTAAAAGAAACATCACCGGCAGCGTTATTTTATCGCCAATATTTGTGACGGTACCTTGAAAAAAATTGTTTAGTTCAGCCATATTAGCAGAACTTATCTCTGCAGCCCGTTGTTGCAATTCTTGGCTGAATTCGTTATGTCGCACTTGCAGGTACTTCAGATCATTGGCAGCCAACTCGTTATGGGCATTGATCAGTGGCACCACTTCATTTTCTACAAAGGAAATGTAGGTTTTGCTCAATTCAATAATTTTATTAATGCTTTCCTTGCCCTGCTCGCTGGCATTGTTGTACAGCGCTAACTCATCTTCAATAATTTTAGCACTATAATACCTAAAGGCATCAAGGTACTGTTTGTCAGCATATAAAATATACATTTGGCTATTAGAAGTTATTTTGCCGATGTCCTCAGATACTTTGGCATTGATAGCCAATTGCTCGGAATAATGGTTAATAATTTCAGTCTGACTAGGGGTGCTGAGAGATTGATGTAGCAAAATTGCAGCAGAAACTAATATAGTCATTAGCAAAGCAATTTGAATTTTTGTATTAATTTTTATTGACGTCATGTTATCACCAATAGTAATGATTTTTTATATTGTTCTACACCGATTACGACTTGTCCTTTAAAGGCTTAAGACAATCTAAAGTTAACACTGAATTATAGCAAACCTGGTTTTATTGTCACCCAGTTGACACTTTTTTATCATCGCAGTGACTATTTTTGTTCAGGGTTAATGATCAAAACATCCATAGTATGCCAGAGGTGTTGATTTAACATTAACTTAAACATATTATAAAACAAAGAACATGTGAATACACTATCAAGCACAGGTTGCATAGACATAATGCAAAGCATTAAAGCATTATATAAAAATTAATTTTGAAAGGGGTGTTGGTTTTTTAAACCTACTATATATTATAACTTACTAATTATTTAATTGGTAACAAATTAATTTTTATTGGAGGTGTGGTTAATGTCACAAGCACAAGTGGCAAAACCAAGTTTTGGCGAAAAGGTCGTAAAATCTATTCCCGGTCTAATTTTGATTATTGCTCTTTCCTACCTAGCCATTCAAACAGAAGGCTGGATGAAGGAAAACGCCAAAGCTCTTAAAGATGCATTAAGTATCAACTATGTATTTATCGCCATTATTTTTGGTATGCTGATTCGTAACACCGTTGGTGTACCCACTGTATTTGAACCAGGTTTGAAGTACTCCACCATTTTTACCAAAACCGGTATTGTATTGATGGGTCTTAAGTATACCTGGTCAAGTTTTATCGCTGTTGGTCCCGCTGCGATGGCCTTTATCACAGTAGTTCTGTTTGGTACTGTGTGGGGAATGTTTAGGTTAAAGAACAAATTTACTTTGTCTGATTCATTAAGCGGTTGTTTAGCTGCTGGTTACTCCATCTGTGGTGTTTCCGCTACAGTTGCTACCGGACCGGCCATTCGGGCTAAAGGGCAAGAAATGGCTTACGCCATTGCCTCCATTTTGGTTTTTGGTCTTGGTATGCTGTTTATCCTACCTGCCATCGGTAACGCCATCGGTTTAAGCCAACAACAATTTGGTGCCTGGGCTGGTGTGTCCATCGTTAACTCCGCCCAAGTGTTGGCCGCTGGTTTTGCTTACGGTGAGGATGCTGGTTTAATGGCTGGTATTTTCAACATGGGTCGTGTGGTACTGTTACCTTTCGTGGTGCTGTACATTGTAATGAAAGTATTGGGCAATGAATCTAAAGAAGCTGGTGAAATTAATAAGACACAATTCGTTTTAGACAAATTCCCAGTGTTCGTACTTGCATTCATCGCGCTAATGACCATTAACACAACTGGTGTATTCAGCGAAGCAGAAGCTAAAATGGGTGGTAAACTAATGGATTATGCCTTCACCCTTGGTTTTGCCAGCATCGGTTTAACCACTAGATTCTCAGATATGAAAGCAGCCGGTAAAGATGGTATAGTCTTAGGCTTCATTGTAGCGATTATTAAGGCAATCGTTGCTCTGGCAGCAGTTCTGTGGATCCTACCCTTTTAATTAGGATAACAATGGAGGTGCTTTAAATGGCTGACGCTAAAACTATGAGTTTGGAAGAATCAAGGAAAGAAGATAAAAAACATCGAAGACAAGATTTGATAATCTGTGGCTTAGGATTTGCGCTAGCAATCTTGGCAAAGATAATAGCTTAAATAGTAATTAATAAATTGGCAGGAAGTGAATATCAATCTTCCTGCCAATTTTAATTTGATTTTGATATAATAGAATAAATTTAATGACGGGGGCCACTGTAAATGTATAAGCATATTCTGTTGGCAATTCACGGGGAAGAGGTTAATCTGGAAAAGGTTATGGATCAAACGTTGTTACTGGCAGATAAAACAGACTGCCAATTGACATTAATAAATATTAAAGAAAACAATTTACTTCATTATGGAGAAGTGGATACTTTGCTAGAAACTTTACCCAGGAAACAGTTTTTAAACTATATTAACCAAATGATGACTGAACAGGCTGAAAAGGTATTAACCACCTTTAAAGAAAGGGCGCAGCAAACGGGGATTACATTTAACTGGAAAACCCGGGAGGGCAAACCAGCAGAACAAATAATTCAAGAACTTAAAGAGGGCAATTATGATTTGTTGGTTTTGGGAACTAAGGAGCCTGGTCCCGGCAATACCTCCAGCAGGGTTAAGGAGCGGATGGCAAAGGAACATTTATGCACGGTACTAATGGTGAAGTAAGGTTTAATTTTTAGAAGGGGTGTTGGTAGTGTCACAGCCTAAAATTTACATTAAAACACCGAAGGAAAAAGTTCATAAATTAATTAAATGGTACGGTTGGATTACAATTATTTTATTGTGTATTACACCACTGGTATTTCTTTTATTGCCGGTATTAATGGTAAACACCAACAAAATAAACGGCATGTTACGGGAATCTCAGGTTTTGGAAGAAGACTCACTGGCTGGTACAGTTAAAGAAGCCAACTGGGAAACGGATCACGATTCAGGGGTACATTATATTAAAGGCATGTTACAAATTGAAAACAGCGGCGGTGAGATTGTCGAATGTAAATTTTTCAAATATATCGGTCCGGATCAAAAGGTGTTACCGGATATTTTAGTTGATGATAATGTGGAAATGACTGGTCAGTTTAAGACCGATGATAATATATTTGCCGTTAGAAACATACGCAATTTAAGGAATGATAAAGTGTATACAACTAAACCGTCATTAAGAATGTACTAGGGGCTCAGTAGAGTCCTTTTTTATTTTAATTTTTTGTTTTAAAAAGATTATGAAAATTTAACAAATATCGTGACATAATAGGTATTGAGTGGTAAAATTTACAACAATATAAAGTCATACAATTATTTAGGGGGTGTGTACGATTTCATACAGTAAGCGGTTCAAAATTACAGAGGGCGCGATACTTTCGGCAACGACGTTAATGGCCATAGTGGTTTGTATTGTGGTTATATTTTATAGCACATCGGTGATGTTGGAAAAAAGGTATCAAAGTGCGGTGGAATTAATTAATGATCAGAAATGGTATCAAGCAGAACATGCGCTAAAGATAGTTCACAATTATAAGGATTCAGAGGTTTTAAAAAGGTATGTCTGGGCTAATATTAAACTGGACTTAATTGATCATGTAGACTTAAAAAAACAGCATTATGCGCCGGTACTGGAGTACTTAAATGAAATTCCTGGTGACTATCAGGGACTTTTTAAAACCGAAATAAGTGAATTTAGGAACTATATTTTGCAAAAAAGCGGTTCTAGTAACAAATCCACCGAGCCGCTGAAATCATTACGCACCGGTGACCGTTATCTTTACTTTGAAGAAGAATATATCACCCCGATGTTTTTTGGGTTATAAGTTTTAAATTATTGACAGTAATGAAATGTTAAGTTTATGATAAGTTTAAGTCCTGGGGGTGGTAAGCGTGAAAATATATGCCATCAGTGATGTTCACTTATCTTTTTTGGAACCGGTTGATCCTAATAACTGGGATGCAGTGGTGGATCATAAGCCAATGGATGTGTGTAGTTCCAGATGGAAACAGCATTACAAACAACTTTACTATAATTGGCATGAAATGGTTAAGGATGGCGATGTGGTTTTAATGCCAGGGGATATTTCCTGGGCTTTAAAGTTAGAAGAGGCCGTTCACGATATGCATTACTTAGGCAGTCTCCCGGGGACAATTATTGCGGTGCAGGGCAATCATGATTACTGGTGGCAGAGTATCAGCAAGGTGCGTAAAGCCATGCCAGCCAATATGCAGGGCATCCAAAACGACCATGTTATGGTGGGTAACATTGCCATTTGCGGCACCCGGGGCTGGGTGTGCCCCAACAATGGCGGTGGTTTTAAAGAACATGACGAAAAAATTTATCAACGGGAAATTATTCGTTTGGAAAACTCCCTCAGCAGTGTTAAACAGGCGGTTGATGAAATAATTGTCATGATGCATTATATGCCCACCAATGAGAAACACGAACCTTCCGGCTTTATTGAAGTAATGAAAAAGTATAACGTGAGCACAGTGATCTACGGACATTTACACTCCCGAGCCCAACGGTTTCGGCTGCCGGATACGGCTTGGGGCATAAATTTTCACTTGGTTAGTGCGGACTATGTAAAATTTACTCCGGTGTTGATTAGAGACACAAATCTTAAATAAATACACTATTGTTGTAATGTGGGGTACCCCTTTTGGGGTGCCCTTTGTATTTATCAAAATAAATTTCCGAACAAATATAAGAATATTGGGAATATTTAATCAAGGTTCTATTTATTAAAATTTTAATTATATGTATATAAAGGAGGTGGTAAATGATTAAGTGCGCCTGACAGTGTAATAATTAGTTAATTAAAAGGGGGGATAAAAATGAGTGCCGAAAACATTTCCTATGATCGCAAACCTATGATTAAGGATGAGGACTGGTGGGCGGCCTGGCTAGGTTTGTTAATCTTCGCCTTGGGGCTGGGACCTATCTTTGGCCTGGACCTGTTGGGCTGGGCGGTTAAGAGTAGTGTTTGGATTAACTTATCGGATGCTTTAAAACCTGTTTCTGATGCCTATGGTAATTTGTCAGGTGTGCAATCGTTATTATTAACTTATCTATTTTTACTGGCAATAACCACCATTGGGGCAACAGTGATGGGGGGTAACACCAAAAAGTATATAGCTGGATTTACCATTATATTTTTCATCACCATGACCTGTGTAGTGGTTGGTCAAATTGCCTATATTGGTGCCACCCCAGATAAACTTGATAAGTTTGGCATCCCCTGGGCCTTAGGTTTAGGCGAAATGGGCTATGTGATAGCCATGGTGGTGGGCCTAATTATTGGAAACTTCTTTTTGGGGTTTGCTAACTTCCTAAAGGAGGCCGCCAAACCGGAATGGTTTATTAAAACCGGTATTGTTATTCTTGGTGCTTCCATTGCCATTAAAACCATTGGTGCCATGGGATTGGCCACCACAGTAATTGTGCGGGGTCTCTGTGCAGTGGTGGAAGCTTATTTAATTTACTGGCCGGTGGTTTATTTCATTGCCCGTAAATACTTTAAATTTACACCGGAGTGGGCTGCACCATTGGCATCGGGTATTTCCATTTGTGGTGTTTCAGCGGCCATTGCCACTGGCAGTGCCATTCGTGCCCGTCCCATAGTACCGGTGATATTGTCGGCGGTAATTATTGTATTTGTTGCTATTGAATTGCTCTTTCTGCCTTGGTTGGCAACGGCTTTGTTATACCAAGATCCAATGGTGGCAGGGGCTTGGATGGGTTTGGCAGTAAAAAGTGATGGCGGCGCCATTGCCTCCGGAGCCATCACCGATTCTTTAGTCCGGGCCAAAGCATTAAAGGAACTGGGCATTAATTGGGAAGAGGGCTGGATACTGATGGTTACCACCACCACCAAGGTGTTTATTGATATTTTCATCGGTGTGTGGGCCTTTGTTTTGGCAGTTATATGGTCAGTTTTCCGCATTGATAAAAACCAGGGCGCCAATACTGGCGGCAAGGTCAGAGCTAGAGAAATCTGGGATCGCTTCCCCAAATTTATCATTGGTTTTGCACTAGCATTCTTTATCCTGTTAATTGCCGGTATTAACCAACCGGGAATTGTAGAAAGCGCAGAAAAGGGAGTAAACAGTGCCAACGCCTTTAGGTCAATTTTATTTGCGCTGTGTTTCTTCTCCATTGGTCTAATTACCAACGTACGCAAATTGTGGCAGGCGGGGATGGGACGGATTGTAACGGTTTATGCAGTGGCATTGTTCTGTTTCATTCTTTGGGTCGGTCTGTTTATTTCCTGGTTATTCTACCATGGGGTAATGCCGCCGGTAGTTGGTTGATAAAAGAAACTGGATAAAAGGAGTTGATATAAATGGCCGACCTTAAAACCAAGCAATCGGAACCGGTAATCACTGCCGAAGCCAGTTACCAAGATGAATGGTATGACTTGTTACCCGTTGAGAAAAAACTGATTAAATATTCGTTGGGCTTGGGAATTGGGTTGTTGGTGGTGTTTGTTTTGATTTTTAAAGTTTTTTAGTATCACCAGCCGGTATTTTTTAAAATACCGGCTGTTTTTATCTTAATAGTGGTTTTCTTAATGGGTTGCCTTGTTTGTCAGGGCCTCTGCATTGTATAATGGATAGAAATTAATAAAATAGAGGTGTATATAACCATGCCAAAGGTAACGGTGGAATGGGAAGGGAAAATGAAGTTTTCCGCCACAGATGAAAGTGGACACACCATCACGATGGACGCCCCAACGGCAGCCGGGGGAGATAATACAGCGCCTACCCCGCTGTCCTTAATTTTGATGTCGGTGGCAGGTTGTAGTGGTATTGATATTGTGTCTATTTTAGATAAGATGAAAGTTAAGGTGGAGCAATTTAATATTGAAGTTGAAGGTGAGCGGGTTGATGACAACCCCAAAGTTTTCAAGACGGTAAATGTGGTGTACAAGTTAAAGGGAGAACACTTACCCCCAGATAAGGTTGAACGGGCAGTGAAACTATCTGTGGACAAGTATTGTTCGGCAGTTCATATTGTCAATAAAACGGCGCAAATGAAATTTACATATGAAGTTAACGGCGAAAGATTTGCATTGCAATAAAACCTGTTCAGGATATCATTTTGTGTATATGCTGCAGTGTCGCGATGGATCCCTTTATACAGGTTATACGATTGATATTGAACACAGATTGGCCGAACACAACCAGGGTCGAGGTAGCAAGTATGTGCGCTCCCGACTGCCGGCGAAGTTGGTATACTATGAAACATATAACAGCAAAGAAATTGCTATGCGCAGGGAAGCACAGATAAAAAGGCTACCCAAGCAACTCAAGATTCAATTAATTAGAAACCATTTATACGGAGGAACAGATATGCAATACTTTAGCACCAGGGGACAGGCTCAACCGGTTAACGCGGCCCAGGCAATTAAACAAGGTATTGCTTCGGACGGCGGTTTGTTTGTTCCGGAACAGTTTACTATCATATCCGACGAATTACCGCGTTTGGTAAACCTGTCATACCCCCAATTGGCCAGTGAAATATTGTCCCGCTATCTTACTGATTACACTATTGAAGAAGTAAACCAATGCGTAAACAATGCCTATAATAATGAAAAATTTGATCATCAAGATATCGCGCCGGTGCAGTCGTTGAATGATGATGTACATATTTTGGAACTGTGGCATGGCCCAACCTGTGCCTTTAAGGATATGGCTTTACAAATACTGCCGCATCTGTTGAAGTTGGCGGCTGAAAAGACTGGGGAAAGTGATGAGATAGTTATTTTGGTGGCCACCTCCGGCGACACCGGTAAGGCTGCACTGGAAGGGTTTAAAAATGTGGCCGGTACTAAAGTAATTGTCTTTTTCCCAGACAACGGTGTCAGTGAGGTCCAACGTTTGCAAATGCTCACCCAAGAGGGTGATAACGTTAATGTGGTGGCAGTGGAAGGCAATTTTGACGACTGCCAAAGTGGTGTCAAAGGGATTTTTGGCGACGCAGCCTTTAATCAAAGAATTAAAGCCAATAGCTATACTTTTTCATCTGCCAATTCCATCAATTGGGGCCGATTGCTGCCCCAGATCGTATATTACTTTTCAGCATACTTTAACTTAGTTAGAAATAACCGCTTAGAAATGGGCCGGCCTGTTAACTTTGTGGTTCCCACTGGCAATTTTGGCAACATACTGGCCGGGTATTATGCTAAACAAATGGGCTTACCGATAAACAAGCTAATCTGTGCCGCCAATGCCAACAATGTGCTGACGGACTTTATAAAAACCGGTAGCTATGATCGCAACCGTGACTTTTTGCAGACGGTATCTCCATCGATGGATATTTTGATTTCCAGTAACTTAGAGCGGTTGTTATTTGAATTGACCGGACGCAATGCCCGTCAGGTTAGTGAATGGATGAACCAATTGAAACAACAGGGGAAATATGCTGTTGATGCCACCACTAAAAAGTTGGTACAGAACTTTTTTTGGTCCCACTATGCCAACGATGAAGAAACACTGGCCACTATCAAGACAGTGTGGGAGCAATATCATTATTTGATGGATACCCATACTGCGGTGGCATATAAAGTATATTGCGACTATCGGCGGGAAACCGGTGACACAACAAAGACCATTATCGCCTCCACTGCCAGCCCCTTTAAGTTTAACACCAGCGTGGCCCAGGCGGTGATGGGATCAGAGGAATTGGCTGATCAAAATGAGTTTGCCCTGTTGGATAAACTGGCCAAATTCAGCGGTTGGTCAATACCTGCTGGTTTAAACCAATTGGATCAAAAACCGGTGAGGCATAACAAAAAGGCAACTGTTGCGGGAATAGACGCGGCGGTGGCGGAAATACTTGGGTTATAATTATGAATTAGGAATTTTAAATGAATTTTGAATGAAGGAAGGGCGCCTTTGGCGCCCTTTATCTTTAATAATAAATTAGCTATTCACAATTTAAAATCCTAAATTGCTAGTTGAAGATGCATTTGGTAAATAATTCAATCAATTCCGGGTCAAACTGGGTGCCGGCGTTGTTAACTAACTCGTCCATGGCTGCCCGATAGCTGAGGGCCTTTTTGTAGGGTCGATCTGTGGTCATGGCATCAAAGCTGTCGGCGATGGCGGCAATCCTACCAAAAAGAGGTATATCCTTACCCTTTAAACCGTAGGGATAGCCTTTACCATCATAACGCTCGTGATGATATAAAATTACCGGAATTGATTTGTGCAATGTCGGTAGTTCCTTAGCAATGTCAGCACCGATTAACGGGTGCTTTTTGATAATTTCATATTCATTATCAGTTAGCCTGTCAGGCTTTAGCAGAATGGACATGTCCACCTTTATTTTGCCGATATCATGGAGGAAGGCTCCGTATTTTAAATAATTTATTTCTGTTTCCGGCAAGCCTAGCTTTTTGCCCAATGTTTCGGCATATTGCACCACTCGTTCCGAGTGTTTATAGGTGTATTGATCTTTGGCATTAATGACAATATTTAAAGTTTTGATGGTGCTAATGGTATTGTTATCATAATGTCGGGTATTGCTTTGCAAGTCATCCAGCACTGTGCAATACATAACCACATTGTTTTTAGTTTGTTTTGCTTTATACATTGAGTAATCTGCCTGTTTGATCAAGTCTTCTTTGTTGGCGGCGTTACTTGGGAAACAAGATATGCCCACAGAGGCGGTAACTTTAATGTTGCAATCGTTGCTAAGTATTTTAAATTCCTTATTACCAATAGCTTCCACCAGGCGGGTTCCATAAGCCAACGCCTCCTGCTTACAACTAATTGTCGGTAAAATGGCGGTAAACTCTTCACCACCGTAGCGGGCTACAAATCCCTCGACAAAAATATCTCGAATTAAGTTGGCAATTTCAATCAGTACTTCGTCTCCGGCTTGATGACCATATAAGTCGTTAATTTGTTTAAAATTATCGATATCGATGATATAAAGGGCAAACTGATCTTGATGTTCTTTAGCTCTCTGGATTTGAGCCGTAAGTTTTTCTTGAAAAGTTCTGTGATTGTACAAGCCGGTGAGGTAATCGGTGGCTGCCTTTAATTCTAAAGAACTGTTCAGAAGAAACATTGTGGTCATGTTACGGCTGAAATCTTGGAATTGCTTGAGTAGAAAAGGCAGGCACATTTGCAATTCCGCTTTACCCTTTAACACCGCTATGGCCTTGTCACGACAGGTGTCATAGCCACAGGCACCACAATTTAATAGGTCCTCTTTAGTTTCTTTGCCAGTTTGTTTTAAAACTTCCCAGATTTCCTCTTCGCTAAATAGTTTTTTGATGCGTGGTTGCTTGTTGGTAAAGTAGCGACCACAGTCCAGG
The DNA here is from genome assembly GCA_036763105.1 of Peptococcaceae bacterium 1198_IL3148. Lineage (NCBI taxonomy): Bacteria > Bacillati > Bacillota > Clostridia > Eubacteriales > Peptococcaceae > Peptococcaceae bacterium 1198_IL3148. The sequence goes on along the minus strand of JBAIYS010000001.1, from coordinate 211,016 downwards.
TGTGGTTCCAGTTGCGCAAATTGGTACGGGGTCTGATAATCTCCATCTTTGCTTTCCTTTTCAGCATAGTCAATGATTTTTTTCTTTTTATTAAAACAAAGCTCGCCACTACCTATTTCTGCACCAGAGGTACAGCCATCACAGGCTAAAAGATCTGCAATAGTTGGGGATAGCGAGCCGCAACTAATACTTTTTAAGATACTTTTACATTTAACGGGGCCATTGGCCTCTACCACCGCCAACGAACTGACATCTTGGTGCAAGTCCAAAGTTTTTAGTAAACCACCGGCCAAGGGGAATAGTCTAGCAATATTGGCACCGGGGGTGTCCCAGCCCCTTTCGTCCTCCGGCAGTGACTGCAGGTTTAAGTCAACTTGTTTAAACCACTCTTTCAACTGCTTAAAGGTAATTACCGCATCAATGGAGTTTCCGGCATAACCTGTGACCGTTTCTGCTTTTTTAGCTATACAGGGGCCAATAAAAACTGTGTTACAATTGGGATATTTATGCTTGGCAATGTCACCAGTAATCATCATTGGTGATTTGATTGGTGCTAGTAAATTAATTAGGTGGGGAAAATGCTTTTCTACCATTAAAACAACCGCTGGGCAAGGGGTAGAAATTATCGTTTTTTTATCAGTGGTTGCCAACAATTGTTGGTACTGATGGGCGCATATTTCGGCCCCATATGCCACCTCAAAAATATAGGTGAAGCCCAACCGACGCAATCCGCTGATCAGTTGGCGGGGTTTGCAGTTAAAGGTTGCGGCAAAGGACGGCGCTATAATGGCCACCATCTGTTCGCCACGGTTTAACCACTCTTTTACCAAGGGGATATCGTTATATACTACTTTAGCCCCTTGGGAGCAAACCCTAACGCAATTGCCACATAAAATGCAATCCACTTTCGAAATGGTAGCAACGCCGTTTTGAAAGGTAACGGCGTTAACTGGGCAAGCCCGTACACAGGCATAGCATCTACGGCAGAGATCGTTGTTTGTGAAAAGTATTTCCATGTTATTATCACACCTATTAGGTTAAATTATGGTATATTTCTACAGTAATGCACTAAAACCTTTTTAAATATTTGTTATTATTTAACATTATATTTTTAGGTGCTTATGTATCATGTCGGTTACCATTGGTTATTGTTATTGCAACCTTTTGTTGCGCTCAGCCGTCTTATATGTGAAAACTACTGAAAAGGGGTATCTACATTATGAATTTCAAAAAAATATTTGCCGGACTTTTGGTGACTATGTTGGCGTTGCCAGCGGTTACAGCCTTCGCTGCTGACACTGGGGATACGACAATTGTTAGTGATGTAAAACAAATTAATGAACAATCTCACTTCAACTCTTTTACTGGCACAGTTAAAAAAGTAACCGAACGTGAAGGTGTGGCAGGTTCCAAACTTGTGTTGGTAGAAAATGAAAAAGGGATAGAGGCAAACATTATTGTATCTGATGATACCTATATTCTAAATGACGTTGAAATAGCTGTAGGGTCTGAAATCACTGGATATTATGACAGCAATGCACCGATGATAATGATTTACCCTGTGCAATACAGCGCTGAGGTTGTGGCTATTGACAGCAAAGACCAAAATATTAAAGTTGACATCTTTGATAAAAATCTGGTTAGTGCTGATCATACATTAAAACTAAATATTTCTAATGATACAGAAGTTATCTCCGCCGATGGCAAATCCTTTGCTGGTCGGTTGGCCAGCAAAAAACTGGTGGTTATATATGACGTAGCCACCAAAAGTATTCCCGCCCAAACAACCCCCACTAAAGTGGTTGTATTAGATGGGGAACAAGCCATTGCACCGCTTTATGATGTTTCCACCATGGAAATGGTTGTGAATAACGAGAAAATAGAAGCTCCGGCAGCTTATACTAATGAGCAAGGCACTGTGATGGTGCCACTGCGTGCCATCGCCGATGCCTTAGCACTTGATGTGCAATGGGATGACCAGTTAAAAAGTATTATCCTGGATAAAGGCATTTCTCTAAAAGTAGGGGAAGACAACTATCTTTACATGGGTAATACCCCCATCCAATTAGGCACTGCTCCAGCGCTGGTGGAAGGTACAACATATGTTCCTTTAAGCTTCTTCAGGGATGTGCTGCAGATGAATAACGCCTATGTGTTCGAAGCTCAAATTGTAATAGATAATGGAGAAAAAATGCAATAATGAGGAAATGAATGAAGGAAGCCAATTCATCTTTTATGGAGTTGGCTTCCTTCGGTGTTATTGCAACTTAGTAGCTGGATCCATCGGCCGATCACCGGCAATGTCTATATTACCATCTAGTAAGTGATTCATGCCCCGCACCAACGTATCGTCTTCAAGTACACTGTAAAGGTGATAGCCCAGGTCTTCTCGGTCCAGAAGGACCTCTTCCAAAACTTCGATGGTTCCCCAGTCCTTAAGTTCATGGGCACGGGTAATCTGTTTGCGTAACATTTCTTGGATTTTTAGTTCATGTTCAAGGTCATTGCGGATAAAGTCCCGCATTGTATAACGGCCTTCCACCTCATGTTTAATATAGGATAGCTCATGTTGTGTGACCGGGTGAGCGGTGGGTACACCTCCCAGGCGAGCAACCCGCTCGCCGATTTTATCAATATGATCTTGGGTTTTATCCCTATGCTCCGCCAGAAGTTCGTGCAAACTTAAAAATGCTTCAGCACCTTCGCTCATCCAATGGTGTTTGTTGTACTGATGCATAGCCACGTGTAGAGCACACTGATGGTCGTCTAACATTAACGCCATTTCCAATCTGGTTTCATAGGGAAGTCCGATACCGGCACCAACTTTTTTTACCGTTCTTGGCTGTTGACGTAGAATCATCTCGTGATTGGTGTCATGTCCGGGCGTATTCGGTTGAAATCCTGATTTATCGAGATTGAAATTGCCCCCAAAATTTTTTAGGTTGGTCATAGCCATATTTATGTCGGTGGTGGGGGATGGCTGCTGCATTTGTTCCATATCTAATCAACTCCTATATATTGTTTTGATACAGTTATTATTAGCAGTTATTCCGCAATTATGTATTGGTATCAAAAATAACCAGATTAATGTCTTTTTTGTTTTCACATACCTGTGACCTCATGACCTCATTACTCTGGTGGTAACCAGGGAATTAGGCCTTACTACATTGACAAGGCAGAACAAACAGAGTATGATTAAACCCAAGAATTACAATTGTAATACTAGAGGGGTGTACCATGAGACAATTGCCAAAAATATCGGATGCTGAGTGGCAGGTTATGAAGGTCATCTGGTCTGAATCACCCGCTACAGCCAATGATGTAATTAAAAAACTAGACGGGGTTATAGCGTGGAATGACAAAACCATCAAGACCTTGCTAGGAAGGTTGGTAAAGAAAGGAGCAATCTCTTATCAAAAAGAGGGGAGAACTTATGTTTATTATCCCCTTGTTTCCGAAGAGGAGTGCATTAAGGCGGAAAATCGCTCCTTCTTAAAAAGAGTCTATGATGGGGCACTTAGTGTCATGTTTGTTAATTTTCTTGAGCAGCACAAGTTATCCCAAAAAGAAATTGAGGAGCTAAAAGAAATTTTGGACAAAAAAGGGCAGTGAGGGGGTATTTTAAATGGGGTTTTTAGTTTTTATCCCTTGGCTGCTAAAGACATCCTTGGTGGGAAGTATTCTGGTTGGGCTAATTATATTCATCAGGTCTATTTTTAAAAATAGACTGGGGCCCAAATGGACTTATCTATTATGGTTTCTTCTAATTATTCGGCTCATCTTGCCTGTTGCACCTGAAAGCCCCCTTAGCATATTAAACCTGTTACATTTATTTGAGCCTAAATCGGTTGAAAATTATATACAGGATGGTCAAAAATTGTTAGGAATAGAAACCAAACCCGGTCACAGGGAAAGTTTTCAGGAAATGGAACATCATAGCATAGCCGTAGAGAGAGGAATGACTCCCCTCGGTCTCTTTACGATAATTTGGGGACTTGGGGTTTTTGCACTTTGTGCCCACACGACATACCTTAACTTACGGATAAGAGTAGGTTTAAGGAAATGCAAAGTAATAAAGGATCCTGTTGTTTTGGGTCTTTTTAGACAATGTCAGAGTGAATTAAATAGTAAAGATAATGTCATTCTTGTAGAAGGTACCATTTCTAAGATACCACTGGTAATCGGTGTTATAAAGCCTTACATAGTATTACCTTTGGGGACAAGGGCTAATTTAACCCAGGCAGAATTGAGATATGTCCTCTTACATGAATTAGCTCATGTTAAGAGAAAGGATCTTTGGGTCAATTGGCTACTGTATATTTTGCAAATTATGCATTGGTTTAATCCATTTATCTGGTATGGGTTTTATCGTCTGCGGTTAGACAGAGAGGTTTGTTGTGATGCCACTGTTTTAGCCCATTTGAGAACGGAAGAATTCAGAGATTATGGTTTGGCACTGATTTCCTATCTGGAGAAGTTTCCTTATTGGTCACCGTTAATACCGGTAAGCTCTTTTGGAGGAAGTCCGTTTAAGGAGCGAATAAGCCGAATTGCTACCTCTAATAAGCAGGCAGACAAGCAAGGATATTTCCTTATGACAGTTATTTTTTTACTTATGGCATTAATTACCCTTTCGGACGCTGAGGAGGCGAGTTCGTATCATAACGTTAAAATAAAACAACTCGGCGATGTAAAAATTGTCGGTTTAGATCAGTACTTTCATGATTATGCCGGCAGTTTTGTGTTATACAATTTGAATGATGACCGGTATGAAATATATAATGCTGAAACAAGCAGCAAGCGATTCTCCCCATTTTCAACCTATAAAATTGTCAGCTCATTAATTGGGCTTGAGACCGGAGTAATTAACGAAAAAACTGTAATAAGCTGGGATGGGACATTGTACCCTGTTGAATCTTGGAATCAGGATCATTCTCTGGTGTCTGCTATTAGAAAATCGGTTAACTGGTTCTTTCAGGAGGTTGACTCAAGGGTAGGAGAAAAGGAAATCAAAAGGTATTTTGAACAAATAGATTATGGAAATTGTGATATTTCAGGTGGTATAAAAGAGTTTTGGCTTGAATCTTCTCTTCGAATCAGTCCTATTGAACAAGTGGAATTTCTAAGAGATATGTATACATATAAATTACCCTTTGCCCCAAGCAACGTTGATGTGGTTAAAAGAGCCATGCGTATATCAGAACAACCGGGGGCGGTGCTGTCAGGGAAAACCGGTTCGGGAATTATTAACGACAAGATTGGAATTGGCTGGTATATCGGATATGTGGAAAAGGGCAAAGACGTGTTTGTTTTTGCCACCCATATTCAGGGCAACCTTAGCGCAGATGGAAAAATGGCAGCCAGCATAAGCAGGCAAATTCTCCAAGACAAAAATATATTATAGCATCTAATCAAAAAAACCGTTATGCTTAAGCATAAACGGTTTTCAATTTATTTAAGGGAAAATTCCTCGGGTAAATATTTCAAGCTCTTTAAAGCATCAACTGTGATGTCTCTTGCCACAAAGCCTGCTGGGGGGTCCTCCTTGTTTACCAATCCTTCCACATTAGTAGCAAACACTTTGATTTGGTCGCCGTTTTTCAAATATCCTACAAACCAACCAAATCCGTTTTGGCTTGAACCAGTTTTGCCTGCAAACTCAGTGTTGCCGATTTTTTTTATCACCATAATCTCTTTAACATCTTGCTGAACCTGCTGGTCAAAGGATAGGCTATTTGTGCATAGTTTTTCCAAAAAAGAGATCTGTTCTAAGGCCGAGATTTTTAAAGACCCCTGGTCTAACCAAAAATCGTCAATATTACCCTTACTTATGTCTTGATTACCATATTCATTTTCAGTTATGTATTTTTTCATTGTGTCAGCGCCTATGTCCGGAGCCAATTCTTGGTAATACCAAACAACGGAATTTGCAAAGGCAGATTGTAAATCATGATCTTGGTTCCACGTCGATATAGGATGGAGGGCCCCGTCCCATTTTTTGGTGGAATTATCCTTGTGTATGACGCCGCTTTGTAATGCGACGAGAGAATTCATAATTTTAAACGATGACATCGGGGAAAAGCTTTTTTGAGCGTTCACCTCGTTGTATATATCCAACTGACCAGATTGAATATCCTTTACCACCAAGGTACCAGTTATATCTTTGAAAGATTTGGATAGGTCAACGATATTCTGAACAGGTTTTTCGGGCGGACCTTGTGCTATACTTTCTGTGTTGGGGCTGCACCCAACCACTATTGTAAGTGCAAGCAATAGAAACAGTAGCTTAATTGTTTTCAAGGGCTTGACCTCCTTTAATTTTAATAAATGATAGGCTTTGAGAAGCTTCGCACGCATAAAACTGTCTTAAACAAACTAATGCTCCAATGGTTAAATAACGCACCTCCTTCCAAGAATGTCTATTCAGATTACACTTGTAAATCTATATATAGATTACACTTGTAATCTATAATTGTCAACATTAAAATATTTTTTGCGCGCGACCAGCTAAGCCTGACCCAGCGTGAGTGGCAACACTTGCAGCACTATGCGGAGGTCCAAACCTTAATAGACCCAGAGAGCATGGACAGAGAAAACTGGGAATCGATACCAGCCTAATTATCAAGCTGGTATCGATTCCTATGCTATTTCGTCTTGGTAGCCACAAACCCATTTAGAATAATTAAAGCGCCTATTATCGAAAATAGAGTTGAAACGCTTGTTAACTCTATTAATATTCCGGCCATCGCGTATCCAATTGGAGTTGCAAGGAGTGATAGACTGGTAACAAAACTAAATACTCGTCCCAGTAAATGCGGCTCAATTTCTGTTTGAATATAGGCATAAAATGGTGCAGAAAATATTGGGCCAGATAAACCCACTAAGCTACTCAGTACAACAAATACATAGAATAGCGATGGTGTAAGAAACCCAGAAACGAATAAAGCAACACCCATCAACATCATTCCTACGGCCATTGTTTTTACTTTACCAAAGCGGTCTCCTAATACACCTATTATCGAGCCCCCAGCTATTAAACCAATGGCAAAGACGATTTCAACTAACCCTGCTTCTACAACACCTTTTTCAAAATGATTTCGTGTCATAAGTGGAAAGTAAGTGCCCAGTGGAATGTAAAGAAGAGCTACAACGGTCATGACCATTGTTAACTTCAAAACGATGGGATGTTTTACAATGGCCTGATATCCTGCTTTCATTTCTGCCATGAAGTTGCTGGCAAACTGTTCCTCTGTTCTGGATACTCTTGGAATGTGAATAAATAGTAAAACGCTGCTTGCAATAACTGCCCCTAAAACATCTAACAATAACACCCATTCAAGCGAACTAACCGCAAGTAACGACATACCTACTGCTGGCCCGGCAATATTGGAAATAGAACTCACCGTCTGACCCCATCCGGCAACATTTGTCAGATGCTCTTCCGGCGCAAGTAATGGTATTGAAGCTTGCATTGCCGGCATATGAAATGCGGTTGCAAGTGAACGAACAACTAAAATGAGTAGGACTAATGCGATATTCGGCTCGCTAAAATACATCGTTATAAATAACAGTAAACTCCCCAGCGCGACAGTAATATCTACTAAAATCATCATGGCTTTACGAGAGTGACGATCAGTTAACGTTCCGGCCAATGGTCCAATCAATGCTTGCGGTAAAAATCCTGCCAATCCTGCCAGCGTTAATATAAGTGGTGAACCTGTTGTATCTGTTAACCACCAGATAATACTAAATTGAACAGCGGCACTACTTAGTAGTGAAAAGAATTGTCCTGTATATATGGCAAATAATTTGCGTTTCCAATGTTTATTTTCCATTATTACTAATACCTCCCACATAAAAATCACAGACAATCTGTCTGTGACTTAGAGTAAAGGGGAAATAGCCTATTTTTTTAGACTTGGGTTAATAAAGGTTGCCGTCACCAAATAAACCTCTCACTTCACTAAAAATGGGGGAATGACACAAAGATAAAGGAAGGCAGAATGATCCGCCTTCCTTCACATTACACAACTTATATTTGAAATGAAGATTATTAAAAAAGGACAGACTAATCCCGTTTACTCTACATACACAAACAGAGCCTTTGAACGTATTTAATTAACAGTTCAAAGTTGGGAAACGTAGTCTCATTGAGTGTGTCACTTTTTAATAATCCCCCTTATCGTTTAAAAGTACAGTGACTATTATAGAACGCCCTTTAGAAAAAGTCAATCTGAGCATGGTTAATAGCAAAAGACACAATGCCGCTTCAGGCAGTATTGTGCCTTTTCACATGTAATTGCTTTTTACTCAGCTTTTTCTAAGAATAATGCGGTAAATAATTTTACTTGTTCACGAATGGCAATGGGGTCGTAGCGGTAGAATTTGTCAAAGTCATTGACAAAGAAAGTATCATTTTTGACCGCATCTAAATTTTTATAAATAGACATGTCTTGTAATTTTGCCATTGCTGTTCCGGTATTTTCCGGATCGTACACAGTCATAAACATGTAGTCTGCTGCATATTCAGCCAATACTTCCTTGGAAATTTCGGAATACCCATCGCCTTCCATAATGTCTTTTTGAATTTTTTCAGGGGCTTTGAAGCCTAATGCATCGTATAATACCTGTCCGCCACGGCCAAAGTTTTTGCCAAATACCCATAGTTTATCATCGGCTGTTAATTCATAAATGCCTACGGTGGTATTTTCATCCACAACATCTTTCAGCTGCTCTTTGGCATCGGCTACGGTTTGATCATATTCAGCTGCAAAGGCTGCTGCTGCTTCTGGATCGCCGGTAATATCGCCAAATAACTCTAGTGCACTCTTAATATCGGATGTTGCATCCCAAGGAATATAAAGCGTTGGGGCAATTTTGGAGTATTCTTCATAATGATCTTCATACATGGTAATAATTAAATCCGGTGCTAATTCAACAATCTTTTCTACGTTCATCGGTGTACCTAAGTCTGTTACATTCTGCAGTTGATCTTGAATAAATGGATGGGTAAAGGCATCGGAATCTGCTCCCACAAGATTACCTGCAACTGCTAATACTTCCCCGGCATAGTAATCTGTTACAATCCGTTGCGGATCTACTGGAATTTCCACATCTCCTTTAACGGTTTCCAATACCCTGGTTTCACTGGCGGCGGTTTGGTCTTTATTATCGCTTGAGCCAGATGAGCCACAAGCAGCCAGTACAAAAGCAAGGGCCATCACCAGAAAAGTGGTCAAAAGTTTTTTCTTATACATATCGATTTCTCCTTCATTTTGTTATTAACCTAGTAGATTAGACTTTAGAGCGTGCCAGTAAATATAAGAAATACGGCGCACCAATAACTGCTACCACAATACCGGCGGGAATTTCAGTAGGCCCTAGGAGTGCCCGGCCTAAGGTATCCCCTAACAGAACTAACAAGCCGCCTAATAGAGCAGCAACCGGTAGATAATATTGATGTTTTCCACCAATGAGCTGTCGGGCTAAATGCGGGGCAATTAAACCGACGAAGCTAATGCTGCCGCTCACCGAAACACTTGCTGCAGCCAAACAAACAGCAGCAAACAACAAAAGTCTGCGTTCTTTTTCCAGATCGACACCTAAACCAACCGCCAACTGATCCCCTAAATTGAGGAGATTGAGAACATTGACCTTGTAATAAACAAAGGGCAAGATAATGATCATCCATGGCAACAAAGCTAATACATAATCCCACGAAGTCGTGCCAATATAGCCCGCAAGCCATAGGGCAACGGTTTCATAGCGTTCCGGTGTTAAACGCAATGTCAACACAATCATGGCGGCATTAATGCCCGCTTGAATTGCCACCCCGGTTAAAATTAATCTGGTAGGCATAATGCCCTCTTGGCGTTTAAATGCTAATACATAAATAACCACTGCTGCCAAAAGGGCACCGCTCAACGCGAACAGGGGAACAAAATAGGCAGCGCTTAAAACACCTGTAGGTATAAGGGTAACAAAAAATAAAATGGCTAAGCCTGCACCGGCATTGATGCCTAGAATTCCAGGCTCTGCCAAAGCATTTCGCGACACACTTTGTAAAACGCAACCGGATACTGCCAATCCCATTCCCACTAAGACGGACAACACAATGCGCGGTAAACGAAATTCATATAATATCAAATTTTGCTGGTTGGTCCCATTTCCTAAGAAGGTTTGCACTACTTCGGCAGGGGACATGCTGCTGGCCCCTGTATTGATACTGAACACAAATGTAAATATCAGCAGAGCAAAAGATGATGCCAAGATCAGCCTAAATTTATGTGCCTTTGATTGTAAAACATGTTCCATTAGAATCCTCTCCCCCCTTTTCTTGCTAAGTAAAGGAAGAAAGGCACCCCGATTAAAGCAATCAGTGCGCCGATGGGCGTTTCATTTGGTGGATTCACCATCCGGGCACACAAATCAGCCAACACCATAAATAAACTGCCAATCACAATTGAGTTAGGAATAATCCAACGATAATCGTGACCAACTAAAAACCGGGTAATATGAGGAATCATTAATCCCACAAAGCTCACCGCTCCCACAACGGATACCGCAATTCCCGCTAAGATCAGTACCAATAGAGAGCCGGCAAGCTTTATTAAGCCTGGACGTTTGCCAAGCCCTATTGCCACCTCATCCCCCAAGCTCAGCAATGTAATGGAGCGAGATAAAAAAAGCGCCCCGATAAATGAAATCACCACCCAAGGTAACATCAATTTAAGATTATCCCAGGTTGTTCCCGATACATCTCCAGCAAACCAAAAGGCTAAATCCTGGGCTAAATCAAAATGAAGAGCGATGCTTTGGCTGAGCGAAGACAGCAACGCACTGACCGCCGCCCCTGCCAAAACCAGTCGCATTGGCGTCAAACCAGCCCGGGACATCGAGCCAATGCCAAAAACCAGCACCGTACCGATTGCTGCTCCCACAAAGGCAAACAGCATTAAATACTTGTATGATAAACCTGGGAAAAAAGCCAAGCTGACGGCAACCATAAAGGCGGCCCCTGCATTTAATCCCAATAGACCAGAATCCGCCAGCGGATTTCGGGTCATGCCTTGCATAATAGCTCCCGCCACTGCAAAACAAGCTCCGATAATGGCAGCACCCAGTACCCGGGGCAGGCGTATCTCTTGAATAATTTGGTGAGCTGTCACCTCACCACTAAAAGAAAAAACAGCAGACCACACTGTCAGTAAATCAATATCCGCGGCACCGAAAGAAATGGATAGTCCGATGCACAATAACAGCGCCATGGTGCCCAAAATTAGTACAGTGACACCGGCAACGGGTTTAGATTTAGCCTCTATTTCAACGTTTTCATGAGCTTCATGTTCAGTAGCTGGCATTAAATATTCCTTCTTTGAAATAATCACAGTTAATTCACCTTAGTTAATTTCTTTAGTTAATTGATAAGTAAGGCAAATTGGATGGTGGCTAAAGGGGCAATCCGTTATCACTGCTTGAATGTCAAAAACCGCAGTCATATTTGCACAGGTCATCACTTCATTTGGTGTACCCTCAGTTACAATGGCGCCATCCCTCATGGCTATTAAATAGTCTGAGAAGCGGGAGGCATGGTTCAAATCATGCAACACCATCACAATTGTTTTGCCTTGTTCCTCGTTTAAACGCTTTAGAAGCATTAATATGTCCAGTTGATGTGCTAAATCTAAATATGTTGTGGGCTCGTCCAATATTAAAATATCGGTATCTTGGGCCAATGCCATGGCGATCCATACCCGCTGCCTTTGACCGCCGGAAAGGGCTGCCACAGGACGATCGCGAAGCTCATTTAAGCCCGTTGCCTCCATTGCCCAAAGCACAGCTTGTACATCCTCTTTGCTCATTGAGCCATAACCCTTTTGATATGGAAACCGCCCATAGGATATCAGCTCATAAACAGTTAGTCCCGAAGGGGTTTCTGCTGTTTGTGGTAAAATGGCCATTTTCTTGGCAACTTCCTTTGTCGACATTTGATGTATGGCTTTTCCGTCCAAGTACACGGTACCCTTTCGGGCCTTTAATAGTCTGGAAACAGTTTTTAATAATGTTGATTTTCCACAACCATTGGGTCCGATAATGGTTGTTATTTTATTTTCGGGAATGGTAACACTCAAGCCGTCGATGATTAAAGAACCACCATAACCAACCTCGATTTGTTCAACAGTAAGCGCTGACATAAGAAAATATCACCCTCCGCACCATATTTATGAAAATGATAATTATTATCAATATTATATTAACTATGTTAAACAACAATCCACCATTGGTCAATACGGTAATTACTGGAATACCTACAGTTTTAGGCATATCCTCCCTCCGGGGCTTTTTCTATGCCTAAAATGTTAAACACTAAATTAATGATACGTAAAATAAATAAAATGTATCTATTAGTACGCTTAATATTGTATTCTTGGTATATTTAGTATACAATTTTAATATAATAGAAAAAGAGGAGTGACCGGGACTTGAACTCCAATACAAACAAAACAGGTAAATATGCGGATATTGCCCCCGATGAGATAAAAGAATATCTTGCTAAATTCCAAAATCAATATTAGACGGGAAATATATTATTTCCAAAGGGCCTAATAGACAGGAAAACATGGATTTTATTGAGGATTATAAAATTGATACAAAAAAGGAAAAAGAAATATTATTAGGAATTCAATATGATGATTTTTGTTACGCTGTTGATAATGAGAAAGAAGAATTTGCCCATGAGAAATTGTACATATTCTGTAAGTGCCAAGAGTTAGATTACTGGGGCACTTTAGAATCTGTTGACATATATATTAAAATCAATATGACCCAATCAAAAAGTGGGGATAACTTCATAATAGTGGTTTCTTTTCATAAAAGGAATAAGCCGATTAAATATCTATTTAAATAGTTTGATTGTATAGAAATCAGATTTAATACTATGGGTAAAAAGGAGGTAATTTAATGTTAGGGTTTTGTGAGAACTGCCATGAAATGGCTGAATACTCTATTAAAAACATACCAAAACAAAAAAGCATCAAAGGTAAAAATATTGAGTATATGGGTAAAGAGGCTTACTGCAATGAGTGTGGGAGTGAAATGTTTGTAGCTGACATTCGTGATTATAATTTAACGATGTTGGATAAAGCGTACAGAGAAAACGAAGGGTTGATTACAGTATCGGAGATTGAGCTGATATTAAAAAAGTATGATGCGGGGAAAAGACCCTTGTCCTTATTGTTAGGTTGGGGGGAGGGCACCTTAACTAGGTATCTGGATGGGGATATTCCTACAAAGCAATACTCCGATATGTTAAAAAAAATTCTTATTGACTCTAACTATATGAAAGAAATATTGGAGCAAAATAAAGATAGGGTTACAGATGTGGCGTACAGACGGATAATTCATGCTTTAGAGAATGACGAAATAGCAGTAAATGCTACTATAGAACCGGAAGAAAAAATTGATTACGTCGTAAGGTATCTGCTGGCTAACTCTGCTGATATAACGCCGTTAGCTCTACAAAAGCAATTGTATTTTGCCCAGGGGTTTCATATAGCTTTTACGGGGGAGTATTTATTCCACAATAACTGTGAAGCCTGGGTGCATGGCCCTGTATTTAGAAGTGTTTATTTTAAATACAAAGATCGCGGTTATAATCCGATTGAAGAAGAGGATTATGAATATGGGGAGATAAAATTAACAACTGTGGAGAGGGAACTTCTAGATAGTATTATTAGAAATTTTGGCTGTTACAGTGGTAAGGTTTTAGAAGAAATGACTCATGCAGAAGAACCATGGCGAGTTACTAGAATGGGTTTAAGGGACAACGAAAGCTCAAATAGAATAATAGCCAAAGAACTAATAGCTGAATACTTTAATAAAGTTAAATCTAAACACGGTATGCTCAATATATCTGATATTAAAGATTACAGCACTGACCTTTTTAATAAGCTTTATAAGTAGAAAAGTTCTAACTTGTAAAAATCCATGGGAAGATAAGTAAATAATTTTGTCAAATACGTTAGAAAATACAAAGGAGATAGATATAAAAATTATCTCCTTTTTTCTCATCCAAAATCGTCATCATTTAGTCATCAAAACAACTGTATTTGTCATCAGTCTGTCATCAAGTTATGAGAGGATGTATTCAAATGACTAATTCCAGAAAGGCAAATCGACTTATAAAAGAAAAATCACCTTACTTATTACAACATGCTTATAACCCTGTAGACTGGTATCCGTGGGGTTTAGAAGCTTTTGAAAAAGCCAAGGCAGAGGGTAAACCAATATTTCTAAGCATTGGCTACTCCACCTGCCATTGGTGTCATGTGATGGAAAGGGAATCCTTTGAGGATGAGGAAGTGGCAGCTGTTTTAAATCAGCATTTTATTGCCATTAAAGTGGATCGGGAAGAAAGGCCAGATATTGACCAAATATATATGACTGTTTGCCAAGGGCTAACTGGGCACGGAGGGTGGCCGCTGACAATTGTCATGACCCCAGACAAAAAGCCCTTTTTTGCCGGTACATATTTTCCCAAACATTCCCGCTATGGCATGCCCGGGCTGTTGGATGTGTTAAATTCTATCCAAATTAAGTGGCAGCAGGATCCCCAAGGTTTGGGAGAGATGGCCAGTCAGATAATTACATCTTTGAATCAACAAGGGACTCCAGATTCAGGTGAATTTACCGATGACACCTGCCATAAAGCCTATGCTTCCTTTAAAGCAGATTTTGACTCTGTTTATGGCGGCTTTGGTTCAGCCCCTAAGTTTCCCACTCCTCATAATCTAATGTTTCTTTTGCGGTACTATAAAAAATACCAGCAACCAAAGGCGTTGGCAATGGTAGAAAGGACGTTGGAGCAAATGTACCGGGGGGGCATATACGATCACATCGGCTTTGGTTTCTCGCGCTATTCCACCGACAATAAGTGGTTGGTTCCTCACTTTGAAAAAATGCTTTATGACAACGCACTACTGGCCATGGCTTATTTGGAGGCCTATCAGATTACCCAGAAAGATCTTTACCGCCAAGTTGCTAAAAGCATCTTTGAGTATGTGTTAAGGGATATGACCTCCCCAGAAGGTGGGTTTTATTCGGCTGAAGACGCCGATAGCGAAGGAGAAGAGGGAAAGTTTTATGTTTGGATGCCACAAGAAATCGTTAACATTCTGGGAGAAAAAGAAGGTGCGGATTTTTGTAATGCTTATGACATTACTAAAAAGGGTAATTTTGAAGGCAAAAGCATTCCCAACTTAATTGAAGCTGACCTCGGTAATGAGAACTTAGCTCGCCTGCAACGGCAGTGCCGTCCGCAGTTATTTGCCGAGCGGGAACGGCGGGTGCATCCATATAAGGATGATAAAATACTCACCGCTTGGAATGGTTTAATGATTGCTGCCTTAGCTAAAGGGGCCCAAGTCTTGCAAGACCAACGTTATGGTGAAGCAGCAGAAAGGGCGGTTAAGTTTATTTACCAAAGGCTTTTTAACGATCAGGATAGATTGCTGGCCCGTCACCGGGAAGGTGAATCGGCCTTTCCGGCCTACCTTGATGATTATGCTTTTTTAACTTGGGGTTTGTTAGAGTTGTATAATGCCACCTTTAAATTTGAATACGTTGAAAAGTCTCTTAAACTCACTGATGATATGGTTAATTTATTCTGGGATCAACAACAGGGCGGCTTCTTCTTTTATGGCAGTGATGGCGAGCAACTAATTACCCGGCCTAAAGAAATATATGACGGTGCCATGCCCTCAGGAAACTCAGTGGCGGCATTAAACTTAGTTCGTATAGCGCGGATTACCGGAGAAGAACGATGGCAACAATATGCCGATGAGCAAATTATTGCCTTTGCCGGCGAGGTGGAAAAATACCCGAAGGGTTACTCGCTATTTGTGATGGCGGGGTTGCTTCATCAGGAATCCCCTTTAGAGATTGTAATCATTGGAGACCGGCAAAGCGATGAAACTCAACAAATGATAAAAACTGTCCAAACTCAGTTTATACCCGAAGCAACATTGGTGTATAAGCCCCAAAATGCTGAAATTGCACTACCTCTGTTAAAGGGACGAGATACCGTTGGCGGTAAAACAACCGCCTATATTTGTAAAGACTTTGCCTGCCAAGCCCCGATTACCAGCAGTGAAGAACTACTAAAACAAATCAATATCTGAAGCGAAAAAACTCGATCTATTAAAGACCGAGTTTTTTAATTGCAACCTAGATGTTTTCCTGCTTTAGGGCATCGATAATGTTTTCTTTTTTGACCTTGGCGCTGGCGTATAACATTGCAGAGGTAACGATGATAAACACCGCGGCAATGACGTATAAAATGCTTGCCCATGGTAGTGTAAATCCATAACTAAAGCTGTGTTGTAGTGATCTGTGGATTAGATACATTACAACTATGCTGATTGGAAGCCCGTAGAGCAACGCTTTGACGCCATAAAAAATACTTTCATAGTTGATCATTTTGTTAAAGCCCTTTGGTGTCACACCGACTGATTTCAGCATTGCAAACTCCCGTGTGCGTAGCGAAATGCTGGTGGAGACGGTGTTAAAAATGTTGGCAATAGATATCAATGTAATTAACACGATAAAGCCATAGGTAAACACTGACATTAGCAGGATTATCTGCTCTTCTTGTTGTCTAGCTTGGAACAGATTGTGAACATACACATTGTTATTTTTCATATCTTCAATTTGATGCTGTGTTTTTAATGGTTCATTGCTTTTGAGAAAGAGTTTGGTTTGAACATTGGTGCTGGCAACCTCTTTATCACCAATCAATTGATCCATCACCTGTTGGGAGACAATGATATTTAATCCACCTAACCCCGTTGGGAAGACACCCATCGGAGTCTGATCTGTCAAGGCGGCAATTTTTATTTTATTCAAATAGCTCTCTTCTTCTGTTTCCAAATCAGTGTAGAACAAATCAATGTTTTGACCAACTTCTGTATTTATAGTCTTGGTTTCCACATATTTTCTGGTTGCCATATCTTTATAAGGGATGGTATCAATGACAATTCCAGATAAACTATCTGAATTTTGTAGCTAAGCTTAACATCAGTTGTTTGCCGAATGGCATCAATGGCAGAGATCTTAGATGCTTTTTTGGCTGGCAGGTAGGTGGAAATAAAAATTGTTAGTATTGAAACTGTACAGGCAACCAAGATGGATGCTGGGGTGACGGATACCGTTAACTTCTCAGTTGCGCTAAAGATTCCTTGGATCATCGGATTAATGCACCAAAAGGTAATGCCAATTCCCAACAGACCGGAAATGATGCCAAGGGGGATGCTGATTAAACCAATGATTGCACCCTCAAAAAATACTGAGTTTCTCTTCTGCCTTTTGGTAGCGCCAACACTGGCCAGCATGCCTAAATGACGAGAACGCTCTGAGACCGAAATGGCAAAGGCGTTATAAATTAAAGAAACTGAACCGATGACAATGACCGCCATAATGGTGGCAGATAATGAGTAGAGGGTGCTATGCAAGTTATCGTTATCGGTGACACCATAATAGCGCAGTAAACTATTATTAAAATCCACTTTTTTGATGTTGTTTTGCTGAGCCAGTTCTTCTGCATGGACGTATAATGACCGGTTGATTTTATTCAATACAACGGTGGCATTGACGGTATTATTTGTACTAACCATGCTTTCATCTATATAACCAATGACTGTATATCCCGGCGCCCATGCCGGTTCCCAAGTGGGGCGCTTTATAATGCCGACAACTGTGTAGTTTTCCGTTTGGTCGGTTTTTATGGTTTCGTTTTTTTCACCGTCCATCGTTTGTAGTGGCTCATACTGGGTCAGCACTTTGCCACTGGCTTCTCCTTCAGCGATCAATCGTTGGCCAATATTAAGTTGGATACTATCACCAATCTGGTATTCTACTTTGGCGTTGTCAGTAATTTCTTCTGAGAGTACAACTTCATTGGCCACTTGCGGTAGCCGTCCTTTACTTAACTCAATGGGAAACTGCTTAAAGCCCTGGGGATTATATTCCTTGATAAACAAATATGGTTTATAGTCATTTTGTCCCCCTTCTAAAAGGGCATAGCCACGATCTTTGGAAACCACAAGGGTTTTGGTTGCCTCATCGTTTTTAATGGCCTCAAGCTGATCTTTGTTCACATCCTTATAAAGAACATGCCATTCTCCTTCAGTGGCAATGACCTGCCTTTGAAATAATTCCATAAAGGACACCCCAAGGGTGGTAACCGCTGTCACCATGGCGACGGAGATAATTACACCAATAATTGTCACCAACGTGCGCCTTTTGTTTTGCTTTAAATGTCTGATGGTTAGTTTGTTGACAATGTTCATGGACGAATCACCTCATCTTTGGCAATCCTGCCATCTTCAATGGATATTACCCGATCTGCTTGCAGGGCAATGCGCTCATCGTGGGTAATAACCATCAAGGTTTGATTGTAGGTTTTATTGAACATTTTTAATAGGTCGATGATTTCGCCACTGTTCTTGCTATCTAAATTCCCAGTTGGCTCGTCTGCCAGCATCACGGTAGGATTACTGATTAGCGCTCTACCAATGGAGACCCGTTGTTGTTGCCCGCCAGAAAGCTGATTGGGCAGATGGTGCAAGCGATTTTCTAAATTTAATATCTTCACGATGTCGTTAAACTGTTTTTTATCCACCTGATGTTCATCCAGCAACAAGGGCAATGTAATATTTTCTTCTACCGTTAGCACCGGAATTAGGTTGTAAAACTGATAAATCAAGCCAATTTGTCTGCGCCGGAATATGGCCAGTTGGGTTTCATCAAGTTGATAGATGTCGGTGTTATCAACAAAAACCTTGCCGCTCGAAGGTCTATCCACACCGCCAAGCAGGTGCAAAAGTGTTGATTTTCCTGACCCCGAGGGACCGATAATGGCGATAAATTCACCTTTGTTCACAGAAAAGGAGACATCATCAAGGGCCTTTACTGCTGTTTCGCCTTGGCCATAAATTTTAGACAGATGTTCTATTTTGAGTATTTCCATAGTAAAACCTACATGATTTGATGGCTTCAGTATATCTGCCTAAAATGACTTTTCAGTGACTGCAAAATGACAATTTAGTCACTTAACGTTTTTATATGACTTGCTTGTAGAACTTAATTGTAAACTGGGTACCCTTTTGCTGCTCACTCCTAACAACAATATCTCCATTTTGACTGGTGATAATGCTGTGGGCCATGGCCAGACCAATGCCGACGCTATCTTCACTGGCATTTTTTCCTTTGTAAAAGCGTTTAAAAATATAGGGCAAATCTTCCTTGGGGATACCTTTACCGTTATCGGCAATCACTATTTCGGTAAAAAGCGGGTTTTCTGCAAAGGAAATGGAGATTACTCCACCCTGTTGAGTATGCTCCACACAATTTTTTAATATATTAATTATTGCTTCGGCTGTCCAATTTAAATCGCCAACAAAGGAGACGGTATCTGCGCCTGTTACCGTAACGGCTTGTTCTTTAATATCCAGCGGAACAAGCACTGGTTCGAGGGCCTTTTGCATTAGCTGCTTTACCGGTATTTGCTCCTTTTTAAATTGAATGGTTCCGACATCAATTTTGGAAAGTTTTAATAGTGAAGAAACCAGCCATTCCATCCGTTCCAACTGAATACCAATATTGCGGGTGAATTCGGTTCTTTTGGCTGTCGGCAGGTTAGCATCATTTAATAAATCTGCCATTACCATCATGGAGGTAAGGGGGGTTTTAAGCTGGTGGGATATGTCGGAAATGGCATTGGTGAGCCGGATTTTATCTTGTTGTAAAAATGAGCGCTGTTCTGATAACATTAATGTCACTTTATAAATATCGTTTTTTAAAATGCTTAGCTCGCCTTCCCGGTTATCCCGCACATCTAGCCAGTAATCACCGCCACATATTTGACGCAAATAGCCGGACAATTTTGCTATTTCGCGATATCGCCACTTTGTAAACCATAGGCTGGTGCCAATTAATAAAGCAGAAGTAGTGAAAACAAGTAATGCGACAGCGGGTAGGCTGCCACAATCGTTGCCACAACACTAATTGCGGTCATTGACAGTAGTAGAAGTTGGATTTCTCGGTTGCGCAACATGCTAACCACCAACCTTATAACCTAAACCCCGCACTGTTTTAATCAGGGTGGGATTTTGGGGATTATCTTCTAACTTTTCACGCAGCCTTTTGATATAAACCGTTAGTGTATTATCGTTTACAAAGTCTCCGGCCATATCCCAAATCTGCTCTAAAAGTTGATTGCGGGAGAGAACCTGTCCGATATGGTTAGTGAAGATCAGCAGTAAGCGATGCTCTAAAGCGGTGAGAATTACTTCCGCTCCGCTTTTATAAACCTTGCCTTCCAGCGTGTTAATCTGGATATTATCTATCTCTATCATGGCTTTGGCCTGGGGTTGTTTATGGTATCGCCGTAAAACCGTTTTAATCCGAGAAAGCAGCTCGCGAATGCGAAAGGGCTTAGTAATATAATCATCGGCTCCCATGTCTAGCCCCATCACCACATTGACCTCGTCATCAATGGCCGATAAAAATATGACAGGAATATCCCGCTGCTCTTTCACAATGGTACATAATTCATAGCCACTGCCATCCGGTAGAGATAAATCGAACAAACATAAATCCAATTGATCCAATTCAGCTGCCAACACCTTTTTGGCAGATTCAGCATTAAAGCAAAGAACAGTGTCAAAGTGTTCTTGCTGTAACGAGTATTCAAGGGCAGATGCGATTGTCTTATCGTCTTCCACCAGCAAAATCTTCATTGCAACATCACCCCAACTGATTACAACTATATTTACTAATTATACTTTATAACGTGGCTAGAATAAAAACGTAACTAAAATGAAAAAGCACAGGTTAGTTTTTTGAACTAATCACTGTGCTTAGTATTATCGAGCCATGGTTCTAATGATGTCAGCCCGGCTAATAATACCGATTACTTTATCCTTTTCCACCACCGGCAAGCGCTTTATACCTCGCTCAACCATTAGTGTGGCCATATCCTCTACATTTGCATCTGCAGATACCGTTGTTATATCGGTGGTCATAATTTCCTCTGCCTTCATGGCGGCTAATTTTTTGAGATCATCCTTGTACTCGTCAAGGCTGTTAAAATAAATAATACCCCCCAGTAGGCCCACAAAACCCGGTACCCTTGGATTGGAGATTTTGTGTAGCAAATCGCCCTCGGTAACAATTCCTTTAATTTTACCCTCGCCGTTAACCACCGGTACCCCCGAGATGCGATTTTCGCTTAATATTTTAGCAATTTGTTCAATGGCTGTGTCCTCTGTGACGGTGATAACTTCTGTGGTCATAATATCCTTGGCCTTCATAAACAATCACCCCGCTATTTCTTAGTATTATTATATGGACTAAATAACATTTACAAACTATTGTCAATTACAATCTTTTACTATATTTTACAGCAATATTATTCGCTGCTCAACTGTTGCTTATAAATAGCCAGCATCTTATCAATTGTCTCTGGCTTAAGTATGCCGGTTAAAGACTGGGTTTCAAAGAACCGCTTGGGGAACCGCAACTCTTCGATATTGTAGCCCATTTGGGTGCGCAGTTGGTGCTTTAGCTTAAAGATGTCTTCCCCCAGTTGGTTCAATGCTGCAACATTTGTTTCAATGCCAATTGAGTTTAGTGCCGCCACCACGGTATCTTCGTCATAAATACCCCGGGCAAACAGGCAGATGCACAGGCTATTTAAGACGTTGCGCCACTTTTCTTCTTTAACCAATGTGGCAACCATTTGTTCCGGGTTATTTTGCTCTCGGTTTTTTTGATCCACCGAATAACCGGCATTATCCAGATGGGAGTGTCTAGCCCCCACCGCTAGGCCAATCACATTGGCGTGGCCGGTGTGGTAACCAGGAATTTCTGTTTTGCCCAAGGCAATGGCGTAATCTAAACCGCCATATTGTTGGGCGGCTGTTTCAGTCCCTTTGGCCAGCGTGGCATAAAAGCTGTTGGGGGGATAGACAATATTTTTTAACACTTCTAAGTATCCGCGGGTATCATCAAAGGCTACGCTGGTACCGAGGGTCTTTTCATCAATTAGCCCATTTTGATAGGCCTCGGTAACCCACCCCAATACTACTCCGGCACTGATGGCATCTAACCCCAACTCCTCAACCATATCGATCAAATCATAAACCTTTTCTTGGGAGGACATGCCTAAGAAGGAACCGAGGGCAAATATCAACTCGTGATCGTAGGAAATTCCTTTAGATTCATATTCATAGCCCGGACCAAATTCCCGCCGCCGCAAGCCAATGTGGATACAACCCACCGGGCAACCGGAGCAGGCCATTTTTCTGATTAGGCTTTGTTCGGCGAAGGCTTCGCCACTGATGTTGTGGGCATGCTCAAAGGTGCCGGATTGTAGATTTTTGGTGGGCAAGCCCCCCAGGTTATTGAGAGCATTGACATTAATGGCGGTGCCAATGCCGTGGTATTTATCCATAATATCGGTATTGACCACCCGCTGATAAATATCTTGGTAAACTTGGTTATATGTCTTAAAGTCCGGTATCGATTCATTTTTGTCACCATGAATGACCACCGCCTTAAGATTTTTGGCACCAAAGACCGCACCCAGGCCCAAACGTCCGAAATGGCGGTAGGTATCCACGTTTACATTGGCATAGCGGACACATTTTTCACCGGCAGGACCAATGCGCAGACAGCTGCGGTGACCGCTACCGGGTTCCAGCCGCCTCAGTATGCTACCGGTTTCTCCCACGTTTAGTCCCCAAAGGGCGGTGGCGTTTTTAAATTTGACGCCATTGGGGCCGATGGATAAATATGTGGGTCCTTTGGCCCGGCCGCGGATAACAATGGCCCGGAAGCCTGCCAAGCGCATGGCCAGTGCCAGTCTCATGCCAGCGTAACTTTCGCCCCATTCACCGGTTAAAGGTGATTTAAAAACGGCCACCACTTTGGTTACCACCGGAAAAATGGTAGACAGCGGGCCGTTGGCCAAAATTAATGGTTGCTCTGGCGCCAGCGGGTCTGCCGCGGCGTTGCTCAGTTCAGCATATAGTTTGGTAGCCAAAGCAATACCCCCTAAAAAGGGGCTGAGGTCTTGGCGGTGGTGAACTTCCAGTCGTTGTTCATTTAAATTAATGTCTAAAATTTTTAGATTGCGTGTCATCATATCGACCTTTCCTCCATTATCAGCACCTGGTGTGGACAGTAGCGGACACAGGTACCGCATTGAATACAGGCCAAGGGCTGATTATTTTGCTGGTCAAACTCCAGTACTCCGATAATACAAGCCTCTACACAATCACCGCAGCCAATGCATTTTTTAGCATTAAAGCGTACGCCACCACCGTCCCGGGCAATTAAGGCGTTGGAGTGACATGCGGTGGCACAGGGAGCATCCAGACAACCCCGGCAGATATCCGCAATGAACTTGCTTTGCAGTCCCCCGGCGGTTCTAATTTGTAGAGCGGCCTTGGTGGGGGAGAAACTGCGCTTGGTGGTGCGGGCACAGGCCAGCATGCAGGAGTAGCAACCGATACATTTGGTCATATCCTTAACGTGTAGTATTTTAGCCGTAATAAGCCCCTCCTAAAAGAAAGATTTCACATATTATACAATAAATTGTTGTCATATGCATTAAATCAGCAACAAAAAAGGGAAAGTATAATGATTGTGGAAATAATAAAAATATATTCAATTCATACCATGCAATAAATAAGGAGGCAACTGAAGATGATTAAAAAAACGTTGGTGTTTAATATTAAAGAAGGAGAGTGGAAGCCCCATGCCACCAGCCCAGGGGTTTTTGTCAACCCGATACTATCTGGCGAAGAGGGGCTAGGCTTTAAAAATATGTTTGTTAAAATTGTCCCCGGTGGTGAAATTTTGCCCCATACCCATGATGTAACCGAAGTATTTTATTTTATCAGTGGTGTGGGAAGTGTGTTGGTTAACGGGGAACGGGTGGATTGTGGCCAAGGGGCAGTGGCGGCCGCACCGGCGGGAGTAGAGCATGGGGTAAAAAATAACACCGATCAGGACGTCTACCTATTGGCTAATTTTGAAAGTTAATACAGATTAGGATGATTAAGCATGAAGTTTAAAGTGGCCAGCTTTAATGTTAATTCCATTAGAGCCCGATTGGGCATATTGACTGAATGGTTAGATAAAAATCAACCGGACGTGCTGTGCATTCAAGAAACTAAAGTGAGTGATGAGCAGTTTCCATTAGCTGACATTAAGGCTGCCGGTTTTAATGTGGTTTTTAATGGGCAGAAATCCTATAACGGTGTTGCCATCGTTAGTCCCCATGAAATTACCGATGTCAGTAAAGAATTGGGATTTCCGGCGGACAGTGGTGAAGCCCGGTTCATTAAAGCGGTGGTCAAGGGCATTCCGGTGGTAAACAGTTATATTCCCCAGGGCCAAGATGTTAATAGCCCTAAGTTTGCCTATAAGCTAAGTTATATCAGCCATATGCGTCAGTATTTTGCTCACCACTTTAGGCCAGACGCCCCATTGCTTTGGCTGGGAGATTTTAATGTGGCGCTGGAGGATATTGATGTCCACGATCCCAAAAGGCTGCGGGGACGGGTGATGTTTCATCCCGAAGAACATAAAGTGTTGAACCAAGTGAAAGAGTGGGGCTTTGTTGACGTTTTTCGGCAACATCAGCCAGAGGGAGGCAACTTTACCTTTTGGGACTATCGGATTCCCAATGGCGTACAACGCAATGTTGGTTGGCGGTTGGACCACATTTGGGCCACTAAACCGTTGGCGCAACTTTCCACCCAGGCTTGGATAGATAAAGAACCTAGGCTTAAAGAAAAACCATCAGATCACACCTTCATTGTGGCGGAGTTTGAGTTGTGAGATATCCATTCAGCCACACCACCTATTGTGGAAAAATGTAGTAGAGGCGACCTCTGGTCGCCCCTACGGTGTCACATATTATATACCAAAAAAATGGGAATACATCGACACAAACCCATTGAAATGGGAGTTTTGATAAATATTATACATAACCGCACCAATTCAAATTCAGCATTCATAATTGGCAACTAGTTACTCAAAAAACGGCTGAGAAAGGATTGTAAACGGGGGCTTTGGGGGCTTTCAAATATCTGCTCTGGTGGCCCCTGTTCTTCAATTTGACCATCGTGCAAGAATAGCACGCGATCGGATACGTCCCGGGCAAAATCCATTTCGTGGGTGACCAGCATCATGGCCATATCTGTTTCCGCTGCCAGTTCTTTAATTACCGCCAACACTTCTCCCACCAGTTCTGGGTCTAAGGCTGAAGTTACTTCGTCAAATAACATCACCTTAGGTTGCATCACCACCGCCCGGGCAATGGCAACCCGTTGCTGCTGACCGCCGGACAGTTGGGCAGGATAATAATCTAGCTTATCCCCTAAGCCCACTTTGTTGAGCATATCCACCGCCCGGGCTTCTGCCTCCTCTTTAGAAACCCCCAATACATGTATCGGGGCTTCGGTGACGTTTTTTAAGATGGTCATATGGGGGAACAAATTAAACTGTTGGAAAACCATGCCGATGTTGCTTCTTATGCGGCGCAAGTGTTTGCTGTCGGCAGCCACCAACTTGCCAGCCACTTCTTTGTGCCAAAGGGGCTCACCGGCCACCTTTATTACTCCGGAAGTGGGTTGTTCCAGCGTCATTAACATTCTAATTAAAGTTGTTTTACCAGAGCCGCTGGGACCAATCAATGCCACTTTTTCTGCCGGGGCGATATCTAAATCCAATTCCTTTAGCACTTTTAAATCACCAAAGGACTTACTAACCTGTTGATATTGCACAATTGGTTGATCTATCTGCAAAGTTTACACCCTTTCCGTTTTACGAATGCTCAAAGCATGTTTGATAGTGGAAACTACATTTGCCATTACAGTATCATTTTTGCTTTTAACCGGTTTACTGTTGCCATGGGCGTATTTCATGCGGTTTTCCAGTTTGCGAATCAGTATTGATGAAGAGTAGCTTAATAGCAAGAATAACGCCCCCACAATGGTAATGGGTTCTAGATAACTAAAGTTTTCAGAGCCAATAATTTTAGCAGTTTGTAGCATTTCCACCACGGTAATGGCCGATAGCATGGGGGTTTCTTTAAACATTACTATTAAGTAATTGCCCAACATGGGGATTACCGGGGGAATGGCCTGGGGTAAAATAATTTTTCGCCAAGTATAGGCTTGGGAAAAGTTTAAGGCTTTACTGGCTTCCCATTGCCCCTTTGGTATTGCTTCAATGCCTGAACGATAAATTTCAGACACATAAGTACTATAATGGATGCCCAGTACAATGACACCGGTGGCAAAGGCGCTTAATGAAATGCCCAATTGCGGTAGGGCAAAGAAGGCAAAAAACAATTGGACCAATGGTGGTGTGCTTCTAATAAAAGAAATGAAACCCAAAGTTAGCCAAATCAGTGGTTTAAAACTCGAACGCCCGGCTAAAGTAATAAATAGGCCCAATATTAATGAAATGCTATAGGCAACAACGGTTGCTGCCAGGGCAACCCACATGGCGTCAAGCAATGTGGGGAAGATTTCTACAGTGTAACTCCAATCCCAAATCATTGGGTAGCAACTCCTCTCGCGGTTCTACGTTCCAAGTAACGGGTGGTAAAGATCAGTGGTAACGCAATGATAAAGTAGATAATTAACAGCGCCACAAAAATTTCGGTGGTTTGAGATATATTGGTGTTGCGCAATGTTAGGCCTTGGTAAGTTAAGTCAGCCATGGTTATCAATGATACCAGTGAGGTGCCCTTTAATAACTCAATGGAGATATTGCCGAAACCAGGTAGCATAATTCTAAAGGCCTGGGGTAATATTACCAACCTCATCCGTTGCCAACGGGTCATATTTAAAGCAATGGCTGCTTCGGTTTGCCCCTTAGGAATGGCCGTTATGGCGCTGCGGACGATTTCTGAAGCATAGGCGCCATAATTTAACCCCAGGGCGATAACGCCGGTCCAGAAGGGGGATAGCTCCAGACCAAAGGCCAGTGGTAGTGCAAAGAATATCCAAAACATTTGTACCAATAGTGATGTGCCGCGGAACACCTCTACATAAACTGCGGTCAGCTTGCGCACTAAAAAGTGTTTTGACACCCGTCCTAACCCCGCTATAAAGGCGATGGTAAAG
Source organism: Peptococcaceae bacterium 1198_IL3148 (assembly GCA_036763105.1). Taxonomy (NCBI): domain Bacteria; kingdom Bacillati; phylum Bacillota; class Clostridia; order Eubacteriales; family Peptococcaceae; species Peptococcaceae bacterium 1198_IL3148. Next base: position 183,813 of record JBAIYS010000001.1, on the reverse strand, counting down.
GCCAATAAAGTTGAGACCAACAGCAGTTGAATGGTGACACCGGCCCCACGCAATAGCTCTGGGAGGATTTCAAGGTAAGTAGTAATGGTAAAGCATCTCCCTTCTTAACTTTCAGCAATAATTTGTTCAGTGGTAATGTCAGCCGGTAAATTTTGTTCGCTGAAGCCAAACTTCTTGAGAATTTCCAGTAACTTGCCTGATTCCTTTAGTTTTTGTAGTTCCGCATTATAAGCGGCCACAAAGTCGGTATCCGCTTGGTTAAAGGCTGCAGCTCCGTGGGCGATCACACTTTGACCCTCAATAATTGGTTGTTCAAAATCCATCACCAGTTGGAGTTTAGATTGATCGGCTGTTTGCAGAGCGCTTTGTAAAGTTATATCGGTCATGGTGGTGGCATCAACTCTGCCGGACTCCAGGGCAGAAATACAGGATGGAATATCGTTTACCACTTGAATTTGACTTTCTTTAACTCCGGAAGCCTTTAAGTAATCCAGTTCAAAACCACCAGCCATTACAGCCACCGAGATATCGGGGTTATTGGCAATGTCCTGGTAGCTATGCAAATTGTGAGGGTTACCTTTGCTGACAGCTAACCCTTGGCCGACACGGTATTCTGGATCAGCAAAGGCCACTTGCTCAGCCCGTTTAGGGGTGATATACATTCCGGCAGTAACCACGTCAAAACGGCCAGCCTTTAAACCAGGAATCAGTGAACCGAACTCAGTGACCTTGCCCTCAACTTCATTGATCCCCAATTCTTTGAAGATTGCTCTTGCTACTTCAACGGACATACCGGTTACTTCACCATCTGAGGTTTTATAGGCATAGGGTTTTTCATTGGCAAAACCCACAACAATTTTACCTTCCTTTTGCACCCGCTCTAAGGTAGATAAACCTTCACTGTTATTATCTCCGCCAGGGGAACAGCCCGCTAAAGCCAGCAGGCTAATGCTAAGTATTATTGCCAACAGTTTTTTCATCTTAAAATTTTTCATGGAAACCTCCCAAAGAATAATATTTTATTCACCCTTGTGGTCAAAAGGTCAGTATGCAAATTAAAAAACTCCCCAGATTAACTTTTTCAGGGGAGTAGGGTATAAAAAACTACACCATAGGCCATTGGTCAATGGGTGGTCTTTTCTACGCCTACGAGGTTAGCTGACGGATTCGGATTGAAAAGTAACCCTACCACTTGAGAGCCAAGCGGATTCACCCCGAGAATTTGGTTCCCCCGTTTCTTCGTATGAAGAATTAAGCGATACTGATATAAAACTTTTGACAATTTAAATTGTATCACAATTAAACCAAATGGCATAACTTTATAATTTTTGGTTATAAGCTGTTTGACTGGCTGATAAAGAAATATTTAAAATTATACGGCAGATATTATAAATTATTCCCACATACTACAAATAACTAATTGTTATAATTGTATATGCATAAGATAGCGGAATTAACGCGGGTACAAAACAACTCCCCAGCAAGGGGAGTTGTTTATTAGGATAGTGTTCCTTGGGGTTGGGCAGGCTGAGAGATGTTGGTTAAAGCTTCGCCGGCTTCGTTTTGATAAATATTTTGAACCGCTAAATCACCTAGGGCAACAATACCCGCCACTGTGCCATTATCCACAACCGGTAGACGGCGAATTTGGTTTTGCGCCATTAAATTAGCTGCTTGGTGGACATCCATTTCAGGTGTGCCGGTGACAATATTTTTACTCATGGCAGATTCCACTTTGGTATTTTGTCCGTCTTGGCCTTTGGCGGTAACCCGTAATGTAATATCCCGGTCGGTAATGATGCCAACGGCTTTGCCGTTTTGCACCACTGGTATTGAACCAACGTTGTACTGGCTCATCATTTGAGCAGCTTCAGCCACAGTTTGTTGTGGGCTAATGGTGGCAACGTTTGCGGTCATGATATCTTGCAACTTTTGTGACAATTCGTATCCCTCCTAGATTTGAAATTACACTCCTTATTTATATTCTGTAATTTCAAATCTATTTATGCGTTGGCTGCCCCGACCAATGCAAAATTAGTTTTTTATAAAGTTCTGGTCGTCTTACCTGTAAATAAAAAATATTTTTCATGGTGGTGGCCTTTTGGTATCTAATTTTATTAATTGCTTCAGCATCTAAATTCACAACCAGCATCGATTCTTGATTATTAAAATCTTCGGCAATTACATTCCCTTTAGGATCTATCACCATAGCGCCACCTGAGAATTGGTGACCGTATCCGTTGTCACCAACTAAATTGCAGGTGGCCACATATACCGTGTTATCGTAAGCTCTGGCGGTAAGATACTTTAACCACATGGCCTTTCTATCGCCTGCTATACAGGGTGAAGCATGGGGAGCAAAGATTATTTCTGCCCCCTCTAAAGACATAATGGTGCTGACTTCCGGGAAATGTAAATCCCAGCAAATCTGTACGCCAAATTGGGCTGATTCAGTAGCAAAGGTGGATAATTGGTTACCTGCTGTAAAATAAGGTTTTTCGCTACTGCCTAAATGGGTTTTTCGGTATTTTTCCACCCGACCATCGGGGAAGATTACCAAATGAGTAATATAAGGTTTAGTAGGCACCGCAGATTTTTCAGCTATGCCGGTTAAAATTACAATGTTATAACGACGGGCCAGTTCAGAAAGATAAGCGCTGCTATCACCGGGGATAGATTCTTGGTATAATGCCGCCTTTTCACGGCTATAACCAACAACCGCCAATTCCGGAAAACAGATAATGGCTACCTTTTGGGCTGCCGCCCTTTTGGTATATTGAGCAATCTTTTGTAAGTTTAATTCAGTTTGTTCCACTAAGGAGTTCATCTGTACTAGAGCTATTTTTGTTGTTTGCATTTTTCACTTCCTAACTACTTTAACAAAAAATTAAAGCCCCAAATCGGCTAATAACTTTCTGGCGTTGTCACCGATGATGGCACGATATTCATTATCACTTAATGCCAATTTTTTAATACCTGTAACTTCTCTAATTGGGTCGCTGAAGGGATAATCACTGCCTAATAAAATTTTATCCCAGCCGTGTTCTTTTATAATGAATCGAAATTTTTCCGCTTGTAGAAAATAATAACTGCTGGAGGTATCAAAGTACAGGTTTTTGCCAACTAAATATTCTATCGCTTGATCCCACATTTGGTAACCTCCCATATGGGCGGCAATTACTTTTAATGAAGGGATGGCGTCCAACACGTTGGCCAGCCTGGCGGGGGATGTGTAGTTGGTTTTTTCGGGAACTTGGTCATCCCCCACATGGAAGAGAATAATAAAGTCTTTGGCCAATTTTTCGTACATTAGTATAGCCTTTTTATCATCAAGGTAAAATTTTTGAAAATCTGGATGCAGTTTAATACCTTTAATACCGGCGGATTTAAGTCGGTTTATTTCCCCATCTAGATCTTGATAATCTGGGTGCAGCGTGCCAAAACTGATTAGATTGTTTTTATTATTATTAATGATCGCCCAGCGATTGGCTGGTGATACCTGTTCTGGTTTGGTGGCCACTGTAAAAACTATCGCTGCATCAACATTGCCCTGACGGCAAATGTTAAGATATTCTGCCACTGTCCCTTGGTGGGCAATGGGTACGCCATAATGGCCGTTGAGATTTGCAGTCACCTTTTGGGCTAAGTTTTCGGGGTATATGTGGGCATGAACATCAATTAACATGGGGTAACATCCTCTCCATTCTAGCAATAAGTAACATTATTCTGTTTAATGGAGCATAATCCTGCTATAAAAATATTAAGCTAAAGTTATAAAAGTTATTGACTTTGGAAAAATTTATAATAAAATATAACTATACTAAATAGGTATACAAAAATCGGGGTGCACAACACAAATGAAGTTAAACCAAGCGACGGATTATGCATTTAGAATTGTTCTTTATCTTTCAAGAAAAAAAGCAGGTGAGATAATTGAAGCCCGCCAAATTTCTGAACAAGAGAATATACCAATTAGGTTTCTGTTAAAAACAATCCGGTTGTTAACCCATGCCGATATTGTTAAGTCTTTCCGGGGTTTAAAGGGAGGGTATGCTTTAGCTAAACCCCCTGCGGATATCACCCTGAGAGATGTTGTGGAAGCGGTGGAAGGACCAGTGAAGATTAATAAGTGCTTAATGGATGGTAGTGAGTGCAACAAAGATGCCACCGGTTGGTGTCCGATCCATAAGGCGCTGAGGAATATCCAAATAAATATGAACGAAGAATTGGACAAATATAATTTTGCTGATTTATTAAATAATATAAAGACCAAAAATTAAAGGGTTAAATTTAGTGCTATAGAATATATATACTGTGCCGTTAAACTATAACTAAATAATCAGTAAGGAAAGGGGAGTTGTTAAATGAATTTAAAAGGTAGTAAAACAGAAAAGAACCTAATGGCAGCCTTTGCCGGTGAAAGTCAGGCCCGCAACAAGTATACATACTATGCGTCGGTGGCTAAAAAAGAGGGCTATCAGCAAATCGCCGCTATTTTTGAAGAAACAGCTAACCAAGAGAAAGAGCATGCCAAAAAAGAATTTAAATTTTTAAGTGGCATTGGCAATACCAAAGAAAATTTGCAAGATGCAGTTAATGGAGAAAACTATGAATGGACAGAAATGTACAAGGAATTCGCTGAGGTTGCTCGCCAAGAAGGCTTTGAAGAAATTGCAATTTTCTTTGATAATGTTGCTAAAGTGGAAAAGGAACACGAGGAAAGATTTGTTGCTTTACTGAAAAATTTAGAAGAAGGTAAAGTATTTAAAAAGGATGAAGAAGTAGTATGGCGTTGCCGGAACTGTGGTCATATCCACACTGGTAACGAAGCACCGGAAATGTGCCCCACCTGTGCGCATCCCCAAGCATACTTTGAGGTGGCTGCCAGAAATTACTAAACGGCAGAGGGATTTTACGGGAGAACACTGAAAAAGTAGGGGTTGGTTTCCACGCCGACCCGCCTAAGCAACATAGGTTTGTGCTGGCGGGCAGGCATGGAAACCTGCCCCTACACTACTTTTTGCAACTGCTCCTTTTTAATGGGTTATTTTTTCTACCTTACCAAAGATATCACCACACTGGCAGCCATAGGTGACAAATTCGCTGGTGGCACCTTGGCAGATGCTGATGATCCGAATTTTAGAATCAACGGTATATAAGTCTTCACCACAGGTGGGACAGTTTTTAGTGGCGATAAACTTTCGGGGTTTAACCACCACTTCGTCATAGTGGTTAAGTTCAATGATGCATTTAGCCAATTTAAGTTTGGACAGATGATACTTGTTTAAAATAGACTTTAAAGCTGATAACATCATCAGTCTGGAAAGGCCACTTTGAACATTTAAAAAGGTCATTAATGCTGTTTCAGCACAATGACGATCTTCAGTTGTTGGAAATTGATAAATGGTGGTTTTGTTAGTCATCATATTGTTATTTTTGCCATTATGTTGCGAAATTAAAAGTATTACCTCGTTTAAATAGCCGATGGCACAGTTTCCTTCGCCGTCCATGGCTCAGTTGCCGGTGGCGCACGTCCTATGCGCCACCCTGCCTCCGCTGGTCTGCTTCGCTAAGTTCGGTTCGCTGCTCAACTATATGTCTTTCGCTTACTGCAACAAGTGCCAGGTTTTTTAATACAAACCTTTTGTTCTTTAAGCAGGGGCAAAAGCCGCCTGGGTTGCTTTGGTTGCTTTACGCTTCATTCAAAATTCATAATTCAAAATTCTTTCTCTTCTTCCGTACTGCTTTTCTTCAAAAACTTTACTTCTTCTGGACTATAAACGTTGCTTTGCTCACTTTCCCTCACTCGTCCTTTGGGTTGTTGTTTTTTGTTGGACAAAGCAATACCTCCCTTAGAAATCTACTTTGTTTTGTTGGGCGGCACTGATACCACTTAAATAGCCGGTGGAGAAGGCAATTTGTAGGTTGTAGCCACCGGTTACCGCGTCTACGTCAATTACTTCGCCGGCAAAATACAGGCCTTTAACCAATTTTGATTCCATGGTGGAAGGTTTAATTTCGGTGGTTTTAATGCCACCGCTGGTAACAATGGCTTCGTTTATTGGTCTGGTGCCGGTGATGGTCAGTTCCAGCCTTTTTAATACAGCCACCAGATGCTGTCTTTCCTTTTTACTAACTTGGTTCACTACTTTTTCCTCTAGCCCAGCCAATTTAGTGATAATGGGGATTAATCTTTTGGGCAATAAATCATCCAGGGCGTTATGTACCTGCTTGTTGATATATTTAGTAAAATCCCGTTGAATTCTTTTGTCCAGTTGTTCTACCGTTAAAGCCGGCTTTAAATCTAGGTATAGTTTGCGATTGCTACCCTTGGTGTCTTTCATAACGCTGCTGATGGTGAGGATGATGGGACCAGAGACCCCAAAATGGGTGAATAACATTTCACCAAATTGGGTGGTAATATCTTTGCCACCGACATTTAAGGTGGCATTGACATTTTTTAAGGCCAGTCCTTGCAAATCCTTGACCCAACCCTCGGCAAGTGTCAATGGTATCAGAGCTGGTTTGGGTTCAATTACCTGATGGCCTAACTCTTTGGCCATGCGGTAGCCGTCGCCGGTGGAACCGGTGTGTTTATAAGACATGCCGCCGGTGGCTATGCAAACCTTTGGACAGTTAACCAGCTTGTTGTTGTTTAATAATACCCCGGTGACCTGATTGTTCTCTATCGCTATTTTCTTCACTTCGGTATTGAGCATGATATTTACTTTAAATTTATGCAAGTAGCACTGGAAGCCCTTAATGATGTCGCTGGACTTATCGCTTTCTGGAAAAACCCGGTTGCCCCGTTCTACTTTAGTTTTGACGCCAAGTTCATTAAGTAGGGCAATCAGTTGCTGGTTGTTAAAGGTATTGAAGGCGCTATATAAAAATTTTTTATTGGTGGTAATGGCGTTGATAAAGTCTTCCAATTCACCGTAATTGGTTACGTTACACCGACCTTTGCCGGTGATGTACAGTTTTTTACCCAGTTTATCATTTTTATCAATTAGCAAAACATTAAGCCCTGCTTGGGCAGCCGTTGCCGCTGCCATCATGCCGGCGGGTCCACCGCCAATCACCACAAAATCGTAATGCATGGATTTAAAACCTCCGTTAAATTACTTCTGCCTGTATATCATAAATAGTATACCAATTTAAGTCAAAAAAAGTCCGGGGTATACAACCCCGGAAAGATATAAAAAGATATATTGAAAATTAAGCAGGACTTTCTTCATCATGTTGAACAATATTAAAGTTTTCAACAATAAAACAGTAAACCAATATGCCGCCACATACTAAACCAACAGTAACGACAATTTCTGTCCATGCTGGGACATAACCAGGGCCATAGTAATTGACCATGCCGGTAATGACCACGTTTAGACGGTTAATAACCAGACCAATGGCTGTTAAAGCACCATAGGTAACTAGCCCCTTTCTGGTTTTACCAAATGGACTAAAGACGATAATCAATGGAATCAGTACCCCAAGAGTGATCTCCAAAAGGAACATGTTACCTTCCAGTCCGCCAGCAAATATATAAGGCCAAACGTCCCGGCTGGTAAAGTCAACAATTTTTAGGATGGTGTACAATAACATAATGACGGCACCAATTTTGGCTAAGCCACGCAATACCTTTAGATCTGCCTTATGCTTGAAAGCCCAGCCAGATAGAGCAGTTTCCACACATACCATTGCCGGACCAACAAAGAATGAAGACATTAAGAAGAATACAGGAATATATGGTGACCACCAAATTGGATGCAACTTGCCAACTTCAGTTAAGTACAATCCGCCAAGGGAGGACTGGTGTAAAGTTGGTAGTAAAACACCAATAACTAACAATACAGGCAGAATCTTTTTGAAGAAACTGTGCCATTTTTTGCCCACTCTTTCAGTGGCAATTTCACCAAATTCAATTACTTGAACAGTGGTATATAATGATACACACCAGAAAACTTCAAATAATACCGAATGGTATCCCCAAGATACAAAGGGTCGCCAGAAGTTAAACCATTGACCGATATCTAGGAACAGACCAATCAGTACTAAAATATAACCCAACATAGATGACAGCATGGCACTACGACCAATACTGCTAAACTTTTCTATGTGTAAAATGTGTACAATAAGTGCTGTACCATAACCACCACCGGCTAGAGCGACGCCACATAAAACGTCAAAGCCAATCCAAAGTCCCCAGGGCCACTGGTCGTTCAGGTTGCTTACAGCCCCTAATCCGAATATAAGACGATAAACTACTATGGCTGCAGCTAAAGCCGCTATCAGTATCATCAGTACTCTGACTGGAGTTATTCTAAAGCTCCATTTTTGAGCATGAGCCGACATTGTTCTACCCCCTTAAAGTTATTTTTAAGTTTTGTGGCCTACATAGGTACATCTTTATTTTCTTCCTTAGCAATTTTATTCCGCCGTTTAGTATAGGCGTATAGACCAGTCAAAAGAGCACCCCAACTAATAGCCACCGCCGGAGTATACTTCAGGAAATCATGACTGTATTCAGGTATCGGCCTAGTTGTAACGTCGGTACGGAAACCTAACTCTTCAAAGGGAATGTCTGAAATATAAATCCAGTTGGTACCGCCGGCTTCGTTTTCTCCATAAATATGTTTTACATATCTGTTGTCACTATCAATAGTTTTCTTAGCCAGTGCCAACAGTTCATCCCGTTCGCCAAAGGTCATTACATCGGTTGGGCAAACACTAACACAGGCTGGAGCTTGGCCTTCGGCAACTTTGGTTGAACACATTTGACATTTGGTAACCAATGGGAAAGATTTATCCCATTCAAACTTAGGAATATCAAATGGACAAGCAAGCATACAATAACGACAACCAACGCATAGATGAGGGTAGTAAATAACTGGCCCCTCTGGTGTCTTTTGAAATGCTTTAGCAAAACAAGCAGATGCACAGGCCGGATGTTCGCAGTGCAAACACTGTTGTTTGACAAAACGCCAAACCGGTTGACCATCCTTTTGTACTTCATTAAAGGATACGGTGGTCCAGTTTTGGTCGTCCAATTGTGGGTTCAGGCCCACTGCCGGTGAGTCTTTATCAAATTCTCTTTTATTCCATAATTTACAGGCAACAGTACAACTACCGCAGCCAACACATTTGGTTAAATCAACCAATACACCTTTACTCATGTTTTTTTCACCTCCCGATCATTGGTTAGCTTAATTTTTTCGCCTTAAGCTTGTTGCCCCTATCAGTGTAGGTAGTATGCAGTAATTCGTGAGCTAAATGACTAATTGGATGCTCAAGGAAATCATTATACAGCGTCAATACCTCTGAGTTTTCATGGCTTAGGCGATGTTCACGGTTATAAGAGGCATCCTTACCATACATAGTGGCGATACGTGCTGCACGCACTTCGTCGGAAGGTGGCAGTGCTGTACGTGGTTGGCCACCACCGGCAATACAGCCACCGGGGCAACACATAAACTCAATAAAGTGATATGGAGATTCACCGCGGCGAACCGCTTCCAATATAGGTCTGGCATTGCTGAGACCGTGCACCACAGCCACTTTGATGGTACCCACACCAGGTACATCCAGTGCGGCTTCTTTGATGCCGTCCAAACCACGAATTGGTTTTAGATCAAACAATAAATCGGGGACATCCTGTTCAGTTAGTACAAAGTAGGCAGTACGGACAGCAGCTTCCATAACGCCACCGGTGTTACCAAATATTAAACCTGCCCCAGAACCTTCGCCCAGTACTGGGTCGTACTTTTCTTCTGGTAAATTTGGTAAATCAATCCCCTTGGCTTTAATCATCCGAGCCAATTCCCTAACGGTTAATACTGCATCCACGTCCCGTATTTCTTCCTTATTCCAATATTTACCAGCAGAATTGAATTCTGGACGTTGGCATTCGAATTTCTTAGCGGTACAGGGCATGATGGATACCGAAAAGATTTTCTCTGGATCGATGTTCATTTTCTTCGCATAATAGGTCTTAAGTACCGCACCAAACATTTGTTGTGGTGACTTGGCAGAAGACATATTTGGTAATAGGTCGGGGTAATAGTATTCACAGAACTTAACCCAACCGGGACTACAGGATGTAAATTGTGGTAGCGGTGCATCGCTCTTACCGGTTATCCTGTTAATTAACTCGGTACCTTCCTCCATGATGGTTAAGTCTGCAGTAAAGTTAGTGTCGAACACTTTGTCAAAACCCAGTTGCTTTAAGGCGGCCACTTGTTGGCCTTCTACCCAGGTTCCTGCAGGTAAGCCAAACTCTTCACCCAAGCCAACTCTGGTGGCCGGTGCAGTTTGTACGATGACAATTTTTTCAGGGTCTTCAATGGCATCCAATACCCTTTGGGTGTCATCCTTTTCAGTGATGGCTGCGGTGGGGCACCATAGTGTGCACTGACCACAGTTAACGCAAATGGTGTCGTTTACAACGGGCAGCTCATAGTAGCCGAAAACTGTTTGTACATTTTGACATACTTCCAAGCACTGGCCACAGAGAATGCATTTTTCATCGTCCCTCATAATGGAAGGACTCATGGGGTCAATGGGGATACGTCCCCGTACTTGGGTTGGGTAGTTGCTGGCTGCGACTTGGTATTGTTGTGGCATCCAACCTTCACCACCCATAGGCTCTTTGGAACAACCAGACAGAGTGGCTGTTGCACCGACCAAACCTAAGCCTCCAAATAGCTTAAGGAAGCCGCGGCGGGTCATTTCTTTGTTGAGCCCTTTTTGCTTATCCATTTGCTCTCCTCCCTTACATTGAAGTGTTATTTGGCTAACTAAGCCAATGCCTCTATTAATTATTTGTTAAGGCCGCACTGATTTTAGCTTTATTAAGTATTTATTTATTAAAGAAAAAAAATATGAATTAAGTTAAGTTATTCACAATAGGTTGGTAATTATATATTATTTTAAATGCATTTAACGAATTTTCTTAATAATTATTAGACATTAAAGCTAAAAACCCTTTAAATTTTGTATTTTACAATAAACTTTTTTTGTTAAATGCAGAAGTGCCATTATTTAAAATAAATGATTTCTTTACAAATGTAAAGTAAAAATTACTTTATAATAATTGCAGGTGAAATTGTATGTTGTAGTCACTATCACAAGACTTAAAAAATTAATATTATTGGGTAATTAAATAATTTTTAATGCAGTTCATAAATTATTACTGTATAGATAGCGTATATTGATATAAATATAAGGGGCTGAGAATATTATTCTCAGCCCCTTGGTAAATCACTAAATATTTTTATAGCTCTTGGATGGTGTAGCATTCGTTAGGGCAAATGCCAACACAGGTTTCGCAACCCATGCAGTCAGCAGCATCACCAGTTACTTCTGCTTTACCGTCAACCATTTCCAGAATACGAGCTGGGCATGGATCTACACAAGAACCACAGCCATCACATTTGTCATTGTTTAAATTTACCATGAACATTTCAACATCAACCTCCCTATAGTTATATAACTAGTTAGACAAGCAACAACTAAATTATGCCGTATAGTGTCGAAAAAAGCAAGGGTAAAAAATATATATTTAAAGGATATTATTGTCACGGTGTCAAAATATTAAATCTTGAAACAATAATTAAGGGGGCTTGTAAATGTTAACTGACTATTCCAAGTTACTTGTGGATAAAACCGATCAACAGGGTGTGGTAGAGTTTACTATAAAAGATGAAGAGTTTTTTAATAATGATGTGAAAGAAGTAACCTTGTTCTATAGCATTGTAGGTGCTGCCCGTTTTAAGTTGTTTCGTAACCACAAGTTTGAATTAATCTTGGTGCATGTAACTGATGATTGGATGAGGCAAGCTAAAGTAGATGTTAGCCCATACAAAGATCAATTAGATGTGAAAATCACTTGGGATGATGCCACCGATACATTGTCAATTCGGGGATTAAATGAAAGCGATTTTCATACTGTGCAGGCCATGCAAATTGATAATTGATGAGTTCGGTATGTGGGCATTAAATATGGAAATACTTACAATATCTAGATGGTTTGAAACTTGTTGATTTTATGGTAGCATTAGTTACTATATGGTACATTTAACATAGTAAAATTAATGACAAGACTAGGAGGATATTAATGAAACTACAGCAGTCTATTGAAGAAATTATTGAAGAGTACGGTGGTGCTGCTTACAGCCCAGATTTTGGAGCCTGGGCAGAATTGGCTTACGAAGAGAACGGCCAAGAATATACCAGAACCACCATGATTATTGGCAACCCCCAATGGACCGGGGCTTTGGAATTGGCAGATGGAGAATATTTGTGGAAATGGGCTTACGATAGTGAAAATCACTTGTATTTCTTACTGCTTACTTGGCATACCGGACTGCGTTTGCCCATCGCCTTTGATCAACAAGGTGCTGGCAAAATGTTCAGTGATCCCGAGGCAAAGAAGAAATTTGATGTGATGGTGGTGGACCAGCCAGTAATGCCCAGTAACTGGGATGATGGAAACTTGAAGTTTTCGGTATTGTGGGATGTAGAGTTTAAAAAGGCTGAAGGAGCAACCTGGCCTGAATAAAATTTGCCGGGAGGAAATTATGGCTGCGAGAAGAAAAGAGAGACCCGTTAGTAAGGGATTATTGCAGCGGGTATCTATATACATCAGGGACAATTCCATTAATGGTGTTTGTGCTCAAGATCTGGAGACCATTGCCTACCATCTGGGAATGACGGTGGAACTGGTGGGGAAGGTTATTGATCAATTAAAGGATCAGGGACTGATTATCGCTAGAGAGAACGACAATCCTTTATTGCCCACCGCTTATATTTATGTGGGCGATGGGGCGGCCAGTAAATTGGTTTTAGAAGTGGGGCAGATTAGCGATAGCATTATTAACCAGCTAGATCAAATGTCATTGGATCAGGTTAAAGAAATAATATTAGATTATGACAGCAAAGTCAGGGAACTATTATATGAAATGCAGCAACAAACCCAAGAGGTTGAAGCCTACAGAAGTTTTAAGGAAAACATAGTAAAAACCCTTGATGCTGCAGACGGCTTGGTACATATTATTGCTAAAAAGCGACCTTAACATGGGGGCTGACAGATGACGATACTGGAAGCATTGCAAAAATGGGAGAACGACACAATAGTATATATTCACTATACCAGAGAGCAGAGGGTCAGCGAGTATAACGAGGGTGTTGCCGATGGCATGCAAACGGCTTTGGATTCCCTTAAAGCTTATTTGAAAGATTGTACTGATTATAATGGGGGGAGTGAGAACAGTTGAGTCAGTCAGTATATAGCGTGGTTAAGATTTACAATAATGAGCCCGATGATGTGGCAGTATTTGATAGCGAAGACGCTGCGGTGGCTTACGCTGATGAATTGGCAGACAGAGAAGACTATCAAATGATTTCTATAATATGGACCAAATTAAATAACACCAACATGCAGGTTACTGTAAAAGAAATGAGAAAATAATCAAATATAAAAAAACCCAGGTCAAAGGACCTGGGTTTTTACATTATCTATGCTTAGTAACGTCTGCTAGCGTTAAAGCAGTCACGGCAATATACCGGACGATCTCCGCTTGGGCGGAATGGCACTTGAGTTTCTACACCACATTCTGCACATATTGCTGTGTGCATTTCACGCTGCTGACGAGGACGACCGTTACCATTGTTTCTTTGTTTACGGGCTGCTCTGCAGCCAGGGCAACGTACTGGTTCGTTTTGTAGGCCCTTCTCAGCATAAAATTCTTGTTCGCCGGCTGTGAAGATGAACTCTTCGCCACAATCTCTGCAAGTTAAGGCTTTGTCTGAATACACCAAGGATCTCTCCCACTTGTAATAATACTCCCTAAGGTTAATTAAACTATAGAGGCACCTTGATTATAACCCAATTGCTATATAATTACAACTGGTTGATTAAAAAATTCACAAAATTCGTGCAGCGTAAAACTTACATAGCTTTATTAATTTTAGTAAAAAATAGTTATGAAATAAACGATGTCTACTGTGTTGGAGGTGACCATAATTGACTGATAATAACAGCAATCCACAGGTTTTGGACATGATTAATGGGTTAGTAGAAAAAGCAACTGTGGCTGCAGAGGATTTTTTAAAGCTGGATCAAGGACAGGTGGATAGCGTGGTTAGGGCTATGGCCTTGGCGGGGGTAGAGAAGCACATGGAATTGGCAAAATTAGCAGTGGCAGAAACCCAAAAGGGCGTCTATGAGGATAAAATCACAAAGAATATTTTTGCCACCGAATATATTTATCACAGCATTAAATACCAAAAGACGGTGGGAATTATCAGCGAGAACGAGGAAGAAGATTACTATGAAGTGGCAGAGCCAGTGGGAGTGGTGGCAGCAGTAATTCCGGTAACCAATCCTACATCCACCACCATGTTTAAAGCGCTGATTTGTGCCAAGACCCGGAACCCGGTAATATTTAGCTTTCATCCCGGTGCCCAGCAATGTAGTGTGGAAGCGGCCCGTGTAATGTATGAGGCCGGTCTCAAGGCCGGTGCCCCAAAGGACTTTATTACATGGATAGAGCAACCTTCCATTGAAGCCACCCAAACTTTAATGCACCACCCGGGGGTAGCATTAATTTTAGCCACCGGTGGGGCCAAGTTGGTGTGTGCCGCTTATAGCGCTGGCAAACCAGCATTGGGTGTTGGCCCTGGTAACGTCCCTTGTTATATTGAAAAGACTGCCAAAATTGAACGGGCCATTACCGACTTAATTCTTAGCAAAACCTTTGATAACGGATTGATCTGTGCCTCTGAGCAAGGGGTAATTGTGGATAGGGCGGTGGCCGATAGGGTAGAAATGTTGCTAAAACAAAATGGCTGTTACTTTTTAAGTCCAGCGGAAGTGGAACAGTTGACCAAAATTGCCACCAGTGCAGACTGCTGTCATATTAACCCGCAAATAGTGGGAAAGCCAGCGACGGTAATTGCGCAAATGGCGGGTTTGAATGTGCCCGATACCACCAAAATACTAGTGGCACCCCTTGAGGGGGTGGGGCCGGATTATCCGCTATCCCAGGAAAAGTTGTCGCCGGTGTTGGCATATTATGTAGTGGACAACTATCGACAGGGTATTGAAAGATGTGTGCAGATGGTTGAATTTGGTGGCTTAGGGCATTCAGCAGTTATTCATTCTGAAAACAAAGATGTTGTGCAAAGGTTCTCTGATACCGTCAGAGTGGGACGAATAATTGTCAATTCGCCCTGTACCCATGGTGCCATTGGGGAATTGTATAACACCAATGTACCTTCATTAACCCTTGGTTGTGGTTCCTATGGGCGCAATTCCACCACCTCTAACGTCAGTGTCCATAATTTGATTAATGTTAAACGGGTGGCAAAGCGTAAAGAAAAGATGCAATGGTTTAAAATACCGGAACGGATTTACTTTATGCCCGGTTCAGTGCAGTACCTGACAAAAATGCCCGATATAGAGAGGGCCTTAATTGTCACCGATAGGATGATGACTAAACTGGGTTATGTGGATAAAGTTGCGTATCATTTGAAAAAACGTCAAAATCAAGTGGCCATTGAAGTCTTTGATCAGATTGAGCCAGATCCGCCATTGGAAATGGTGGTTAAGGGTGTGGAAGTGATGCGCAATTTCAAACCGGATACCGTCATTGCCTTAGGGGGCGGGTCAGCCATTGATGCAGCCAAAGGGATGTGGCTGTTTTATGAACATCCAGAGATGGAATTTGAATTTCTGCGGCTGAAGTTTTTGGATATTCGTAAGCGCACCTATAAATATCCAAAGTTGGGGCGCAAAGTTAAACTGGTGGCCATTCCCACCACCAGCGGCACCGGCTCAGAGGTAACCGCCTTTACCGTGATCAGTGATCAGGGAAAACAAATTAAATATCCCTTGGCAGATTATGAGTTGACCCCAGATGTGGCCATAGTGGACCCAGATTTTGTAATGTCCGTTCCCCCTAATGTCACTGCCGACACCGGTATGGATGTACTTACGCACGCCATTGAAGCCTATGTGGCCACAATGGCATCGGACTATACCGATGGGTTAGCGATGAAAGCCATAGAGTTGGTATTTCGATATCTGCCCGTTGTATATCGCAACGGTGATGATGCCAAGGCCCGTATGCATATGCACAATGCCTCTACCATTGCAGGCATGGCCTTTACCAATGCATTTTTAGGTATTAACCATAGCTTAGCCCATAAACTTGGGGGACAGTTTCATATTTCCCATGGCCGGGCCAATGCCATTATGCTGCCCCATGTAATTGCCTATAACGCATCGTTGCCCAGCAAATTTGTTTCATTCCCCAATTATGAATACTATGTGGCCCATATGAAATACCAAGAAATTGCTAAGCACCTGGGACTACCGGCCAGTACGCCGGAAGAGGGAGTGGCCAGCTTGATCAATGCCATTGAAAATTTGATGCAACAGTTGGAAATGCCGCGGACAATTGCTGAATGTGGCGTTGAACCCAACGAGTTTAACGCCGTTGTGGATGAGCTGGCCGAGCGGGCCTTTGAAGATCAGTGCACCACCAGTAATCCGCGGATGCCGTTAATTACAGAACTGGCCCAATTGTATCGCCAAGCCTACGGTCAGCCACTGCCACAATAAAAAAGGGACCCCGTCATAAACCATTGACGGGGTCATTTTACTTCTATTTCACAGGGCTTAATTTCTTCTAAACCTACAGAATCAAGAATTTCATCCATCAGCTCTTTATTGGCAGCAAAAATATCAATGGTGACTTGTTCCTTCATAAATAAATACCTCCTTAAAAAGGTTAGACTTTATCATTATATGCAGACAGGATAAAAAGATTACTAAAAGAAATGTAATATTATAGAATAGTCTACAGGAATCACCATTATACTGTTGAATTCTTGCATTGTTACGGTAGAAACAATTTTAAGAAGGGTGGAAAAACAATGACCATTAAAATTGATGTGGGCGAATTTGTAAAAAAACACCAGGAAGAAATAGAAAGTTTGGTATACATTGCCCTTGATCGTGCCGGTCAAAAAGTAAAGCAACAAGTGGATGCTGGTTTAATCAAAGAAGACTTAGGGGATGTGATGCCAGTAATGCTGCATGAAATGTTGCGTACCCACACGGTATATGTACTGAGATTGGCCGCAGAAATGATTGAAGAAAGCACAAAGGATTTAGAAAAATAAACCAATTTAACCTCTAGACAAAAACAAATGTTTGGTATAATATAAACCAAACATTTGTTTTATGGGAGGTTTTGAGTTATGCAGACAGTGGCTCAAAAACATACGCTAGTTATTGGACATAAAAGGGTGCGGCGCATAAATAATGTGTCCTTAACGGACCAGGTGGCAGACTGGTTAGAAGGGCCAGATACAAATAGCGATAAATTATTTGCTTATGGAGTTTGCCTCGCCTCTGGTATTATGCTTATTGGTAAAATGACCGCATTATTACTGTAAAAATTAGTCTGTATACTAGCTGTTAATTTACCACAACTTATCAAGTGGAGGTATACAAATGGATAACTTAGATGAAGACAAATTGGGAAAACTATTGTTAGAGTTATACAATGCTCAAAAACAGATATTATTTCAAGAAATGATGGTAGAAATCTTTATGAAGCAGACTAAACTGACGGAAGGACAGATGATTACTGTTCTAAAAGCCATGTTGGAACATCGGTGGCTGGTGGCCGATGCTGTTAAAGAAAAGATGTTTTTGCGCCCTGGTTTTGTATTGAGCTTTCCGGTGGTGATAAGCAGCAAAGGCCTCGACTACCTAAAAAGTAAAGGCTTAGTCTAATTGGAAGGCGGAGATTAACACGATACCACTTAAAGATGATATTCCATCTTCGAAGGTACCCATTGTTAATTACCTATTGATTATTATTAATGTTTATGTGTTTATACAACAGGTTTCCTTAGGCCCTTACATGGATGAATTTATTGCCAAATATGCAGTGGTACCCTATCATTTATTAAATTACTACGGACCAATTGAGACCATAGCTAAGTTGACCACCACGATGTTTTTACATGGTGGTTGGATGCATATGTTGGGCAATATGCTTTATCTGTGGATTTTTGGTGATAATATTGAAGGAAGAATGGGGCATGTTAAATACCTTGTTTTCTATTTAATTACCGGTTATGTGGCCACCTTGACCCATGTCTATCTTTTACCAGATTCCACAGTGCCGATGGTGGGGGCCAGCGGGGCCATTGCCGGTGTGTTGGGTGGTTACTTTATACTTTTTCCCCGGGCTAAAGTGCTCACGCTGTTGCCAATCTTTATATTTATAACTTTTGTTCGTATTCCGGCACTATTATTTTTGGGATTATGGTTTATATTACAGGTACTCAATCAAGCCATGGTTTCGTCACCGGATGCCCAAAGTGTTGCTTGGTGGGCACATATTGGTGGCTTTGTGGCAGGGGCAATATTAATCAAGTTTTTTAGTAACAAGCCACAGATTAAATATTATTAAACTTGGGGGTAATACAATGGCAGCAAGGGATGATAAATATTACATAGTAAAGCAACCGGACGAACAATTACACCAATTGCTGGTGGCAGATGTTGAAAATGGTACCCTAAAAGCCCTGAGTAAAATTAATCGAGATCAGTCCATTGTCTACAAAGTATTTATGGAGGACAAAAGCAAAAAAATAAAAGTGCTGGTGGATGGTGAAGGGGATAACGCAGATTACTGCCGGGCCATCAATAACATTGAAGAAAAAATGCTTATTCCCTACGGCAAAACCTGGCAGCGGGTAAAGCCAATAATTATTGAAAGATAACATAGAATTCACCAATTATTGTCTGTGGTTAGCAGGAATGTTCAAAATTTTATAGAAACTTATTAAAAACGTCGGACATAATATTTGAAATATCGTTTTGAGGTGAGTATATGATAACTACGGCAATAGTGGGTGGAGGCAATGGTGGAGCTGCCATGTTGCGGGCCTTTCAGGGAATTCCCGATGTCAAAATCATTGGTATAGCCGATCTAAATGACGACGCGGTGGGTATGCAATTGGCTAGAGAAATGGGTATTGCTACCTACAATGACTTTATGGAAATGTTAAAAATACCCGGTTTGGAAGTAATTATTGATGTAACTGGCGTTAAGGCAGTGCGGGAAAAAATTGAAGCCAATATGTCACCAGAAACATTGTTGGCTGAAGCTAAAGTGGCATTAATGATGTCTTTATTGGCAAATAATAAAGATAACATGTTGGCAGAGTTAAATGAACAGGCCCAGAGTTTGGCTGGCATGGGTGAGGAAATAAGTGCCACCGTTGAACAGGTTCCGGAAATAATTAATGAAGTGTCTGACTTTATCAGAAAGTATGGTGATACTTTAAGCGAAACGATCGCAGATGCTAAAAAACACCTGGATGAAACTGACGAAGTGTTGCAATTTATTCGGAAAGTGGCAGATCAAACCAAATTGTTGGGACTTAATGCGGCCATTGAAGCCGCCCGGGCTGGCCAGCACGGGCGCGGGTTTGCGGTGGTGGCTGAAGAAGTGCGGAAATTAGCGGAACATAGTGCGGTATCCGTGAAGAAAATTGCCACTATTATGAATAATCTAGAGGATGCGATGCTGGCCATTATTAAAAGTGTAGAAGAAAACAGCACGTTGGCAGAGCGCCAAGTGACGGCGGCGGATCAAGTCTCCAATGCCATGACCCAATTATCGCAACTGGCCGAGGACATCAGTAGGTTCTCAGAAAAATTGTCTGACATGCAATAATTAGTTAACAATCCAGCCGGTTTTTAATATAATATGTAAAAACCGTTTAGGAGGGTTCTTGGTGGAATTCTTCAATCGCTTGGGAGAAAGAGCTAAAGAACTTGGGGAGAAGGCAAAGGAAGTTGGTAAACGGCCGACAGAGTTGGTGGAGGTTACCAAGTTAAGATACGAGGTATCTAAGTTAAAAAAGGTGATGGACAACAACATTGAAGCCATTGGTGAGTTGGTATATCGCCAGTTTAAAAATGAACTGGGGCTAGAGGCAGAGATAGAAAAATTATTACAAAATACTAAAAGCCTAGAAGAAAATATCATTTTAACCGAACAGCAAATTGAAAAATTACTGCCTAAGCCGCTGGTTTGCACAAAATGTAACACCGAACTACCCGACGAAGCCATATACTGCCACAAGTGTGGATTAAGGGTTGTCAGCGACCAGAACAACAAACAAGAAAATGAAAGTGAATAATTACTAAACCCACAATTTTGATTGTGGGTTTAATAATTATAGGTTAATGATCACCGCTGTCTCATTGCAATTGGGAAACAACGGACAGTTTACACACTCCTTCCAAACCTTCTGGGGCAGCTGTTCTTTAGCTATGGTACTAAAATTGCAGCGCTGAAAAAAACCAGGTTGATAGGTCAGGGCAAAGACCCGATCAATTTCTAATTCCCTAGCTTCTTGCAAAAATAAGTTAATTAGCTGGCGGCCAATGCCTTGCTTGACGTATTGGGGAGCCACTGCCAGTGATCTGATCTCCGCCAGGTCATCCCAAATGATGTGCAACGAACCGGTGCCAATCACAAGGCCATTATGCTCGGCAACGGTGAATTCCCTCACCCCTTCGTAGAGAGACGACCGTGAGCGGGCAAGCATTTGATTTTGGTTAGCGTACTGGGTTATCAACCGGTGAATTGATTCAATGTCTGAAATCTTTGCTTTGCGGTATAATATCGCCATATTTATCGCCTTCTTTGCTATAAAATTATGCATAATTATAAGTTCTTCTTAATAAATAAAAATCCTGTTTGATAATAATAATTTTAAAAAGGAGAATTGATTTTGAATTACCGAGAGAAAATTGAGCATTTGGTTAGCTTGGTAAAAATTTCAAACAAAACCCTTGTGCTAACAGGGGCCGGGGCCAGTACTGAAAGCGGTATTCCTGATTTTCGCAGTCAAAAAAAAGGTCTGTGGCAAAAGTACAACCCAGAAGAAGTGGCCAGCCTCAATGCCTTAAAAAGAGATCCGGCAAAATTTTATCAATTAAATATGCAATGGTGGCGACGTTGTATAGAGGCGCAGCCCAATGCCACCCATTATGGTCTGGCTCAACTGGAAAAGATGGGGTGGTTGTTGGGGGTAATTACACAGAATATTGATGGGTTGCACCAACGTGCCGGATCCAAACGGGTATGGGAGGTGCATGGTCATTTAAGAACTTGTCGCTGTTTTAAATGTGGCCGGGGGTATGCTTTTAGTCAACTGGAAAGTGGTTATATCTGCCATTGTGGCGGTGTTTTGCGGCCCGATGTGGTACTGTTTGGTGACGCTATGCCAAAGGATTATGCCACAGCAGAAAAGGTGATGTCCGGTTGTCAGCTATTGCTGGTGGTGGGTAGCAGCTTGCAGGTTTACCCCGTGGCCAATTTGCCACAGTTTGCTAGGCGGTTGGTAATAATTAACCATGACCCCACCCCTTGGGATGATCGGGCGGATTTGGTATTAAGGGAATCTTCCGGCCAAGTGTTGGGGGATGTGTTGGCAAATTTGGATGATGAGCAAGGGCCTATACCTTGGTAATATTTTTAGGTTGAAAAACCCCTGTGATGCATAACAATAATATTAGGAGGGATTATTGTTATGTCGGTTTCATTAAGAGTGCTGACACATAATATAAGGCATGGTTTAGGCCTGGATAACAAGGTGTCTTTGGAAAGGATTGCTTGGAATATTTTAACATCTAAAGCCGAGATTTGCGGTATACAAGAGGTGGACAGGTTTTTACCCCGCAGCGGTTTAATCAATCAAGCAAAAAGCTTAGCCAATTTGTGTGGCATGAGTTATGCTTTTGGGGCCAATGTAGGGTGGTCACGGTTGGCTGCCTATGGCACGGCAATACTATCTCGCTACCCAATTATAGCTGTCCATAACTACCCCTTACCAGGGACAGGAGAAAAAAGGGGATTGTTAAAGGTGGTAATTGAGAAGGATAATTTGATAATAAACTTTTTTACCACCCACTTAACCTTAAATGCTGAAGAGCGCATAGCCCAGGTGGCTGCTATAAACGAGGTGCTGGCGACCGTTGAGGGGCCAGTGATTTTAACTGGCGACTTTAATGAAGAGGTGACGGGAAAAGCAGTAAGTTTGTTGCTCTCTGGGGGCATGTTTAATTGCCTGCCCCAGAATGGGGCTGATATACCCACTTATCCCGCAACCAATCCCCAGAAACAGATTGACTATATTTTTGCCAAAGGGCAATGGCAAGTAGCCTTGGCTAAGGTAATAAACAGCAGAGGTTCAGATCATTTACCCTATCTGGTGCAATTGAAAAAAGCTGAGGATTAACCCCAGCTTTATTTGTCATAACTAAATATCAAGTTTCCATGTTGAGTCGCCACCGGCAGTGAACGTAAATAGCTATTTGTTGTACCGGTATCAAAGAAGAAAAGCGCCCCATTGGTGGTGTCGACACCGTTTAATGCCTCTTTAGCAGCAGTGATACAGCTTTGTGGTGCAGCATTATTAATTTTCCCAGTGCGGGCCGGACCAAACTGATTAGGTTGGTAAATTACATCTTTAATGGTACTGGGAAACTTGGGGCTTAGTACTCGATTAACTACCACCGCTCCCACACCCACCTGGGCCTCCCTGGATTCATTTCTAGCTTCGGCAGCAATTAAACGGGCTAGCAAATCCAGCTCTTGGTCAGTGTAGGCAATGGGACGGTTGGTTGCAGATCTGCTGGCCACAGTGTGATTGCCAGGGATCGTTAATACTTGGCCCGGATGAATCGTTGTACCTGAAAGTTTGTTGGCAGCGGCCAATGCTTGGACAGTGGTGTTGTATTTTATTGCAATATCATAAAGGGTGTCTCCCGATACAACGGTGTGCTTTTTTGCAGTTTGGTTTAAGTTGTTGTTTGGGTCCGGTACTTTAAGTTGATAGCCAGGATCTAGAACGGTGGTGGTTAGTTGGTTAAGTTCCATCAATTTATGTACCGTTGTGCCATACTTAGTGCTGATGGAATTTAGTGAGTCACCTGGCGCTACAGTATAGGTACCCGCGCTTGCTGGCATAAAACCAGCAAATGTGATGGTCAATAACGCCCCTATACAAAACAGGGATATTAACTTTTTAATCAATTGCATTTCCTCCTTCGGCCGGCGAGGTTAGTTGACGGGTTCGGGTAGAGGGCACCCTACCAGTTAAGTGGATTCACCCCAAAAAAAATCCCCCGCTCGCTGAAAATTCCCAGCGATTTGGCATTTTAGCAACAGTTACAACATTTTAATTGGTAACAACCAAAAGTAACAACCCGCAAAAAAGCCCTTATTTACATTAAAATTCATGTTTTAGATGTTGACGGGAGTTTAAATTGCGTTTATAATTAATTACTGTGGTATTTATCCTTGATTTTTGTTAAAGAGTTAGCTATAATATTTTAGTAACGCTTTTGCGCCTGTAGCTCAGTGGATAGAGCACCGGCCTCCGGAGCCGGGTGCGCAAGTTCGATTCTTGCCAGGCGCACCAATAATTGAAACCGCAGTTCCTAAAGTAAAGGGAACTGCGGTTTTTTTAATTAGCAATTATTAATTCTGAATTGCAAAAATATAATAACTACTTGGGGGTGGGTTGCACTTTGCACTTCTAAGACTTATAATAACTTTCGTACAATTACATAGCATGATCTGAATGACGCTTATGGGAGAGCGGCCGTTATTGGCCCACCGAAGGAGTTAAACTCTCAGGTGCTTAGTAATAAGTGAGAACCATAAGTTGACAGGACTCTGGAGAGTCCCTGTTTAAACAGGGCGCCGAAGGTGCAAGGCAGCGTTAACGCTGTTCAATCTCTCAGGCAAAAGGACAGAGGAAGAGAAGCGGTTTAGTCAGTTAATTAACTGGCTTACATTTGTTGCAATTATTATTGCTGTATAAACTGCTCCGTCTTTCCCAGAGTCAAATCATTTTGTGATTTGATTTTTTTTATTTTAAAAGGAGATGGAATTATGGATTGGATGACAATGTTGGACAAAATTGACGGTTTCATTTGGGGGCCACCACTGCTGATTTTATTGGTGGGCACTGGTGTTTTATTGACCGTGAGGCTAAAGCTGTTGCAGGTCTTTCGGTTGCCGTTGGCGTTAAAATTAATAGTTAGAGCCAAAAACGAAGGATCTGGTGATGTCAGTAGTTTTGGTGCCCTTTGTACTGCTTTGTCCGCCACAGTGGGAACGGGAAACATAGTAGGTGTGGCCACTGCCGTTGCTGCTGGGGGGCCCGGAGCGGTGTTTTGGATGTGGGTGGCAGCCTTTTTCGGTATGGCCACTAAATATGCTGAATGTTTATTAGCGGTAAAATATCGGTCGGTGGATGCCAACGGACAAATATCCGGTGGTCCGATGTATTATATAGAAAAGGGTTTGGGGAAAAAGTATCGCCCGTTGGCAGTGATGTTTGCGGCCAGTGGCATACTGGTGGCCTTTTTTGGTATTGGTACCTTCCCCCAAGTTAACGCCATTGTTTCTTCGGTGGAATTGACTTTAGGAATTCCGGTTTATGTTACCGCAGGGGTGTTGACGCTGTTGGTGGCATTGGTTACCATTGGCGGTTTAAAACGGATTGCCACTGTTGCCACTAAGGTGGTGCCCTTTATGGCTGTATTCTATGTTTTAATTTGCCTAGGGGTGTTAATTGTCCATGCCAATGCACTGCCCGAAGCTATAAACTTGGTGATTACCAGTGCCTTTACCGGTACCGCAGCAGCAGGTGGCTTTTTAGGAGCTACGGTAATGATGGCTATCCGTAATGGTGTGGCCAGGGGGGTATTCTCCAATGAATCTGGTTTAGGTAGTGCGCCAATTGCGGCGGCCGCGGCAAAAACCAAATGGCCCGCAGAACAAGGTTTTGTATCAATGACCGGTACCTTTATCGATACCATCATTATTTGTACAATGACTGGCCTAACTTTGGTGGTGACCGGGGCTTGGCAAAGTGATGCTGCCGGAGCGGCCATGACCCAAGAGGCGATGGCGGCTGGATTCCCGGTTGTTGGGCCGATTTTACTTACCGTAGGTCTGGCGTTATTTGCCTTCACCACTATTTTAGGTTGGAATTATTATGGTGAGCGTTGCTGTGAATACTTGTTTGGCGTAAAAGCAATTATGCCCTATCGCATTATCTTTATTGGCTTAGTGGCCACCGGTGCATTTTTGAAATTGGATGCCATTTGGCTATTGGCGGATATAGTTAATGGGCTGATGGCCATTCCTAACTTAATTGCTTTGTTGGGCTTATCTGGTGTGGTGGTGGCGGAAACAAATCGTTATCTCCAGCACCTGAAGGCAGAAAGAAGTGTTCAAGTAAAAGGAGAAACATATCAAATAGGAAAATAATGCTTAAAAACCTCACTGGCATTGCCGGTGAGGTTTTTGACTTTAATAATTACAAATAAATTGATGTGTTGACAAATCCCTAGCTACGGACTATAATTTAACTAGCTAATGAAAATGATTTTCAATATTGCCCCAAGGGCATATATTTTTTCGTTAATTGTGAAAATGATTATCAACATCGATTGACAGGGGGAGATATTATGACAATGGATCAAGTAAAACGGGGTCAATTATTCCGTATAGTATCAATACCGGATGAAAGTGTTCGTGCCCAAGCCATTCGCTTTGGTATTGCCGAGGGAGAAGTGGTGGCTTGTGATGAAATCGTGCCGGCAGGACCAATTATTCTGCGCAAAAATCGTCAACAAATAGCTTTGGGCCGGAGGTTAGCAGGCCGCATTATTGTTGAGTAGGGGGAAATTATATGGGACACTGTCATCAAATGGGAATGCATATAGAAGTTCCAGAAAATGCAAAGAAGATAGTTCTAGCTGGCAACCCCAATGCTGGTAAGTCTGTATTCTTTAACTATTTCACAGGTATGTATGTGGATGTTTCTAATTACCCAGGAACGACGTTAGAAATATCCCATGGCAGGATGGGGGATCATGTAATTGTTGATACCCCAGGGGTATACGGAATATCATCATTTAATGATGAGGAGCGAGTGGCCCGTGACGTAATTTTGGCGGCTGATATTGTGGTCAACGTGGTGAATGCTGTCCACTTAGAGCGAGATTTATTTCTCACGCAACAGATCATTGATACCGGAGTGCCGGTGATAGTGGCATTAAACATGATCGATGAGGCGGAAAAACAGGGGATTAAAATTGACGTAGACCTGCTCTCAGATTTACTGGGAGTGCCGGTGTTTACCACTGTGGCAGTTAAAAAAATAGGGCTGGATACCGTTAAAAACAATATTTTTAACGCCCGGCCTGGGCAGATAGATGCTAAATTACAAGGCCAATTGGATCTGATGCTCAATCGGGTGGGCAATCAGGGCGAGGCGCTATTGGTGTTGGAAGGTGACGCTGCTGTTTCGGAACGGCATGGCATTGAACCCGGCAGTGGTCAGGAAGAAATTTATATTAACCGGCGTCAGCGGGTAAATGACTTAGTGCGGCATGTGGTAAAGGAAGAGGGTAAAGAAAGGTCCTTTGCCGCTAAGCTTAGCCGTTTAATGATTAAACCGATAACGGGCATTCCAATGTTGGCGGTAGTGCTGTATATCATGTATAAAGTGATTGGCATCTTTGTGGCCGGTACCATTGTCGGTATTACCGAAGAATCCATTATGCAAGGAATTTATGAACCGGCGATACGCGGTTTGGTCAGTCAATTTGTTGCCGAAGAATCGGTATTAGGTGCAATTTTAATTGGTGAATTTGGCGTTTTGACCATGACCTTTACCTATGTGCTGGGGTTATTACTACCTCTGGTGGCAGGGTTTTATTTCTTCCTCTCGTTATTTGAGGATTCGGGGTATTTGCCAAGGATTGCCGCTTTAACCGATAGGGTGCTCAGCAGTATTGGTTTAAATGGTCGGGCTATTATTCCGCTAATCTTAGGCTTTGGTTGTGTGACCATGGCTACCATTGTGACCAGACTTTTGGGTTCTGACAGAGAAAGAAGAATTGCTATTTTTCTATTGGCTTTAACCATTCCCTGTTCTGCTCAGTTGGGTGTAATTGCCGGCATGCTGGCAGGGATCGGAGCAGGATATGTGTTGCTATATGTAGTGGTTATTTTCAGTGTACTGGTGGTTGCAGGTACACTACTGCATCATATGCTACCGGGGAAGTCTACAGATTTATTGATAGATTTACCAGTGTTGAGATTACCTCGGATTGATAACGTGGTTAAAAAGACTGCCATTAAATCTTATCAGTTTATAAAAGAAGCGTTTCCGCTGTTTGCATTGGGTGCGTTTCTAATCAGTAGTTTTCAAGTTAGCGGTATTCTTAAAGCATTACAAGAATTGCTGGCACCACTGACCGTTGGTTGGCTGAATTTGCCGGCAGAAGCATCTACCGCCTTTGTTATGGGCATAGTCAGACGTGACTTTGGTGCCGCTGGTCTTTCCGAACTAACATTGATGCCTATGCAAACGGTAATAGCTTTAATTACCATTACACTGTTTGTGCCTTGTATTGCATCCATTCTGATACTGTTTAAAGAGCGCAGCAAGGGAGAAGCAGCCATTATGTGGCTGGGTTCATTGCTGGTTGCATTTTTGGTCGGTGGTATTGTGGCTCAATTGTCAAATATTTTTGGTCAAGGTTCACAGGTGGCACCGATTATTGCAATTATAGTCACCGCAGTGGCGCTGGTGGTATTGGGATGCCGATTGCTAAAGAAAAATTCTCCTGCCACCAATCCATAAAAGAAGGTGAGTTTTATGGCAGAGCAAAAAGAATGCGGCGTTATTACTTGTCCCCAATGTGGTTATAAAATAAACGAACTAGATAATTTCCGCTGTCCCCGCTGCAACGCCTCTTTATTGGAAGCAATGAAATGTAGCGGTAACTGTAAAAAATGTGCAGTGAAACATAAGTAAACAGTGGTAAAAAATCGTCTCAAATTTTTTTGAGACGATTTTATTTTGCACACTATTAGGTTATAATTAAGTTGTCCTTTTCGTCACGACCACTAATAGCATAATGGATTTTTATTATATGCATAAATCTTTTTACTAACAATTGACACTTTCGACATAATTCGGCACAAAACTGTTTTGATTTTCGCTGATACATATGGTAAGATTAATTTAAATATAACATCTGCGAAATTATAGTGTATAATAAAGGTGGCATAATAGGGGTATAATTTTTTTTGAATAGTCAATAAGTAGCAAAGCAATCTTTTTTTGTAAGCACTTGTGCAAAAGGTAACAAATGTATAGGTACGGAAGGGGGTTAGTTGGTTAATGAGTGAACATAAGACCAACAAAGAGATGGTTGGATCGGTGATGGTTGTGGGAGGCGGTATTTCCGGCATGCAATCTTCATTGGATCTGGCGGAGTCAGGTTACCGGGTTTATCTAGTGGAGAAGAAACCAGCTATTGGTGGTGTGATGGCTCGTTTGGATAAAACTTTCCCCACCAATGACTGTGCGATGTGTATCATGTCTCCAAAGCTGGTGGATACCGGCAGACATAAGGACATTGATATTTTGGCCGGTACCGAGGTGGTGGATATTGCTGGGGAGCCAGGTAATTTTAAAGTAAAGCTACATAAAGCCGCACGCTATGTTGATTTGACTAAATGTACAGGTTGTGGTGAATGTGCCAACGTTTGTCCGGTTAGTTTAAAGGATCAATTTAATGGCGAATTGGCAGATCGTAAAGCCATATATAAGTTATACGCCCAGGCGACACCAAATGCCTTTGCGGTGGAAAAGAAAGGGGTGGCTCCCTGTAGAGCAGCTTGCCCCGCAGGTATTAATGTGCAGGGTTATGTACAATTAATTAAGTCTGGCAAATTTGTCGACGCTTGGAAGATGATCTATCAAGATATGCCGCTACCGGCCATCTGTGGTCGCGTATGCGCCCATCCCTGTCAATCGGCTTGTAACCGCAAAGATATTGATGAGCCGGTGCAAATCCAGAAATTAAAGCGGTTAGCCGCTGATATCGCCTACGAAAATTTAGATTCACTGCCGCTGCCGGAGCCAACGGCACAACGGGAAGAAAAGGTGGCGGTTATTGGTGGTGGCCCCGCTGGTTTATCAGCAGCCAATTTTTTAGCCAGAAACGGCTATCAAGTGACTATATTTGAAAAGCTGCCGGTTGTGGGCGGTATGATGAGAGTGGGTATTCCGGAATATCGTCTGCCCAGAAAGTGGATTGAATTAGAAGTTGATTTAATTAAAAAACTGGGTGTTGAAATTAAGACAAATACTGCCTTGGGTAAAGATATCACCATTAAAGGCTTAATGGATGAGGGATATAAAGCAGTCTTCTTGGCGGTGGGAGCCCATAAAGGTTTTAACTTACAAGTGCCCGGAGCCGATTTAAACGGCGTGATCAGTGCGGTGGATATGTTACGCCAAGTGAACCTGGGTGAAAAGGTAGAGCTGGGCAAAAAGGTGCTGGTGGTTGGTGGCGGCAACGTAGCCATGGACGCTGCCAGAGTATCCCGGCGCTTAGGTTGTGAAGTCGATGTCCTCAGTTTAGAGGCCGAAGGTAAATTGCCAGCTTCACCGGAGGAAATTCAAGAGGCCATTGAAGAAGGTATAGTTTTCCACTATGCCACCGGCGTAGAAAAAATTATTGGTGCTAAAGGTAAGGTAAAAGAAGTCAATACCGTTAACGTAACTGCGCTATTTGATGAAAAGGGTCGGTTTGCACCCACATATGGCGACAACAAGGGCACCATTACTGGTATAGATAGTGTTATTGTGGCCATTGGCCAAACCCCGGATTTATCATTTGTTGAGGATATGCCGTTGACCAACGAGCGGGGCAACCGTTTGCTGGCAGATCCAGATACTATGGCCACTAATGTTGCTGGGGTTTTTGCCGGCGGTGATGCCCAAAGTGGTCCCCGGTTATTAATTGACGCTGTTGGGGCCGGTAAACGGGCTGCAGAGAGTATCCACCGCTATATTCAAGGGGAAGATTTAAAAGCAAACCGAGAATTTAAAATTCCCGAAGAAAAAATTGCCCCGCTGCGTCAACAACCCGGAGAGGTTGTAAGAGAAGCACCGATGGCCATGAGTTATGCGCCGGCAGAGCAAAGGGCCACTAACTTTGAAGAAGTGGCATTGGGGTACACTGCTGAAGAAGCCCAAAAAGAGGCCGAACGTTGCTTGAACTGCGCCGTATGTTCTGAATGCTTACAGTGTGTTGATGCCTGTGTAGCTAAAGCCATCAATCATGATATGCAAGATGAAGACATTGAGCTTGAGGTGGGGGCGGTTATCTTAAATCCAGGTTACGAAACTTATGACCCCAGTAATTTGGACTACTATGGCTATGGCCGTTTCCCCAATGTGTTAACCAGTATGCAATTTGAGCGGATATTATCGGCCTCTGGGCCATATAAGGGACATATGGTGCGTCCGTCCGATCATAAAGAACCAGAAAAAATTGCCTGGATACAATGCGTTGGTTCCCGTAACGAAAAAGAGTGCCATGGTTACTGTTCTTCCGTTTGCTGTATGTATGCCATTAAGGAAGCGGTTATCGCTAAGGAACACAGTAGTCAACCGCTGGATACCACCATCTTTTTCATGGATATGCGTACCCATGGTAAAGACTTTGAGCGTTACTATGACCGAGCCAGAAACCAACAGGGCGTAAGATTTGTACGTTCCAGAATATATGAAGTTACCCAGGCCAGCGATGGCAGCAATGACTTAATTATTCGCTATGCCAATGAAGATGGTACCATTAATACCGAGCGGTTTGATATGGTGGTTCTATCCGTTGGTTTCAACCCCAATAGTGATGCGGCCCAGTTGGCTGAGGCTGCCCATATCGAACTGAATGAATTTGGTTTTTGTAAAACCGATGAGTTTGACCCCGGTTGTACCACCAGAGATGGGGTATTTGTCAGTGGTGCTTTCTGTGAGCCCAAGGATATTCCAGATACCGCTGTGGACGCCAGTTCTGCCGCTGCCTATGCCTCCAGACTGTTGGCTCCGGCCCGAGGTAGCATGATTCGGGTGCAAGAGTACCCACCGGAAAAAAATGTAGAGGGTCAAAAGCCGCGGGTTGGTGTATTTGTCTGCAACTGCGGTATCAACATTGGCAGTGTGGTTAACGTGTCCAGCGTGGTGGAATATGCTAAGACGCTAAAGGACGTGGTGTATGCCCAAGAATTCCTGTTTACTTGCTCCCAGGACAACATCGTTAAAATTAAAGAGGCCATTATTGAACACGATTTAAATAGAGTGGTGGTGGCATCCTGCACCCCCCGCACCCACGCTCCGTTATTCCAAGCCAGCCTGCGGGAGGCCGGATTGAACCCGTATTTGTATGAGCACGCCAACATTCGGGAACAGGTATCCTGGGTGCACCGGGAAATGCCAGAAAAAGCCACTGAAAAGGCCAAGGATCTGGTGAAAATGACGGTTGCTAAAGTTAGGTTATTAAAACCTGTACAGACCAAGACCTTTACCATTAACCAAAAGGCGCTGGTGGTTGGTGGCGGAGTTGCCGGTATGACCAATGCCCTTTCATTGGCTGAACAAGGTTTTGAGGTGTTCTTACTGGAAAAAACCGGTGAATTAGGCGGTCACGCCCGGCACATTCAATATACTATCAATGGCAATAGGCCAACAGAATTAGTTGACAAGTTAATTGCAGAAGTAAACAGCAATGACAAAATTCAAATATTGTTAAATGCTGCAGTGCAGGATGTTTCTGGTTATCTGGGTAACTACCGCACAGTGGTTAAGTTTGCTGACGATTCCACCACCGAAATTGAACATGGTGCGGTGGTAATTGCCACCGGTGCAGACGCAGTGGTGCCGGATGAATATCTCTACGGTCAACATCAAGCGGTATTAACCCAACAGGAGTTAGAAGAACGGGTGGTCAACGGGCAACTGGGTAAGCCCAATACTGTGGTGATGATTCAATGTGTGGGCTCACGTCAGGAGGATCGACCCTACTGCAGTAAAATTTGCTGCACCCAGGCGGTTAAAAATGCCTTAAGATTAAAAGAAGAAAATCCCGAGACTAAAGTCTTTATCCTATACCGGGACATCAGAACCTACGGATTTAAAGAAAAATATTATACCGAAGCCCGCCAAAAGGGCGTTATCTTCATTCGCTATAATGTAGACAACAAGCCGCAAGTGTCAGCCGATGGCGATAAAGTAACGGTACAGGTAACTGATCACGTTTTAGGCATGCCGGTCAATATCGGTGCCGATCTATTGGTATTGTCCAATGGTATTAAACCGAACAGTGATAACGAGGTGCTGAGCCAGCACTTTAAGGTGCCGTTGAATGCCGATGGTTTCTTCTCCGAGGCCCATATGAAGTTACGTCCCGTTGACTTTGCCGCTGATGGTTTATACCTTTGCGGTTTGGCCCACGGACCTAAGACCATTGGAGAAAGTATCGGTCAGGCCAATGCGGCGGCAGTTAGGGCGGTAACGCTACTTTCTAAGGAAAACCTAGAATCCCTGGGGATCACTGCCGAAGTAGATGAGGAACTATGTAAAGGCTGTGGACTATGTGTAGAAGCCTGTGCCTATGGTGCCCGGGCTCTGGACGAAAAGACAAAGGTGGCCATGGTGCGGGATGTACTTTGCCAAGGCTGTGGCGCTTGTGTATCAGTATGCCCCAGCGGTGCTTGCCAGCAGCGGGGCTACGAAAAGAACCAGTTGTTGACAATGATAGATGCGCTAATCAGTTAAATAGAACATTGAGGGCGGCCCAGCAAGCCGCCCTCAACATATTAATGGCTTTCTGAGTGAGACTTCAATTTTTTTAAGACAAACTATTGACGGGTGTCATCCTTTATGATATATTATGTAACGTAGCAAGTGAGCAAAACATGTGAGGGCGATTAGCTCAGCTGGGAGAGCGCCTGCCTTACAAGCAGGATGTCGGCAGTTCGATCCTGTCATCGCCCACCAGAAAACCTGTGGTTTTTAACCACAGGTTTTTTTATTTTTTGCTATCCTAAGCATTAAGTCTGTAGTAAGGGCCGTTGCCAAAAGCAACAGCCCCTTTAGGTTATAGCTTTAAAATATTCTTTGGGCCACTCTAACCCCTTCCCGGGCGTCTTTGACATAATAGTCGGCTTCGATCATATCTGCATAGCGTTGATTTAGTACCGCGCCGCCCACCATCACTTGGCAATCCAGCTTAGCTGCCTTTAATTGAATAATGGTTTCTTTCATACTGGGGATGGTGGTGGTCATTAAAGCACTTAAACCCACCAGTTTCGCTTGATGTTCTTTAGTTGCTTGCACTACCACCTCTGGAGGCACATCTTTCCCTAGATCAATGACGTTATAACCGTAGTTTTCCAACAATACTTTGGCAATATTTTTGCCAATATCGTGAATATCTCCCTTAACGGTGGCCACAACGACGGTGCCCTTATCCACCGTATTGGTGGCGGACAATTCTTGACGCAACCGGGCAAAGGCCAGTTGTACCACCTCTGCCGACTGCATTAATTGAGGGAGGAAAAACTCACCCTTTTCATATTTTGTACCCACATCGTCTAGGGCTGGAATTAAGATTTCGTCCACCACTTCCAGCATATTTTTACCGCTGGCCAACACCTCCGCCACCAGTTGGGTAACACCTTCCTTTAAACCGCTGACCACTGCTTTATAAAGGGCATCTGCCGGACTAGGTGGCGCATCTGTCTGGGGTTGTTGGGCAGTATTCTGGGGCTGATTGGCAAAGGCGGCAATGAACTGCTTAGAATCCTGATCCCGATAGGTCAGTACTTGGCCCGCCTTAATGGTGTTCACCATTTCGGTGTCATGGGGGTTAATAATGGGGGCATCCAAACCGGCAGCCAGGGCCATGGCTAAAAAGGTTTTGTTTAACAGTTTACGGTTTGGTAAGCCAAAGGAGACGTTACTGACACCCAACACCGTGCCCACACCCACCTGTTCTTTCACTAACTGAGCCGCCTTGATGGTTTCCAATACCTCTTGTTGTTGGGCACTGGCGGTAAGCACTAGGCAATCTATCAACACATCCTCTTTGGGGATTCCGCACTGCTCAGCCCGGGCCACTATCCGTTGGGCAATTTTTAATCTGTCCTCAGCCTTCGGCGGAATGCCGTTTTCATCCAGAGTTAAGCCCAGTACGCAGGCGCCGTATTTTTTCACCAGCGGCAGCACGGTGGATAAACTTCCTTCCTTACCATTTACCGAGTTAACCAGCGCTTTGCCGTGATAGGCTTGCAGTGCCACTTCCAGTGCCTTGACATCGGTACTGTCTATTTGTAAAGGTACGCTGACAACCTTTTGTACCGCATTAACCGCTTTCACCAACATGGCGGGCTCATCAATATCGGGCAAACCCACATTGACGTCCAATATGTCGGCACCCTTTTCCACCTGTTGCACCGCTTCCTGCACCACCCGGGCCAGTGAACCTTGACGCAGTTCTGCCGACAATAATTTTTT
Source organism: Peptococcaceae bacterium 1198_IL3148 (assembly GCA_036763105.1). Lineage (NCBI taxonomy): Bacteria > Bacillati > Bacillota > Clostridia > Eubacteriales > Peptococcaceae > Peptococcaceae bacterium 1198_IL3148. The sequence continues at coordinate 149,316 of JBAIYS010000001.1, read as the reverse complement.
GCCGGTGGGATTGATGCGTTCGCCAATTATTCTAACGGGGGCGCTGCCTCCCACCGTTAATGTTTTAGTGCTGGATGTGAGATAGGTTTTCGGTTGATACCCCGGTGTTATGGGGGTTAAACCAGCCACCTGCTTTTTAATGGCCGCTGTAAATTCCGGCGTGGAACCACAGCAACTGCCCACTAACGAGGCACCGGCCTGTACCAGCAGAGGAGCATAATGGCCCATTTCGGCAGCGGTTAGCGGAAATATTGTTTGATCCCCTTCTAACACTGGTAACCCGGCGTTGGGTTGTACCAAGAGGGGCACTTTGTTCACGGTGGCCATGGTGGCAATTACCTGTTCCAACTCTTTGGGACCACCGGAACAGTTGGCCCCTAAAATATCTGCTCCCAGCGACTGTAGTGTGATGACTGCAGTCGCTGGGTCGGTGCCCATCAAAGTGCGACCGTCCGGTTGGAAGGTCATACAGCAGATTACAAGTAACTCTGGCGCCGCCTCCTTAGCGGCCAGTACAGCCGCCCGGGCTTCCCCCAAATCTGACATTGTTTCAATACAGACTAAATCCGCCCCGGCCTCGACGCCGGCGACAATTTGTTCTTTGAATACAGCAAAGGCCTCGCCAAAGGTTAGCGGGCCACTTGGTTGCATCATTTTACCCGTTGGTCCCACCGATAGGGCCACTAAGGTGTCTTGATGGCAGGCCTCTTTGGCGGCCCTAACACCGGCGGCATTTAATTCTGCCACTCGATTTTCTAAGCCGAATTCCCCTAATTTAATTCTGTTGCCACCAAAGGTGTTGGTTTCAATAATGTCGGCTCCGGCTTCCACATACAAACGGTGGATTTCTGTAATGGCCTGGGGCTGTTCCGCATTTAAAAGTTCTGGGCACCCTTCGTCCAGCAGGCCTTGTTTTTGCAACAGTGTACCCATAGCTCCATCAAAGACCAACACATTATTCTTTAGTATTTCTGCTAGTTTTAGCACACATTTCCCCCCTATTTCGATAAGCACAATTTTCGGCACCGCAATTTGCACATTTATTTAGTATCGGCACATCTTGCTCGCCGACGGTAAAACCAACAATGCCAAAGATACTCTTTTCCGGTTGCAATGCGCAGGTTTCGGTAATATTTATACCAATGCTGGCGGCATTAACTATTTTAGCAAAAGGGCGGTTTACTTCCAGCGGCAAATCTCCATAGCCACTACAATAGCGCCAAGTTAGGTGGTAACCTTGTTTTTTAGCCTTTAATTTTAATTGCTCTTGCAGTTGGTCGGCCACTTTCTCCACTGCGTCACTGCCCACAGCATCTAAAATGGTGCCGGCGGCATACTCATTGCTCTTAAAGAGCTGGGAAACTTTAGCCTCCAACTGAGGACCGATGGTGGCTGCCACTAGGCAGACTTTTTTGGCGTTTCTAAGTAAGTTGGAGATATCATTGCCTGGTAACACCAACCCTGCCTCAGCTATCTCCACCCCTCGGTCGGTGATGTCGAGGTGATTAAATATGCGGTAGGTGGTGTTGGGCTCCAACAGAGTTATACCCAGTGATATGTAATAGTCAATCTTTGCCAACATATCTGGAGTAAATTTAGTGCTATTGGGTTTATAACCTAGGTAACGTAATACTTCGTTTTTATCGACGTACAACATTATTATTGCCCCTTTTATTTTGTAAACTTACTTTTTCCATAATTAGCGAAGAAATCCTGCATTTAATAAAAAATAGTTTATCTATTATAACATTTATACACAAGAAAAAGGCGTGATTAAAGTCACGCCTTTTTCTTGTGTATAAATTTATCAAACTAGTTACCGGCAGCTTTTTTAACGGCCTCTTGGTGTTTGGGGTCTTCGGAATTGGTGTTATGGGTGCGACTGTGTAAAAAGTGCAGGTCGAACATACCATCAAAATTGTTACCAGCAATACTGTCAAAGGAATGGGGCATGCCAGCCATAGAAGCGGCAATTTGTCTACCTTGATATTCTAGAATCACTGGACGGGTCTGCCAACTCCAGGATCCACCATATAAACCTTTCATAATGGCAGTATCGCTGGCTGTTAGCGGTTCACAGTCGGCATGGTTGCCGCCGCCAATGCGTTTTATCTTAAAGGTGGTTCCGGTGGCCAAATCTTTAATTACCCCGGTACTTTCGTGGTTAAAAAACCAGTTGGCAAATTCCCAAGGCAACAGCTCGCCATAGCCAGTTTTTTGTGGCCCCTTTGGTGCGCTAATGGAAACAGGATTTTGGGAGTTGGGCACAAATAGTGGCATTCCTGGGGTGATTAGTTGGCTTTTCATGTTGTTGGTTTTGATAATGGCATTCACAGAGGAGCCATATTTTTGGGCAATGCCGCTTAAAGAATCGCCCGATTTAACATAGTATAGATTTACCCCGGTGGGGATCTGCCAACTGACTTTGTCAGGTGTTGTTGCTGGCGGTTTCGGTGTTGGTGTCGATGATTGACTATTTGCAGAAATAATTAATTGCTGGCCGACGTATATGCTGTCACTGGTTAATTGGTTAACATTCATCAGGTTGTCCACAGTGGTACCAAAACGCTTAGCAATAAAATACAGGCTATCGCCAGGGACTACGGTATATTTTTGATTTTGGGGATTGTCCACTGTTGCTTTAGAGTTAGGGATAGTTAATTGTTGCCCAACTAAAATTTCATTGGCAGCTAAATTGTTGGCAGCTTTTAAATCGCTAACACTGATGCCATGGGCTTTGGCAATTAGATATAAACTGTCGCCTCGCTGTACAGTATAAGTGTTACTGTTACTTGCACTATTATTAGTATCTACAGCCACTGCCAGTTTTTGTCCTACCCAAATTTCATCACTGGTTAAATTATTGAGCTTCTTTAATTGATTAATTGAAATGTTATATTTCTGTGAAATTTTCCAAAGGCTGTCGCCAGGTATCACTGTATATGTCTGTCCTGCGTCAGCAAAATGACTAGAAAAAAACAATAAACCCGTAATTAAGGTTGAACACAGAGTAACCTTAATAAACCCACGTTGCTTTAACATTATGGCCTCCTTAATTAACTCCAATTTTTAATGAGGTCGCTATGAAATTGTAAAAAGCATATGTTAGTATCACCACCCTGTTGCAAAATTTGGAGTCCTGGTTATATTATACACTAGCAAAAACCAGAAAGGTAGAATATTCACATATATGGTAAAAATTACATGAAACCTGTAACAAATTCTTATATTATGTGGGAAAACTAAAGCAAACAGAGATGAGGAGGTTATGAAAAAATGCCAATGTCCCCTGATGAAAGGGCAATTTTAGCTTATTTTTCTTCCAGTGATGATGCCCAAGCGGCAGCAAAATCTTTAAAACAACTGGGAATTGAAGAGGTACAGGTTGATCGGGTATCACGGTACGGCTATGCTCCGGATGCAGAAATAAATAATCCCTTTAGCGGTGAACCCAGTCAAACCAACCTGATAATTTTCTCTGGTACTTCCGACCGCTTTTACAGTCAAGATGCCCGGATATTAATGGCGGCTGATCCTTCGGTTAGCGGTATCGGTGATACCAATTACGGTGTTGCCGGTGGCAACAGCTTTTTAGTGACCGCGGTGACTGACGAGGCCCATTTGGACAAAGCATTGCAATTGGTAAAAGAAAAGGGAGGAACCATATAAAAACCAATATGGAAGTAGGTGGTGCCTGACTCCACCAAAGCAATCTAAACTAAACAAGGGGGGTGGATCAGTTTGAAAAAAATAGAGCGGCCTAAAGATTTTAATGAGGCGGTGAAACGGCTTAAAGAACGGCAAGAAGCACCGTTATTAAATGACACCTTGGTGAATGTAATGCAATCGGGGTATGTAGACAGTATGGGTGATGTGATTGCAGTTATGGAAAGGTCAGAACGGCAACCAGCAACTGATATCAACCGGTACCGACAAAAACGGTAACTATTACTTCGATGCAGGTGGCATTTGCCAGGCTAGTAAAATTAAATTTGTAGAATTATGGTTACAATGTTAATATATTTTTGTAATATTAAATTAGATTGCAATAAGATGGAGGCCTAGGCGTTGAAAAGGGTTATTAGCGTTAGTCTCGGTTCATCCAAACGTGACCATACCATTACGGTGGAACTGTTGGGAGAATTATTTGAAATGAGCAGGGTGGGCACCGATGGTGATATGCAAAGGGCAATGGAAAAGTTACGCCAACTGGATGGCAATGTAGACGCCATTGGGTTAGGCGGCATAGATATATATTTGTATGCTGGCAAAAAACGCTACCCCATAAAGGATGGGTTGCGTTTAAAACAAGTTGTATCTAAAACACCGGTGGTGGATGGCAGTGGCGTAAAAAACACTTTAGAAAGGGAAACCGTCAGCTATCTCTTAGCCAAAGGTTTAATAGGCAGTGGCAGCAAGGTGCTAATGGTTAGTGCGGTGGATAGATTTGGCATGGCAGAGGCTTTTAATGAAGCCCAATGTGATATTACCTTCGGTGATTTAATGTTTGCTGTTGGTATTCCTTGCCCGCTATACTCCATCGAAAAGCTGGAAACCATTGCCCGTAGGTTATTACCCATCTTCACTAAAGTACCATTTAAAATGCTTTATCCCACCGGCAATAAACAGGACAAAAACGACATTGCTAAGGCAACTAAGTACGCTAAATATTATCACCGAGCAGAAATAATTGCTGGTGATTATCACTTAATTCGCAAATACCTTCCGGAAAAACTTAATGGCCAGATGATTATCACCAATACCACCACCGCTGCCGATGTTGACATGCTAGCCCAACGGGGTGCGGGCACTTTGGTAACCACTACCCCCGAATTTAACGGCCGCTCCTTTGGTACCAACGTAATTGAAGCCGTTTTAGTGGCAATGTTAGAAAAGAGCTGGGAAGACACCACCCCAGAAGAATACAGCCAATTGCTAAGGAGACTAAACTTTAAACCCAGAATTGTACAGCTAAACCCAGTGAAAAGTAATGAAGAAACAATTAGAAAATAAACAAACCCAAAAAGGCCCCTGCACATTGATATGCAGGGGCCTTTTGCGTCAACACTGAATATTTTCTTTAAAATATGTCATTCAAAATTCAGAATTCATAATTGAAAATTAAGGGCGCAGCCCTTTTATAGTTTCATCACTTCATACATTTCCCGATCCACTCGGTTATCCCGCACCAAGTTATGATCTGCTCTAAAATTAAATATCGCCTGTTCCATACCAGGGCCAAAAATGCCATCCACCTCTTGATCATAATAGCCTTTGCGCTTCAAATAGGCTTGGACCATGGCGACATCGGGGCCCTTTTCTCCTTTACAAATGGTGCGATGGGTATGACCCGGAACGCCAAAGGGATTGCCCACTATGTACACCGGGGCATTAACCGGTACCCAGGGGTATAATTGTTCTACTTTGCTGTTATGCATTCTAATGCAACCGTGGCTGGCATAGCTACCAATGGAACCTGGTTTATTGGTGCCGTGAACGCCGTAGATGCCCCAGCGGACATTAAGGCCGATCCAACGGGTGCCAAAGCCGGTGCCCCAATTCATCGCTTTACGGGTCACTTTCCAGGTGCCAATGGGACTGGGGGTCTCTGGCTTTCCCACAGCAACATGAAAAGTATGGTAGGGTTCATTATCACTAAACACCGTTAATGTGCGATTGACTGTATCCACCACCAGGGCAATATCACCGCTGGGGGGAGGGGGAAGCTCGTTAACCACCGGTTTTTCTAAATAAGTAGCTAATTTGTCCCAGGTTTCTGCTTTAACGGCCCCGGTCACCACCAGTTTTTCATCTTCCTGAAAATTGGCTACAGCGGCAGCGGTTTTAGGTCCGTAGACACCGTCTAATTTACCATCATAATAGCCCAGTTGCATTAATTCCAACTGTAAAATTGAAATATCAATGCCCGTTAAGTAGGGTTGCTGCAGTGATAAAGTATCTTCCGCCTGACAGTGAATTGGGCAATAATGATAATTGGCCAGGGCGGTGCAGGGTAAGAAGAAACTAATTATTAGCAAAAACAGACAGACAATAACTGTGTTAAAAACTGGCATTTTGATCCCTCCTATAATCCTCAATATCAAAATTATGACTAAGTTGAGGCCAGATTATGCAGTCAAGACAAAATTTTAATAATAATCCATATATTGGTAATATTTGTTGTGTTTGAAGCATAAATATATAAAAATTGCACTGTTTTAGGGGAGGATTAGATAATGGACAAAAAAATAAAAAGCAGGTATCTGTTAATCTTTTTGCTGTTGTTCATTACCAGCGTGTTAATAGCCTGTGGTGACGAAGGTGAAAGTGCCGAGGAGACAATATCCCTTAGCGATGCAGAGACCCGGCAGGAAGTTACAGCGGAAGATGTAACAGTTTTAAATGATGTGGTGGATAAAACATCAGTGGTGTTGTTTTTTGCCAATGATAACGGCTACTTGGTGGCCCAACAGCGGGAAATTCCAAAGGTTGATGGCTTGGCCAGAATGACCATGTATGAACTGGCAAAGGGGCCCGCTGCCAACTCGGGATTACTGCCCACTTTACCGCCAGGTACTGAGCTAAAGGACATTAATATCAAAGGTGGGTTATGCACAGTGGATTTTAGCTCGGAATTAAAACAAAACCACTCTGGTGGCAGTGGCAATGAACAATTGACAGTATATTCCATTGTGAATACCTTAACCCAATATGCCAGTGTACAAGAAGTACAAATTCTTATTGATGGTGAAGTGGTGGAAACCTTAGCCGGACACATTAATTTAGCTAAGCCTTTAACCAGAGAAGATTCTATTATAACCAGCGCCAACCCTTAGGGGTTGGTTTTTTTACTTATTTTGTAAAGAGCCACTCCCCAAAGTATGTCTAATGACAAGTATTTTCAAGGTTAATTTTGGTTTATTAGGAGGGTAATTGGAACGTTATGTAGAATTTCCCCGTCTATAAGGAGAAAAACTATCAATGGGGATGATGACAATGAATAAATTATTGGTACTGGCCCTTAGCGCTTTATGTTTAACCATGCCAATAAGTAACCATATTGCAGAAGCAGCCACCAACCAAACAGCGGTGGTAAAGGGTAGCTATGTTAACTTAAGGAGCGGTCCGGGCACAAATCATGCCAGCCAAGGACAGGTAACCCAAGGGGACAGGCTTGTTGTTTTAAGTAAACAAGGTGATTGGTATCAAGTTAAAAAAAGTGATGGTCAAACAGCTTGGATTGCCAGTTGGCTGGTGGCAATAGAGCAAAAGCCAGCATCAAATCCCCCCCAAAAGACCACCGAAATGGCAGTGGTAACCGGTACCGATGTCAATCTGCGGGGTGGTCCGGGAACCAGTTATCCCATAGCTGGACAAGCTAACCAAGGGGACAAGTTACCGATTTTAGCTAAGGAGGGTGATTGGTTAAAAGTAAAGCATAGTGATGGCAAAGAGGTTTGGATAGCCGGTTGGTTGGCCCAAGTGGATAGTGCCCCTGTTGCCACGCCTAACCAGTCAGCACCGACACAGACGATACCAAACACCACATCTACCACCACTGAAATGGCAGTGATAACCGGTACCGATGTCAATCTGCGAGGCGGTCCGGGAACCAGTTATCCCATAGCTGGACAAGCTAAGCAAGGGGACAAGTTACCGGTTTTAGCTAAGGAAGGTGATTGGTTAAAATTAAAGCATAGTGATGGCAAAGAGGTTTGGTTAGCCGGTTGGTTGGCTAAGGTAGAAACTGTTAGCACAACAGTCACTCCGCCAACAGCGTCAACTTCAACCCCTCCCGCCGGTGGCCAAGCAACCTCCAGGGGCGATGATATTGAACGGAACTTAGTCTCTTGGCTGCCGGCACCAACGGATGATGAAGAAACCAATGGTGATGATCGCAGTGATAGGGATGGGGACAAAGATCAATTGGATTACGACGGTCATCAGTTGACAGATATTGAAGTAGTAACAGATGGTGATAAAACAGTAATTACCGTTGAGGCCGATACTAAATTAAGCTATAACACTTTCTTCCTCAGTAATCCCAATCGTTTAGTGGTTAATTTTGAGGGGGTACATTTAGGTCAATTACCAGAAGCTCAAAAGGTGAACTCGTCAACTGTAACGGAAATTCGTATTGGACAATTCAGTACCCAACCGCTAATTACCAGAATGGTATTAGATTTGGCAAATCCAGTTAGTTATCGTACCGATACCACTAACCAGGGGCAGTCTTTAGAAATTCAATTAAATAAAGTGAATTATACAGATGCTGTTGAGGGCAAAGTAATCTTTATTGATGCCGGACATGGTGGCAGTGATCCTGGCGCTCCTGGCTACAGCCGCAACACTTGGGAGGAGGACGTAAACTTAGATATGGCCTTAAAGTTGGCGGCCATCTTAAGACAACAGGGTGCCCAAGTGGAGATGAGTCGCACCGGTGATCAAACCGTTGACCTTACCGAAAGACCCTATATGGCCAACCGCATTAATGCAGATATTTTTGTCAGTATTCATTCCAATGCCAACACCAACAGCAGTATACGGGGCACCAGTACCTATTTTTATGCCCCCAGCAGTCGAGCGGATCTTTATGCCCAAAGGGCTGACCGCCAGCGCTTAGCGCAAAATATACAAAATGAAATGGTGCAATATGCTAATCTGCCGGACAAGAACATTAGGGAGGCCAATTTTGCGGTGCTCCGAGAAAGCAAAATGCCTTCCGTTTTAGTGGAGACAGCCTATATCAGTAATCCCGAAGAGGAAAAGTTGTTAGCAAACAGTAATTTCCGCCAGCAGGTTGCCGAGGCCATAGCCCGGGGAATAAATGCATACTTTAGTGGCAATTAAATTTTGGCTCAGAGCTATTCTCTGAGCTTGATTTTTTTGATATGCTGGGATAAAAAGCAGGAACAATTTACAAGCTAGAGAAAAGTATAACTTACATAGTATTTTTTATTTATTGGTAAGTCTGCTGCTGATGGAGGGGATAAGATGAGCGACAAGAAAAAAGTTACCATTGTACTGGGGGTAATTGGTGCTGATGTACATGCAGTGGGTAACCGCATTTTGCATTTTGCACTGAGCGAAGCCGGCTTTAATGTGGTAAACATTGGTGTTATGGCCTCCCAAGAAGAGTTTATTAACGCTGCTGTGGAAACCAATGCCGATGTGATTGCGGTTTCGTCACTATATGGACACGGGGAAATAGATTGTCGTGGGCTGAAGGAAAAGACGATAGAATCTGGTTTGGACAACATTAAACTTTATGTTGGCGGCAACCTGGTGGTGGGCAAACAGGACTGGCAAGAGGTGGAAAAAAGATTTAAGGATATGGGTTTTGATCGGGTTTATCCACCGGGAACTATGCCGCAAGAATTTGTGGATGATTTAAAAATAGACTTTGATTTAGATTAAGAGGTGTTAGCAATGCAATTAGCCTTATTGCTTGACTTTGGCAGCACCTATACCAAAGTGACAATTGTAGACTTAGTGGCCGAAGAGGTGGTGGCAACTGCCCGGGGGCGTACCACTGTAGAAAGCAATATAATGGATGGTTTAGACCGAGCCATGACAGAAATACATAAACAGCTGGGCACTGCGGAGCTAAACTTTAAATACAAGCTGGGGTGCAGTAGTGCCGCTGGTGGCTTGCGGATTGCGGCCATTGGACTGGTCAAGGATTTGACGGTGGAAGCGGCTAAACAGGCGGCATTGGGTGCCGGTGCCAGAGTGTTGGGTGTATACGCCCATGAACTGGCCATTAAAGAGATTAATGAAATCGAACTTGTCAAGCCGGACATTGTGCTGCTGGCGGGCGGCACCGATGGTGGTAATAAAGAAGTGCTTTTGCACAATGCCAGTATGTTGGCAGAAAGTATAATTGAATCCACCGTCATAGTGGCTGGAAATAAGTCGGTGGCGGATAAAGTGGAACAAATTCTTACCCAAGCTGGTAAAAAGGTGTTGGTTACCGAAAACGTACTGCCACAGTTGGACAAGCTCAATGTTTTACCGGCCCGCAATTTAATCCGACAGGTGTTTTTAGATACAATTATAGAGGCCAAAGGATTAAAGAAGGCAGAGGCTTTTATTGAAAGAATTTTAATGCCCACGCCGGCGGCGGTATTAAATGCGGCCCAATTGTTGGCAACAGGTTATGGCAACGAAAAAGGACTGGGTGAATTAATTGTGGTGGATATTGGTGGTGCCACCACAGATGTGCATTCCCTGGCAAATGGTTTGCCAACTAAATCCGGAGTGAATTTTAGAGGATTACCACAGCCCTTTGGCAAACGAACGGTGGAAGGCGACTTGGGCATGCGGGTTAGTTCTCTATCCTTGTTTGAGTCTTTACCCCCAGGCAGTTTGGAAAGATACACCCAAACCTCTGCGGAGAAGGTAAAACAATACATTGACGATTTGCAGCAGGACTATAGCTTACTGCCCAGGGATGAGGAAGAAAAGCGCATAGAAACGGCGATGGCTGCTTATTGTGCAGGGCTGGCGGTGGAGCGTCACGCCGGTGTGTTAGAGGTGGTTTGGACCCCCTTTGGTGCCAGTTATGTACAAACCGGCAAGGATCTGACCGAGGTTCCTTATGTTATTGGCACCGGTGGTGTTATTGCTAATCACCCTAACCCCAGCGATATTTTAAAGACTGTTCTTTTTCAAGAAGAGAATCCCACCATATTGAAACCAAAACAACCAGAATTTTTAATTGATAGCCAATATTTATTGGCATCAATGGGATTATTGGCAGAGGTTGAACCAGAGAAAACTTTGCGCATAATGAAAAAATATATAAATAAGCGTTAAAGGGAGAGGATAAGGTGAAACTGGTCAACAAAAAAATAGATTGGGAGCAATTCAATAATATACGCCAAGAGGTGCTGCAATCTTGGCCAACAGGTAGTGACGTGGATTTCGATGAGGGCTTGGAATATCAAAAACAAATCGACGTCAATCGGCGGTTTTCCGAACTGCTGATCAAGGCTGAAGCCGAAGGTCGGACACTAGCCCAACCCAGAGCTGGGGTGGCTTTGGTGCAAGAACACATTGAACTGTTGCAGTATTTAGAAAGAGAAGGGGAGGCAGATTGCTTGCCCACCACCATAGACAGCTATACCAGGCAGAATCGCTATGGTGAAGCACAAACCGGTATTGATGAAAGCCGGACGGTGGGACGTTCTATGCTTAATGGCTTTCCAGCAGTTAACCATGGCATTAGCGCCTGTCGTAAAGTGGTGGAATCGGTGAAAGTTCCGGTGCAGGTACGTCATGGCACACCAGATGCTAGACTATTGGCAGAGATCACCGTTGCCGGCGGATTTACCAGTTTTGAAGGTGGCGGAATTTCCTATAACATTCCCTATGCTAAAGATGTGCCGTTGGAGCGTTCCATCATCGATTGGCAATATGTGGACCGTTTAATTGGCTATTATGAGGAACAGGGTATTTGTATTAACCGGGAACCCTTTGGCCCGTTAACCGGTACCTTGGTGCCCCCTTGCATATCCCACAGCGTGGGCATTATTGAGGCCCTTTTGGCAGCCGAACAAGGGGTTAAAAGCATTACTTTAGGTTATGGTCAGTGTGGTAATTTAGAGCAGGACGTGGCTGCAGTGATCACCCTGAAGGAACTGGCCCAAGAATACCTAGATCAATTTGGGTTTAAAGATGTTCATCTGTCCACAGTGTTTCACCAATGGATGGGCGGTTTCCCCCAGGATGAAAGCAAAGCCTTTGGGGTAATTAGTTGGGGTGCGGCCACAGCTGCATTGGCCAAGGCCACCAAAGTTATTGTGAAAACTCCCCACGAAGCCATGGGTGTGCCCACCAAAGAGGCCAATGCCTCGGGCATAAAAGCCACTAAACAATTACTAAATATGTTAAAGGACCAAAGTTTCCCAGACAACCAGCAGTTACAACAGGAAAAAGAGATGATTAGAAAAGAAGTAAGAGCTATTTTAAATAGAGTACTAGAATTTGGCGAAAATGACATCGCTTTAGGTACTGTACGGGCCTTCCAAGCGGGGATTATCGATGTGCCCTTTGCTCCCAGCAGATTTAACTTAGGACGCCTGCTGCCGGCAAGGGACAACAATGGCGCTGTAAGGTTGCTGGACTTTGGCAACCTGCCCTTTAAGCGGGAAATTATCGATTTCCACCAAGAAAAAATAGCCAAACGTGGTGAAAAAGAAGGCCGCCAACCTAGTTTCCAAATGGTAATTGACGATGTTTACGCCATCGGCAAAGGCATGCTGGTTGGCAGACCAAGATAAAAGCAATTATGAATTAGGAATGTTGAATTTTGAATTAAGAAAAACTAGCTATTCAAAATTCATAATTCAGAATTCAAAATTAAACAGTAGCGTTTGTTAGAAACAAAAAATAATTACACAAAAAACTGTGTAAGGAGACCGATAACAATGAAGGTAATAAGTGCTTATGCTTCACCGGGCTTAACTGGATTTTATTTTGATGATCAAAAGGCGATTAAAAAGGGGGCAGCCCAAGACGGCTTTACCATATTGGGTGAGCCCCAAACCCCAGGTTTTACCGCCGTTAGACAACGGGGCGAATCCATTTCCATCATACTGGTGTTGGAAGATGGCAGTGTGGCTTACGGCGATTGTGCGGCGGTGCAGTACTCGGGAGCCGGGGGACGGGATCCACTGTTTTTAGCCAGCGAATTTATTCCAGTTATTGAACAAGAAATTTTTCCACGCCTAATTGGCAGAGAACTGACCGAATTTAAAGCCTTAGCCGAAGAATTTGATCAATTACAACATGCTGACGGTACTCGGTTTCACACCGCCATTCGCTACGGTGTCACCCAGGCTTTGTTAGATGCGGTGGCCAAAAGCCAAAAAATAACCATGGCCGAAGTGGTGGCCAAAGAATATCATACGCCACTATCTGCCCAACCGGTGCCAATTTTTACCCAAACCGGTGACGACCGCTACATTAACGCCGATAAGGCAATAATTAAAAGGGTTGATGTGTTACCCCATGGGTTAATTAACAACATGGAAACCAAGTTGGGCACCGATGGCAGTAAATTGATAGAATATATCAGCTGGTTAAAGGGCAGAGTGAAAAAACTGGGGGGCGATCAATATCGCCCGGTGTTACATATCGACGTTTATGGCACCATTGGCCAATTGTTTGCCGATGACACCGAGGCCATGGCCGATTATTTGGGTAAACTAGAACAGGCGGCCTCGCCATTGCAGTTGCGCATTGAAGGTCCAATGGATGTCGGCAGTAAGGAAGGGCAAATTGCAGCCCTGGCCAACCTCTGTCAAGCAGTAAAGGCCAAAGGCATTAACGTGCAAATAGTGGCCGATGAATGGTGCAACACGTTAGAAGATATTCGAGAATTTGTAGATGCCGGCGCCGGTGATATGGTGCAAATAAAAACCCCAGATTTAGGTGGCATCAACAATACCATTGAAGCAATCCTATATGCCAAAGCAAAGGGCATCGGTGCTTACCAAGGCGGTACCTGTAACGAAACTAACCGTTCTGCTGAGGTGTGTGTTCATGTGGCCATGGCCACCAGACCGGACCAAATGCTGGCTAAACCCGGCATGGCAGTGGACGATGCCATTATGGTGGTTTATAACGAAATGAGTAGATTACAAGTGTTGCTAAGGGCAAAGGGTGTAAATTAATGAAAAAAATTGGAATTACCACCACCATTCCGTCAGAGGTAGTTTATGCTGCCGGAATGGTGCCAGTGGATTTAAACAACATATTTATTACGCACAATAATCCACAATTGTTGGTAGAAGAAGCCGAGTTGGCTGGCTATCCCAGAAACTTGTGTTCTTGGATTAAGGGTATCTACACCACTGTGTTGAACAACAAAGATATAGATACCGTCATTGCCGTTACCCAAGGAGACTGCAGCAACACCCATGCTTTGATGGAAACGCTGGATCTGGCTGGCATTAAAGTAATTCCCTTCGCCTACCCCTTTGATCGAGACTATGATTTGTTAAAATTACAAATAGAAAAACTGATGACAGCCTTAGGTACCGACTGGGAGCAAGTGAATGAAACCAAAAAAACACTGGACGCGGTGCGGAAAAGACTATGGCAGATGGATCAGCTAACTTGGCAGGACAATAAAATTAGCGGTTTTGATAATCACCTGTTCCAAGTTTGTTCCAGTGACTTTAACGGCAATCCCGAGCAATTTGCTAAAGAGATGGACGATTACCTGGCTAAACTGCCCCAACAACCGGAAATAAAAACTGAACTGCGGATTGGCTATATTGGTGTACCGCCAATTATGGATGACCTTTATGATTACCTGGAAGAACGAGGGGCCCGGGTGGTCTACAATGAGGTGCAACGTCAGTTTGCCATGCCCTTTGATACCGATGATCTAGTGGAACAATATCGGCTTTATTCTTACCCCTATGGTATTTTTTACCGCTTAGAAGATATTATAGAGCAAATTAAATTGCGGCAATTGGATGGGGTAATTAGTTACGCCCAAAGTTTTTGCTATCGGCAAATCGAAGATTTAATTATTAGGCAAAAAATTGATGTGCCAATATTGACCTTGGAAGGGGATAAGCCTAACAAACTAGACGCCCGGACCAAAATGCGGTTGGATTCATTTTTAGAAATGCTGAGGTGACAAAACAAAGTGTATGCTGGCATAGATTTAGGCAGTAGAAATGTTAAAGTTGCAATACTAGATGACCAGGGTCAGCTAAAATTACATAAATTTGATACTGTATCCTTTTATCGAGAACATGGACACATGGAGGACGGCCAACTGCTGGTGGATTTATCAGCCTTAGGGCTAGGTGACATTGGTTGGCAACAAATTGTGAGTACTGGTTACGGACGGCAAACCATTAACCTTAAAGGGGCAAAGAACATTGCCGAAATTAAAGCCCACGTCACTGGAGCGGTGTATCTCACCGGTAAAGAAGATTTCACCATGCTGGATTTAGGTGGGCAAGATAGCAAGGTGGCTTTGGTCAGAAAAGGGCGCATGGTGGATTTTGAAACCAACGATCGTTGTGCTGCCAGCACCGGCAGATATTTGGAAAATATGGCAGCGGTATTAGATATTGATTTGGCTGAACTAAGTAAACATTATCAGCATCCGGTGGAATTATCATCAACCTGTGCTATTTTTGGAGAAACAGAATTAATCGGTAAAGTGGTTGAGGGCTATTCGGTGGCCGAACTGGCGGCGGGAGTTAACTACACCATTTTTAAAAGGGTAAAACCAATGTTGTTAAAATTGGCCAGCCCCACCATTGTTTTTACCGGCGGGGTGGCTCAAAACCAAGCGTTAAGACAGATTGTCACCCAAGAGCTGAACAAAGAAGTGTTGGTGCCGGATAATCCGCAATACAATGGGGCCATTGGCTGTGCGGTAACAGCTAAAAAGTTAGCTTTGCAGTAAACCAATATTGCAGGGACAGGGAGATGACAAAATGCAGCTTACGGTTTTAGGATGTTGGGCACCTTATCCGGCCCCAGGGGGGGCATGTTCTGGTTACTTGATTCAAAATGGCGAAACCTTCATTATGCTCGAGGCTGGCAATGGCAGTTTTGGTAAACTACAAAAGCAGTTGGATTTTCGCCGGTTAGCAGCGGTGATCATCACCCACTTACATCCCGATCACTATCTGGACTTGTTTTGTTTACGTCACGCCATTGCGGGAGCAATCAGAGATGGTCAACGGACCGGCCCTTTGGCGCTGTTTGTTCCCAACAAGCCCACCGCAGATTTTGAACGGTTGGCTCAGTATACCGACGCCTTTATCATTAACCCGATAGAAGACCTGCCGTTGGTGCAGTTAACCGATGATATTAGGGTCAGACAAGCCCGGGTAGGTATGATGCAGTTGCAGTTTGCCACCAACTACCATCTACTGCCAGCCTATGCAGTCAGTGTAGATGGTGGCCAAGGAAAACTGGTGTTTTCCGGTGATACTGCCCGGACAAAGGACTTGGCACAATTGGCGGCGGGTGCTGATCTATTTCTTTGCGAGGCCAGTGGTTTGGATAAAGACATTGAATTTGTGAAAAGTGGCCATTTAACTGCCCGACAGGCGGGCGAACTGGCCCGAGAGGTGGGTGCCAAAAAGCTGATGATTACGCACTTTTATCCGGAGTATGATTTAAACACCCTTGGTGCCCAAGCCAGCGCAGCATTTGGCAAAGCAGTTATGTTAGCCAAAGAAGAAGCCAAATATGACATCAGAAAAACCTAGATTTTTAAAGTGGGAGGTTTTTTTATGATAAACCTTGTTCATGAATATTTATCCCATGCGGTTTATTTTGCCCCCAGGGGGCGACGACGTTTAATGGCTTTGGGTTCCAGCATATCTCAGCGGTATTTAGATCCTCAGGATAAACTAATTGGCTTTATTGGAGATGCTGGGGCAGGTAAATCGCTGCTTATCCGGGGCATGTTTCCAGGGTTAGAACTAACCAATGATGATGATGGTATTAACCTGCGCCCATTACCTTTGCTCGATGATGCTGAGCGAGGTCATTTCCGCAGTTATACCTATCATTTAGATATGCGTTTTGAAACTGCCTTTGCCCAGCCCTACCAATTGGCAGAGGCTGTCAAAAAAGCGGTGGATGCAGAACACCGGGTGGTGGTGGAACACTTTGATTTGCTTTATCCCCACCTTAATTACAACGCCAGCATGTTAATTGGTATTGGGGAAGAAGTAATAGTTACTCGGCCCAATATTTTTGGCCCCAAACCTCAGGAAATAGCGGATATAGTTTTTGAATCACTAATCTATCGCAAAATGGCCCATACAGCTGAAGATATGACCAGTTTTGTGTTGCGGGATATGGGGCTGGAAGAAGCCGTTGAGCACGATGATTTAGTGCATGGTTTTGTGCTGGAATTTAGAGAAAAACCGGACATAGATTTGGTAGAGGTGGAAAGACGCGTTAAGGAAATGATTGCCAAGGATATTAGTATTCATTATAAAGATGAACAACATATCAGTGTCGGTGGCAAGGAGGTAAGATGTACCGGGCCCCGTTTACATGTCACTAGCACTAATAAAATTGAAAACTTTAGGCTGTTAAAGGAGTTTAAATGGGACTCAATTAACAAATTCTATACCATAGCTGGCTTAGTTGGGCCGGTAGATGAGGATGAAACCAGTGATTATCCCAACCAGTTTAAATTTGCCACTAAAGCCAATAGACGGCCCAGAACATAAAATTATAAGGGGGACTAGTATTGCTGAGATCCGATGGCAGAAAAGTAGGAGAAATTCGTCCAGTAAAAATAACCAGGAAATACACCAAACATGCAGAGGGTTCAGTATTGATCGAAGTGGGGGATACCAAGGTTATCTGTAATGCCACGGTGGAAGAAAGGGTGCCACCATTTTTAAAGGGGACAGGCAAAGGTTGGGTGACAGCGGAATACTCTATGTTGCCTAGGGCCACCGGTGTCCGCACGGTCCGTGAGGCGGCCAGGGGTAAGTTAGGTGGACGCACGATGGAAATTCAGCGGTTAATTGGCCGGGCACTGCGCTCGGTAATAGATTTAGAGGCTTTGGGAGAGAGAACCATCACCATTGATTGTGATGTCATTCAAGCTGATGGGGGTACCAGAACAGCTTCCATGACTGGGGGCTTTGTGGCCTTGGTTGATGCCTTAAATTTATTAGTGGAAAGAAAAGTGTTAAAACAAATTCCCCTGCGGGATTTCATGGCGGCCGTTAGTGTTGGAAGATTAAATGGCGAAGTGATATTAGACTTAAATTATCAAGAGGATTCTGCTGCCGAAGTGGATATGAATATTGTCATGACCGGTGGGGGTGAATTTATAGAAATTCAAGGTACCGGTGAAGAAGCTACCTTTTCCCGCCAAGATATGGAAGCCATGCTCAATTATGCCGAAGCGGGCATTAAAGCACTGATTGCCAGCCAAAGGGAAGCCTTGGGGAAAATTGCTGATAAAGTAGGAAAGGTGCGTGTTTAGGTGCAAAAACTGGTATTGGCCAGTGGCAACAAAGGTAAATTAAAAGAATTTAATACATTACTGGCACCGCTAAATATTAGCGTTTTGTCTCTGGCGGATTATCCTGGCATGCCGGAAACAATAGAAGATGGCAGTACCTTCAGTGAAAATGCCATTAAAAAGGCTAAAGAGGCGGCACAGCATACAGGTTTACCGGCGTTGGCAGATGATTCCGGTTTGGAAGTGGACTATTTAAACGGGCAACCGGGGGTTTACTCTGCGCGGTTTGCCGGCGAACCTAAGGATGATGCGGCCAATAATCGCAAACTATTGGCGTTGATGAAGGATGTACCCTGGGAACAACGCACCGCCCGGTTCCGCTGTGTTATTGCTATCTGTACCCCAGAGGGAACGGTGGAAACCAGCGATGGCGCTTGCGAAGGGTATATTCTAGAGGAAGAAAGGGGCAATGGTGGTTTTGGTTACGACCCCTTGTTTTATGTGCCCCAGTTTGACAAAACCTTTGCCGAACTGGACATGACAGAAAAAAACAAAATTAGTCATCGGGGCAGAGCATTGCAGGGTATGGTGAATATACTAACTAAAAGAGTAAAAAGTGTAAATAAGGAAGAGTGAGAATAAGGTGCGTATTGGGGTATTAAGTGACACCCATGGTAATATAGAACTGGCTAAACTGGCCTTAACCCAAATGGGTCCGATAGATTGCTTGCTACACGCCGGTGACCACTTTAGAGATGCCAAAGAACTAGGGGTATTAAAAAAACTGCCTGTATATGCGGTGGCAGGAAATTGCGATTGGGATATACTGGAGCCCGAAGATATCACCATTAATGCCGTTGGTAAAAGAATTTGGCTTATCCATGGTCATCGACATCGGGTCAAGGCAGGGCATGATACGCTGCTGCACGAGGCCAAAAGTCATAACATAGATGTGGTAATTTATGGTCATACGCACGTTGCTGTATCAGAAGTTGTTGATAACATATTAATTTTTAACCCCGGTAGCCTAACCCAACCCCGTGGTCCACAGGGGCCAACCTATGGAGTAATTGAGATATTTAACGGTGAAGTGATACCGTACATTTTTCAACTATAGCATTACTTTGGTGGGCTCAAGGCATTGAGCCCTTAAACCACTTTACAGTAAAAATAATAACCTTTTCTATAAAAACCTTGACGGCGCAACGAAATTTAGTTATAATAACTTTTGTCAGTTAAACAAACTATTGTTATGCGGGTGTAGCTCAATGGTAGAGCACCGGCCTTCCAAGCCGGGTACGTGGGTTCGATTCCCATCACCCGCTCCATTTATTTTTACAACAATGTATATTATAAAGCACCACTTCCTAGAAGGGGTGCTTTTTTCTATGTGCGCCCGGCATGGGTATTATCTATAGGGTGAAAGTCCCGAACGGTGAAGGTAGTAGTAGCCGTAGCTTAAGACAAGGGTGTCTACCGCGAGGTAGAATCTGAAGGAAGTCGGCGGCAAACCTCCGGCCCGAGGACCACGAACTCCAGGTGAGGCTAGCGACAGTTGGATGAATCTGCATAGCAAGATAAAGTCCTTGCTACCAAAGGCTGTCGAGAGTAAATGGAGCGGGTAGATATCCGATTGGGATGTTAAATTTTGAATTTATAAAAACCCTCCACAATTTGATAAATTATCTAGCATATGAATAATGCGATAACTTCTGCGCTACTGAAATCACCACATTGATCCGCCAACATATAATATAGAAATATTTCCCTTATTACCAGATGGAGGTGTCCCTATGCCTAATTCAAGTTGTCGGCGACCTGCTAGTTGTCCAGCGGGGTTCAAATGCCTTTATACAGTAGTTGCCGGTGATACTATGTATTGTATTGCCCGGCGTTTTGGCATTACTTTAGAAAGACTTATTTTAGCTAACCCCCATATAACTAACCCTGAGCTAATTTACCCTGGTGACAAGCTATGTGTACCAAGTAAAATTGAACCTAAAGAAGAGTTGGTTTTAGCCACCACCACCAGTACAGTGGATACCGGGTTGTTGGACGTATTAATACCTATGTTTGAAAGGCAAACAGGTTGCAATGTTATAGTTTATGCTGTGGGTTCTGGTTCTGCTTTAGCGATGGGGGCCAGGGGCGAGGCTGATGTGGTTTTATCCCACTCGCCGGACTTGGAACAAAGATACGTGGAGCAAGGCTATTTCACCAACTACCGTTTAGTGATGTACAATGACTTTATAATCGCCGGTCCTGCAGAGGATCCGGCAAACATTAGGGGAATGCAAAGGGCGCCAGGGGCATTGGCGCAAATAGCTGCCAGTGAGGCAACCTTTGTATCCCGGGGGGACTACTCGGGTACCCACCTTAGAGAGCTCGAACTGTGGGAACGAGCAGGGGTGGTTCCCGGCGGTGATTGGTATCGGCTAGCCAACGCCGGCATGGCAGAAACCCTTAATATGGCTATAGACCTAGGGGCTTATACCCTGTCAGATCGGGGCACATACCTAGCCCAAAGAAAAGATATAGAATATGCCATTATGGTAGAGGGAGATCCCTTGTTGTTAAACTTTTATCATGTAATGCAGGTTAACCCAAGGAGATTCCCGACAGTAAATGCCCAGTGCGCCGCAGCCTTTGTGCAGTTTATGATCAACCCACGCACTCAACGGATAATTGGTGAATATGGTATAGATAGATTTGGTGAACCTTTATTTATTCCGGCTGCTGGTAAAAGTATGGAAGATATTATGGGGTAATTAAATAGGGGCTGTGGCAACAGCCTTTATTTTTTTGATAATTTTTACTGAAAAATTATTATAAAACAGAAAACATAATCTCAAAGGGAAAAATCATGTTTTATCTAATATAGTAATTGCAGATAAAAGCATAAAGTGAGGTGTTAGCATGGCTTTAAAAAATCGCTTTGACAAAACCGAATGGGCAGGTGCCTTTGGGGACCTGGGAACGTTAATACCCTTTTTGGTGGGCTATATCACTATTATGAAGATGGACCCGCTGGGTGTATTGTTTATGTTTGGCATTATGTTAATTGTTGTGGGTTCTTATTATAAAACGCCCATTCCTGTGCAACCAATGAAGGCAATTGGTGGTGCTGCCATTACCCAGGCAGCGCTGATCACTCCGGGAATGGTTTGGGGTGCAGGTATCTTTACCGGGCTTTTTTGGTTAATTATGGGGGCAACCGGTGCGCTGAACGTGGTTTCTAAAATTACTACCAAACCGGTAATCAGAGGGATAGTGCTTGGCTTAGGTCTCTCCTTTATTTTGCAAGGGACCCAAATGATGCAAACCGACTTTGCAGTGGCGGTTGTTGCGCTGGTGCTAACATTTATTTTATTAAGTAATAAGAAAATACCGGCAATGTTTGCCTTAATTGTTTTTGGTGTGGTAGTTGCTCTAGTTAAAAACCCAGGATTGGTTCAAGAACTGTCCAATATTCGTTTTGATTTTCGTCTACCACAGTTTGCTTTAGGAGAATTTACTTGGAATGACTTTTTTATGGGGGCTCTTATTTTGGGCATTCCTCAGGTACCGATGACATTGGGCAATGCTGTTATCGCTGTTACTGCGGAAAACAACCGCCTATTTCCTGAACATCCCGTCACTGAAAAGAAAATCGCTATTTCCCAGGGGTTTTTAAACCTATTTTCCCCTATCTTTGGGGGTGTTCCCATGTGTCACGGGGCAGGGGGGTTGGCAGGCCACGTGCGCTTTGGTGCCCGTACTGGTGGTTCCACTATCATCTTAGGAGGCCTATTGATATTGGCTGCCCTTTGTTTTAGCAGTTCGATTTTGCTGATCTTTAAAATATTTCCAGAGAGCATACTGGGTGTAATTTTATTTTTTGCTGGCCTGGAACTTGCTGTTACTGCCAGAGATGTTGCTAAAGAAAAGGATGCTTATTATACACTGCTGGTGACTGCTGGATTTTCTATGTGGAACATGGGTATTGGTTTCTTAGCTGGCATTGTGATGCAAGAATGCTTAAAAAGAAAAATATTTAAGGTCTAATTAAAGCAGTATTTGTAAGTTTTAGGGAATTGGGATATTAAATCTGTCCCTCATGTCCCTGTCCTCTGAAAGAATTTTTGTGAATTTTGTCACTACATGTCATATGGATGACTTTATTTTATCAACGGGGTTAGTAAAATATACTTGTGATTACTATCATAACCATATTGTGGCAACAAATGCTTAATGATACATAACGTTAGGGGGATATGTATGCATTTAAGTCTGAAAATAAAGATTGTTACACCAATTGTGTTTATAGTAGCAATAATTTTGTTGACGTTAATTTGGCAAAATTATAATGAAAAGGTAGAATTGCAGCTGGCGGCGGAAGAAAGTAAGTATCAACTAATAACTCAAACGATAAACAATGATTTAAACAGTATTTTTAACCAAGCCCGAATAGGTCTCAAAGGGGTTGCTGAGAACCCAGAAATTCAAAGGGTTTTTGCTGAACGGGATCGGGAGCGTTTGCAAGCCTTAGCCATGCCGATATATCAGCAGGTGGCTAATGAGGGGATAGAGCAATTTCAATTTCACTTGCCGCCGGCTACCACTTTTTTACGCCTACATATGCCGGAGAAGTATGGTGACGACCTGTCATCATTTCGCAATACCGTGCTGGAGTGCAATGACAAATTGACACTGGTCCAAGGCCTGGAAGAGGGGGTCGGTGGCTTTGGCTTTCGGGTGGTAATGCCAGTATTTTATCAGGACAACCATGTGGGTAGTGTGGAATATGGATTGGGCTTTACCGAACAACTACTTAATAAGTGGAAGCAAAATATTGGTGGCGAGTACTATATCTATAGCCAGAGTAGCGGTGTATCTTTGGAGACTAATGAAAATGGCCTGTTAATTGCCACCACTAAAGATGATCCTTTTAAAATTGATGACCAAGAGGTAGCAGAGATTTTGAAGTCTGGTGAAGCTAAAACAATATATGCTGAAGATAATAGCCAAGTGGCGTTGATTGTGCCATTAAAGGATTACAGCGGAAAGGCAATTGGTTATGTTAAAAGTGTTAATAGTCGTGTGGAAATATTAAAGGAATTAAAGGCCACCCTTAACACAACAATAATGGAGGCATTAATAGCTATCTTATTGACACTGGCGCTGACTTTGTTTATTGCTGGTGCAATTATTAAGCCGCTAACCAAATTGAGTCAAAGGGCAGAAAAGGTTGCTAATGGTGACTTAAACCAGCAAATAGATATCCAAAGTCAAGATGAGATTGGCGTTTTGGCAACTGCTTTTCAGCACATGATTGACAATCTTAACTACATAATATCCGACCTGCAACATAACTCAGACAAACTCAGTGCCCAAAGTCAAGAACTGGCCGCTTTCAGCCAGCAAGTTAATGCCACTGTGGAAGAAATGGCCAGCACTGCCGATGAAGTGGCGACCACATCAAGTCAAGGAGCATTAAATGCCGAGGAGGTAGTTAAGGATTCACAACTACTGCAGCAAGTGGCTGAGGAAGGTAATAAAACCATTTCGGAGACTGTGGAGAGCATTAATAATGTGGCCATCGGTGCCAAAGGGGTAGGGGAATCGGTTGGTAGATTAGGTAATAAATCAGATAGAATTGGAGAGATTATTGAAGTCATTACCACCATTGCAGATCAAACCAATTTGTTGGCCCTTAATGCGGCCATTGAAGCAGCCCGGGCCGGAGAGCATGGCAGAGGTTTTGCGGTGGTGGCTGAAGAAGTGCGTAAGCTAGCCGAACAATCTGCCCAAGCTTCAGGTGAAATTGCGGTAATAATAAATGATATTCAAACGGAAGTTACTAATGTGGTCAATTTAATGGCTGCTCAGCAAAAAAGGGTGGGCCACGGGCTGGAATCTGTTACCAATGCCGGCGCTTCTTTAAAACAAATTATTAAAGCTGTTGAGAAAAGCACGGTGGAAATTCAACAGGTTGCCCAAGGCTTTGAAAAGGCCAATGAAGGAATGCAGCAGTTGTCTGCGGGAAACGAGCAAGTGGCTTTAACAATACAGCAAGTTTCTTTGGCGGCCCAAGAGCTGGCCACCATTGACGGCCAATTAAATCATCATGTGGCAAAATTTAAGCTGATGGAAACAGACACTAAAAATTGATAATTTTTTGCTGATAAGCCCCAGTGGTTAACATGTTACTATCACTGGGGTATATCTTTGTCTGTTATCACGATGGGATATTGGTCACCTGACCACGGTACACCCACACTTTGACTATCAGCGACGGCAAATTTTTAACTACATCACTGGTTTTTCATTGAAGAGCTTTCCCCTTTGGTTCCCATGGAGATCATTTTGAATAATACACAAGACTTATTTTTAATTTGACGAAGCCGCTGCCGTTGCTGCTGCTGCCGAGGTGGCGGCAATTAGGGCAGCAGTTTGGGCCGCCACCATTGTTTCGATGGAGATGCCCATGGTGGTGGCCATCATTTGTCGGTGCTTTTTATCTTCCAGATACTTATTGCATACCAGGGATGCGGTGATTAAAATATTTAATTCTTTGTTAAACCATTTAAATCCCTGTTGCTTTTTAAGATAGTTGACAGCGGTAACCACTTCCGGTAGCGCTTTTTTAGCATCGTTACCCAGCAGCGCTAAAAAGCCAATGGCCCCATAATAAGTTGCAGAGATACCTAATTTGCGTTGTTTTAAATAATCTACAATTTCTTGACACAGAATGGCCTTTGATTCAGCGGGTGCGGGGTTAAAAGTCAGTAAGTGTGAGAGAAATTGTAAACCGTTACTTTTTTTGAACCCCACTTCATTTAACTGGTGGTAACACCTCTCCATTTCACTTTCTATCTGACCAAGGTCATCCTTCATATCTGCCAACAGTATTGCCACAGGGTAATCATCGGCCGATGTTAACCAATAATGGTTTCCTTTCATCCGTTTGTAAATATCATAGGCCTTGGCGATGCGCTGCGGTACTTGTTTTGGCGGGCAAGTTAGCATTAACGCATAGGCGGCTATGGTCAAGTAAGGGCTCTTTTTAAAACCTGTATCACGCATTAACTTTTCATAATCAAGCAAATGATCAAATGCATGTTTAGCATCGTCGAAGCTGGTAATTAATAGTGGTGCCAGGGCAAAGCTTTTACTTCTGTGGGTGGAAAATACACCAGTGTTGTTTTTAATATACATAATCACTTCTTCAAAATTAGTTTCGTCAAAGGGTTTGTCCTTTAAACAGAAAAGAAACGATCCGAAGCGAACAGTAAGGTCATTTGCTCGCCAACGATATTTTTTATTCATTAATATATATAACTGCACCAGCTCGTCCAACTGACTTTTTATTTGGTTATCTAACATAATTTTCACCTCTATCTATAGTATAAACTATTTCCAATTGCATTTCCAGTATCAAAGTGATATCATATGTATATCATTGTGAAATGGGGGTTGAAAATATTGACAGAACAAAAGGTGTGGAAGGTAAATGGGTTTCTATTTTTGGTATTGCTGCTGGGGTTACTAGTTGGCGCTGCCTTTTCGTTATTCAACGGTAGCATTGTTTTAGTTGGGGCTTTGGTTTTAGTGATGTTGATTCTTTGTACTGGTTTAACTTTAGTACATCCCAATGAGGCTAAGGCAGTGCTGTTTTTTGGGCGTTACATGGGCACCATTCGAGAAAACGGTCTTTGGTTGACGATACCACTTTCAAGTGCTAAAAAAGTATCTTTAAAAGTACGCAACTTTAACAGCGAAACCCTGACAGTGAACGATGTTGAAGGCAACCCCATTGAAATAGCAGCGGTGGTGGTCTTTAAAGTGGTGGATAGTGCCAAAGCTTTGTTTGATGTTGATGACTATAGCGCCTTTGTCACTATTCAATCAGAAACGGCATTGCGCCATGTGGCTTCTAAATACCCTTATGACAATTTTACAGACCAAGGTTGTTCCCTAAGGGCAAACACCGAGGAAATTGCTGCTGAGTTAGCCCAAGAGCTACAGGAACGTTTAAAGGTGGCTGGGGTGGAGGTAATGGAAACCAGATTAACCCACCTTAAGTACGCCACTGAAATAGCCAGTGCGATGTTACAAAGACAACAGGCCAGTGCCATTCTAGCGGCCAGGCAAATAATAGTTGAAGGGGCGGTGGGCATGGCCCAAATGGCCATTGAAAAATTAACTGAGCAAGGCACTATTGAGTTGGACGAGGAAAGAAAAGTGGCGATGATTAATAACTTAATGGTGGCCATTGTATCCGATAGATCAGCACAGCCCGTTATTAATACCGGAACCCTTTACAGTTAAGGTGCAGTATGGCTTCCAAAAAGAAAAGCTTTCCGCTACGAATTGACCCCAATTTATATGAAGTGTTGGAAAAATGGGCTGCTGATGAGTTTCGCAGTGTTAATGGCCACATAGAATTTTTGCTAAGGGAATCCGCCAAAAAGGCAGGCCGGTTGCCCAAAAAGGAAGATCGGTGAATATTTCGCTTCGTGAAATTAAAAACCAGGACAACGGTGTGAACACCTTGACCTGGTTTTTAATTTGTAGCTAACATGTAAAATGCTGTGTGGAATAATATATAGGCTTGCGAAAGTGAGCACTATTAACACAACGTTAAAATAATGATATACTAATCCTAGCCAATAAACGAGGGAAGGTGACAAATTTCATGCAAGAATTGATGTTGACAGCACAAGAAGAGCAAAAATTGTTGTCAATTAGTTCGATAATCAACTACCCTAAAGGCCAAATAATATTTACCGCCGGCCAAAGAACCAATGAGGTTTATTATATTAAAAGTGGTTGGGTAAGAATTTATCGAACAGTGAATGATGGTCGCCAAGTAACAGTGGCACTCCGTTATGCCGGAGACTTTATTGGCCTAGCTGAGATACTTAGTGGCGGTGAAAGAGAATGTAGTGCAGAGGCAATGGATGATATTTGCCTTCATGTGATTTATGGCAGTGAATTCAGAAAAATGCTTAGCGAAGACAGAGCTTTTAATATGAAGATCATGGGCTTATTGGGAGATAGACTGAGAGAAGCGCAGAATACTATCCACGATTTCATCAGTAATCAGGCACAAGGACGGCTGGCTGTAATAATCAAAAAAATGGCTGAACGCTCCGGAGAATTAGATGGTGAATATATAAAGGTTAATTTAAAGATAACCCAGGTGGAATTGGCTTGCATGATTGGGGCTGCCCGGCAAACAATCTCCTCATTAATAAATCTTTTTAAAGAAGATGGTTGTTTAGTATTTGAGGGTAGAGAGATAGTGGCAGTAAATTTAAAAAAACTAGAAACTTGGATAGAATAAATAAAGTCAGTTCATGGAATTAGGGCGTTTAAGAATCGGTACAAAGGGATTCTTAAACGCCCTTTGTATTTATTTATATTGGTCTTTAAATTGTCGCGTAAGCGACAAATGAACATCTAAAATATGACAACAAACTGTCTTAACTGTGGTGTACCATTTTAAAATGGATTGTTAAAATTATGACAATCACAAGGCGCCTAAATGTTAACAAAGGAGAGTGATTGAAATGGCAAATGGCAGTACCGACATTGCCGTTACAGCTAACAATAGTTTAATCCACTCAAATATTAAAGAGGCGGGGCTAAACAAATTTGCTCTACCTGGATTTATTCTTTCTTGGGTGGTATTTGCATCCATATTAATTTTGGTTCCCACTTCCGAAGGGCTCACTGCCGCAGGAAGGGCTTCGTTGGCCGTTATGGGATGGGCCACAACAATTTGGTTAACCAGTGCTCTGCCCCTTAGCATTTCAGGTCTTGGTATTCCTGTGTTGTTAATGTTAACTGGGGCAATGCCCAAGATACCTGAAGCCTTTGGTGGTTTTACACAAAATGTAACCTTTTTAATTTTGGGTTGTTTTATTCTGGCTGCTGTAATGCAGACCACCGGTTTAGATAGGCGAATTGCACTGGGAATAGTCTCAAAAGTAAAACCCAAGGTGGGTAGTTTGCTTAAGGGGGTATTGGGGGCTCACTTGGTAACAGCAGTACTGGTTCCGGCCACCAATGCCAGAGGGGCAGTGTTTCTGCCAATTATATCTGGCTTAAATAGTCTTTTTGACAAAAAGGGTGAAGGGGCACGAGCAAGAAAGGCCCTCACCATGGTGGGAATTGGATTTGCATCGCTGGCTTCTGGAATAGTACTAATGCACAGTCATATGTCAAACGTTATTGTCGCCCAAACCATTAACCAAGCAATGGGTAAAGATGTTATTACCTGGGGTACTTGGGCTTGGATGAATTGGCCACTGCTGGGCGTTATGGTAATTCTTTACTACTGGGTTAATTGGGTGTTAAAAACAAAAAACATTGAAGTGCCTGGTGGCATGGAGGAAATTCAACGGCAAAAAAATTCCCTTGGTAAAATGACTTTTACTGAATGGGTTGTATTAATAGCATTCTCCCTAGCAATTATTTTGTGGGCTACCGAAAAAATACATGGTTTAAGTATGGCGGTGGTGACTTTAGGTGCGGTAATGCTGTTATTCATTCCTGGCTTGACAAACCTGTCATGGAAAAAAGTACAGTCAAACACCATTTGGGGTACTTGGTTATTGCTCTGTGGTTCGCTTTCATTAGTAAGTGCCTTTAGTAAAACAGGGGTTGATACTTGGTTGGCATCACATTTGGTAGGTGTAGCCCCTGCCTGGGGTTGGATTGGCGTTACCTTGTTTGTTTGCATCGTAGTGCAAATTCTCCGGCTAGGCATAGTTAGCAACGTGGCTGCAGTGACGCTTTTAGCTCCAGTGGTGGCAGCGATGGCACCAATGCTAGATTTAAACACCGTTTCATTTACCATGGCGGTGCTAAATGTAGACAGCTTTGCTTTTATTCTACCAATTTCAGTGACCGCATGTTTAATTGCCTACGGTACCGAAGAATTCAGCTTTATGGAATTTGTTAAAGTAGGTGCACCCCTAACTTTGATGGTTATCCTCTACATGGTGTTTGTAATGTTACCTTGGTATGCATTCTGCGGATATCCAATTTGGGTGCCCATGAGTTAATAAATTGTAATTAATAAGGAGGTCATCGTTATGGCGAGAGCAAAATTGCCCAATAACATTAATCAAATTGAAGAAGTGCGGATAGACACAGATATCCTGATTATTGGTGCTGGTAATGCTGGATGCTTTGCTGGCATTGAAGCTAAGCGCGTAAACCCTGAATTAAGGGTAACGCTGATGGAAAAAGCTCATATTGACCGCAGTGGTTGTTTGGCCGGTGGCATGGATGCCATCAACACCTATATTAAAAAAGACCGCACTATAGAAGAATTTGTCCGTTGGAGTCGTTCCCAGGCCGGTGGTTTGTTAAGGGAAGATTTGACCATCAGCATGGCAGAGGTTTTAAACAAACCAATTGAAGAGTGGGAAGAATGGGGTATGCCCATTAAATATGAGGAAGACAGTGAGGAATATAAAACCCGGGGCAAGTGGGATATCACCATTAGAGGAGCCGAAATGAAAGTCATTTTGGCCGAAAAGACCAGAGAAGTGGGTTGTGAAATTTTAAACCGGGTGGTATTTACTAACTATTTACTTGATGGAGAAAGAGTGGTTGGCGCCATTGGTTTCGGGGTTAGAGATGGCAAATTATATGTGATTAGAGCAAAATCCACTTTAATTGCCACCGGTGGGGCAGCGGGATTATATAAGCCTTACCAAAATGATGGTAACGATAGTCATCACCAGTTGTGGTACTGCCCCTTTAACGTGGGTACCGGCTATGCTGCCGGAATACGCGCCGGTGCAGAAATGACCACCTTCGAAATGCGCTGGTGTGCAACCAGAACCAAAGACTTTAACGGCCCCATTGATACCATTTCTGTGGGCTATAAAACACCGATGATAAACTGCAAGAATGAGCAAATCTTAAAAACCCGTTACGCTCACCTGGGTGGCGATGCCGCCCCAAGGTTCATTAGGGCTAATGCGCCAATGGATGAATGGCGTGAAGGTAGAGGGCCATGTTTTGTGGATACCACCCACATGACTGCTGAACAAATTCGTGATATGAAGATGGACTACTTAAATGAACGCCCTAGCTATGTATTGTTTTTAGCTGGTAGAGGTCAGGATTTAACGAAAGACCCCATTGAAATTTACGGTTCAGATCCATATATTGTTGGTGGCCATACAGCCAGTGGTTATTGGGTGGACGTAAAGAGACAAACCACTTTACCAGGTTTGTATGCCTGCGGTGACGTTGCCGGTGGCACACCCAATAAATTTGTTGGTGGTTGTGCTGCAGAGGGTTTATTGGCAGCAAGGGCAGCGGCTGAAAATGCTGCCAATGTTGAACTGGGACAAGTTACTGATGAACAAATCAAAGAAGAAAAAGAAAGAATTTTTGCCCCAGGCTTTAGACAACAAACCGTTGGGGATGGGGTTAAGCCAAGGGAAATGGAAGAAAGATTGCAGCGCCTAATGGATGAATATGCCGGTGGTGTGCACCAATTCTTCCGCATGAATAAAGAAGGTTTAGCATACGCCTTGCGCCATATCAAAATAATGAAGGAGCAAGTGAAGTATCTGGTTGCTGAAGACCTGCACGAACTAATGGAAGCCCACGAGATCATTGATAGGTTAGATGTTGCCGAAGTGTTAGTGCATCACTTGTCCTTCCGCGAAGAAACCAGATGGCCGGGTTGGCAAACCAGAGCGGACTTCCCAGAAAAGAACGATGAAAAATTTGATTGCTTTGTAAACTCCCGTTATAACCCAGAGACTGGAGAAGTGGAAATGTTTACCCGTCCATATGAACAAATTATTCCTGGTGATAGATTAAAAGCATAGAATAGGAGGTTGATATTAATGCCACCAGTAATTATTAAGGAAAAATGCAAAGGTTGCGGAAAATGTGAGGAAATTTGCCCCGGTGACTTGATGGAAATAGATGAAAACACTAATATAGCCTTCTGCCGTGCTGCCAGAGACTGTTGGGACTGCATGGCCTGTGTTAAAGAATGTCCCACCGGAGCAATTGAAACCAGAATTCCATACCAATTGGGTTACTACCCGGCAAAATTAATTCCTAAAAAGAAAGAAAAAGAAATTGAGTGGACAATAATTGATATTAACGGCAATGTGGAAAAGGTTACGGTAGAGACGCATAACAAATAATTATAAATAACACTCAACCTCACTCAAATTAGCGAGTGAGGTTTTGGTGTTTAAAATAATGGGGGATCAAAATAATGAAGTTATCGCTAAAATTTAAATTTACCTTTATGGTTATTTCTTTGATGTTACTGGTGGTAAGTGTTAGTACTTACATTGGTGTTAACAACGTTAAAGATAATATGGATTACCAAATGCAAAGGAATATAATTGCCAAAGAGGCATCAGTAAAGGCCTTTATAGAACAGCAAAAGGATACAGCGCTCAATTTAACTGAAACCTTGGCCCTGAATCCTGATGTGATTGCGGCAACCAAGGCTAAGGATCATGAGCAATTGCTGACAGTGACTACACCAATTTTAAAGGAGTCGGGATTGGAATACATGGTTATTACAGACCCCCAAGGAAATACACTGGTTAAAACCCATCAGCCTGATAATTACGGAGACAATATTTTTAAACAATATGCCATCAAGACAGCGGCCGCCGGACAATCAAATGTGGGGATAGAAAGTGGTAAGCTGGTTAGGCTGTCCATTAGGCCAGGGGTGCCAATAAAAGATGACGCTGGAACAATTGTTGGGGTGGCCACAGCAGGGTATGTTTTTAGCCAAGACAATGTGGCTCAAATAATTACAAATTTATTTGGTGTAGAAGTATTTGTTACTGAGGGAGAGGAAGTAGTCAGCTCCAGTTTTGATGGAATTAAGACTGGTACTGAAATAAGTGAAAAAAATGTCTTAACTAAAGTTTTACAAAACGGCGGCACAGAAACAAAAGAAGAGAACATCAACGGCACCCAGTACCTCGTTCGTTACATGCCGTTGGTGGGCGCAGATAGCAGTATAATTGGCGTGATTGCCATAGGCCTTTCTTTAACAGATAATATTAATATGGTTAATGAAACCCAGTCGCACATGATTATTGCCTGTTTAATTTTATTAGTTATTGGCAGTTTGGTAAGCATTGTGTTAATTGACAGATCAATTAAACCATTAACTAAACTAAGTCAAGCAGCGGAAGCTGTGGCTGAAGGGGATTTAACCCAAGAAATATATTTACATAATAGTCAGGATGAGATTGGTAACTTATCTCGGGCATTTAAAAATATGGTGGACAACCTGAGGGTTATTGTGGCTGACATTCAAAGGAACTCAGACCAGCTAAGTTCCCATAGTCAGGAATTAGCCGCCACAAGTGAAGAAGTCAATGCCACCGCAGAAGAAGTGGCCGGCACATCGGCTGAATTTGCCAATATATCTAGCCAGAGTGCCAAAAGTGCCGATACATTGGCCTATGAGTCGGAACAGGTACAGCATATTGCCGAGCAAGGTTATCAAGCTGTGCAGCAAACTGTTGCTAAAATGCAATCCATTGCCGCTGTTTCAGAGACTACCTACGATGCAATACATAAATTAGGTGAACAGTCTAGCAAAATCGGCGAAATTATTAATACCATTACAAACATAGCAGACCAGACAAATTTGTTGGCACTTAATGCAGCCATTGAAGCCGCCAGAGCAGGTGAGCATGGGCGTGGATTTACAGTGGTGGCTGAGGAAGTGCGTATACTGGCTGAACAATCAGCTACTGCCGCCAATGAAATTACAAGCTTAGTAAAAGAAATTCAGGTGGGAGTCGATGAGGCGGTAGATAAAATTGGGACTGGAAATAAAGAAGTATTTGATGGAGTACAAATTGCTAACAATGCCAACAAATCTTTAAATGAAATAATTAGGGCTATTGAAAAGAGTACTGCGGAAATAAAAGATGTAGCTAAAAAATCAAGAACAGCTAATGAGTGTACACAACAGCTTACTACAGCCAATGGACAGATTACCGCAGCAGTGCAACAGGTATCTGTTGCCGCTCAGCAGTTAGCTGGAATAGCTACTGAACTACAAAGCACCGTCATTAAATTTAAAGTTGATACTATAGAAATGGAAGGTAATTAATTACAACTAACCATTAAATTCTATAAAATAATAGAGAGATGCTAACGGCACATTGTGCGGTGGGCATCTCTTTTTATTATGGTAAAAACTATTGACTATTCTGAAGGGTTTATGTAAAGTTTAAAATTAGACTATATATTTGTGTAGTGTGTAAATACTTTAAATGACGGAGTTGGCCAAAAATATGATAACAACCTTAGCACTAATTGGGGTATTTTTTGCCTATGGCTTAATAAATTATTTTTTGGGACGGTTGGCCTGGCATGGTATATTTAAACACCTAAGCCATTCAAATAGATGGGTGTTTTGGCTACTGTTTTGGTTAACGTCTTGGGCCTTTGTGATTGTTAGAATAGGAAATGAATTTTTGCCCAGCTCTGTACAGTTGGTACTCAGCTGGCTGGGGGGCTATTGGCTGGCCGCCCTTTATTATCTGATTTTAATATTACTGGTAATTGGATTGCTTAAAGTACTGGATAAACGGTTACGGTTTTTGCCCAGTTGGTTTAGGTTTCAACCAAACAAAGTGAATCCGTTGGCGGTGGGGGTGCTGGTTTTAATGGTGGCTGTTTTGACTTACGGCACTTGGAACGCCCACAACCCATGGGTTAATAGTTATCAAATCAATATTGACAAGCAATCTAATTTATCCCCACTCCATGTGGTCATGGTGTCCGATACCCACCTGGGCAAAATTGTAGACGACGATCGGTTACAGGTGATGGTGGACATGATAAATGAACTGCAACCGGACATTGTGTTGCTGGCGGGTGATGTGGTGGATAGTGATATCAGTTTATTTACCGAGCAGCGGGTGACCGATGTCTTTAAGGAACTACAGCCCCCTTTGGGTGTGTTTGCGGTATTAGGTAACCACGAGCACATTAACGGCCATGTGCAGGAGACGGTGGAGAATTTAGAGGCAGCCAACGTGCAGGTGTTGATAGATGAAACAGTAAAAATAGCCGATAGCTTTTATGTTGTGGGCCGCAATGATTTATCCAGCACCTATACCACTGGGCAACCGAGAAAACCACTGACAGAATTAGTTAAAGAACTAGACAAAGGCTTACCAATAATATTGCTGGATCATCAGCCCTATAATTTAGCTGAAGCCGATCAGTTGGGCGTAGACTTGCAACTGTCGGGACATACTCACCGGGGGCAAATATTTCCCAACCATTTAATTACCCAGAGGATATTTGAAGTGGACTGGGGCTATTTAGCTAAAGATAATCTGCAGGTGATTGTTTCTAACGGTTTTGGTACTTGGGGACCACCCATTAGGCTGGGCAACCGACCTGAAATAGTGGATATAAAAATAACCTTTAAAAAATGACGGCACCCAAACTAAAGGTGCCGTCATTTTTTAAGATAATAACCATTCTTCTTTATAGAGAATGACATTTGGTTCCTCTTTATCTTGACCCTCCCGCACGTCAATGACACCTTGGCTCTCCAGATAATCTATGGCTTGTTTAACTTCAAATTCTGAATAGCCTAACTCACGGGCCATATTTTTAGCAGGGTAAATCAACATTCCGTCCGGCGTTGAATGGTTGGCAATAAACACCAAAACATTTCTCGGCACTTCGTCAAACTTGGCCAGTACGTTAACTGCCTTTAACATCCCTGCACCACCTCCAATCACTGACGTTATTATTCCCGAAAAACAAAGATTAACCACAAAATAATGTGGGTAACCATTTAGACATAAAAAAAACCGCCTGAAAATTAAGGCGGGTAAATCAAGTGAATATGATATTAGCTTATATTTATTTTATCATAAAGGCCATTAGAATACAATATTCAACAAAATACGACTAATTAACAATCCAAACAGAAATTTAGCAAATTATAATGGCTAAGAATTTATCGTAGGCGGCTTTTAACGAATTCTTTGATATAATGTATTTGTCTTTAAAATTTAAAATATATAAGGAGCGATAGTGGTGAAAAAAATTGATGCCCATGCACATATTGGTGATTTTGGTGGTTGGGCCGGTGTATCAATTGATGCCGAGGCTTTAATTAGCCAAATGAATGAATATGAAATAGAAAAAGTGATTTTATGTGGTACCGATATTATTGACAATGATAACGTTGCGGCTGCGTATAAAAAATATCCCGGCAGAATTTTACCCATTGTATTTGTCAGTCCCTTTGAAGGAGAAACGGTGGTTGGAAAAATACAGCATTATGTTAAAACAGAGGGCTTTGTGGGTATTAAATTGCACCCCCTAATGCATGCCTACGTTGCTGATGACGAATTTCTTGATCCCATTATGCAGGCAGCAGAGGATTTGAACATTCCGGTGTTTATCCACTGTGGACACCCCCCATACTCTTTACCATGGAGTATTGGTTTGTTAGCGGAGCGTTTTCCCAAAGTTAAAGTGGTGATGATCCACATGGGACACGGCCATGGTGTTTACATTGATGCCAGTTTAAAAATGGCTAAGCGCTACGATAATCTTTACCTGGAAATGTCCGGCATGCCCATGGGTAGCAAAATCAAACAAGCCTACGATGAAATTGGCAAGGATAGAATTATGTTTGGCACCGATGCCCCCTTCCACCATCCAACGGTGGAAATGCAGAAGGTGTTAACCAGTGGCTTAGATGAGCAAGGTTTAGCAGATGTTTTTTACAACAATGCAGCGAAACTAATGGGTGTGAAATAGATGTAAAGGGGTTATTCTACCATCAAAATGTAGAATAACCCCTTTACATTAGTGCCCTTATTCCACCAACTCATAGCTGTTGATCATCACCGGCAATCTTAGGGTATCTAACACCTTTTCTAGCAATACCCCTTCCCTTTTATCATAATTAAATCCGTAGCTGGCTCTTATGGCGGTGGTGATAAATTGTACTGATTTATCCAAAGCGATGGGTAAACTATTCCCGGTCAGCAAACTGCCAATTAATACACTGGTAAAGGTATCCCCGGTGCCGGGATATTCAGCGGGAATATATTTACAACCAACCTTCCAGATTTTGTTATTTGGTCGGTCGTAGGCCATTACATATGTATTGCCCAATTCATTAATATTCGGCACACTGGTAATAATCGCAATGGAGGGTCCCATAGCGGATAATTCCCTCAGCCACTGTTTAATTTCTTCTACCGTAATAGAATTGACAATGGGTTTATTTAATAAAAAGGCCGCTTCGGTGAAGTTTGGCGTAATTATGTCTGCCTTTTTAATTAATTCCTTCATTTTTTCAACCATGGTTTCATCCATCGTTGTATACAGTTTGCCATTGTCTGCCATCACTGGGTCCACCACAACCATGTTGGACTGGTCTCTAAAGTTGTCAATAAACCTTGAAATAATATCAATTTGTTTTGGTGAACCTAAAAAGCCGCTATAGATACAATCAAATTCTATTTTTTCTCTTTGCCAATGATTCATATAACTTTCCATATGATCGGTGAGATCTATAAAGGTAAAGTCTTTAAAACCCCCGGTATGGGTAGATAAAACTGCCGTTGGGAAAGGGCATACTTGGATACCCATAAATGAGAGCACAGGTATGATTGCGGTTAGGGAGCCTCTGCCAAAGCCTGATAAATCATGAATGGCAGCCACCCTTTTGACTAAATTATGCATAATTTTTGCTCCTTCAACGGGTACTTAGTGTGTATAATCAATGATTTTTATATTATCCCCTAATTTTTTTATAATTGCCGCTTTCATTTGTTCGTTAAAAGGACAGGTGAAAGAAATGGGACTACCTTTGGTGATACAGGAGGCTAAAGCGATGGCATCGGCACCTCTCTTTACCATTTCTGCCGCTCTGGTGACTGCTTTTTTACCGGGGCAGCCGCCGCAGGTATTGAAGCCGACAATTTCTATTTCTTCATTAATACCTTCGAAGGCCGCCTTTTTTTCTTTAATCACTTTGAGGCAGGTAGTGCTAGGACACATATCCTCGGTTTGTGCACATCTAATTAAGCCAAGTTTCATAATTCAAACCACTCCTTAATAAATCTATAACTAATTATACAATAAAATGCGTTTTCTTGACATTGTTCTGACATCTAGACATGATATAGTAAAGTAGATTTTATTGTTTGGAGCAGGAAGTATGAAAAAAATTTTAATTGTTGAAGACGAGTATCCCATTAGCCAGGTGTTAAAGGCATATCTGCAAAAAGCCAATTTCCACCCGGTGCAAGTATTTGCTGGCCATGAGGCCATGGCAAAATTTAAAGAGGTGAAGCCAGCCTTAGTGTTACTAGATGTCATGCTGCCGGGTAAGGATGGCTGGAAGATTTTAAAAGAAATTAGAGAGATAAGCAGTTGTCCCGTTATTATGCTGACCGCTTTGGGAGACATCAATTATCGGTTAAGTGGTTTAAATAAAGGCGCGGACGATTATATTTCCAAACCCTTTGTGGGCGATGAGGTGGTAGCCCGGGTGAAGGCAGTGTTGCGACGATCAGAAAAAAGTGATCATCCGGTAAAGCGCTATGGACGATTAGAGGTGGACCTGCAGGCCCACCGGGTGAAGGTTGACGGTGAAGAAATTGCTTTAACGCCCCGGGATTTGTCTTTATTGCTGTTTTTTGTCGAATATCCAAACCAAACCTTTACCAGGGAGCAATTGATTGAACAGGTTTGGGGCTGGGAGTACGAAGGCAGCGACCGGGCGGTTGATTTATCCATTAAAAGATTAAGAAAAGCGCTGCAAGACTGGCCAGTGTCAGAGGGAGAAATTAGAACACTTCGGGGATTGGGGTATCAGTTTAGTGTTTATGAAAAATAGCGATAAAAAAATACCACTGCAGCGTTACTGGATCACCCAGTATTTAATCACGCTGGTGGTTGGACTGGTGGTGGTGGCGATTATTTCGGCATTGTGGATTCGACATAGCACATTGGAGAACCGCTTAAATTTGATGGAGTTTATGGCCGAAGAAACTGCCAATCGCATTGTAAATAACAATGAAGAGAGAATGCCACCGGAAAGGGACGTCCACCGTTTTTTGGTTGATCGTGGTCGGCTTATAGATATGGAAATTAACCCCTTCATTTATATTGTCAATCCCGGAGGGAAAATACTTTTCAGCAACCGTCCGCCAAATCCAATGGAACAGCGGTTACATCCGGCAATATTAAATAATGAAGATGAAGTGCAAAGGTTAGCCGCTGATGAAAAATTAGGGCATTTATATGTGGTTAAAAAGCCCATTGAAACGGCATCATTTTTGTTGGGCTATGTGGTATTTATGGAATTAGAGCAAAACCTGTCCCGGGTGAATCAGGAATATCGGCAATTGGCCGTTATGATTATTAGCCTGGCTTTACTGGGTTGGGCGGCCATCTATTTTTTATCGGGAAGATTATCTAAACCGATTAAGCAGGTGGCAGCAGCGGCCCGGCAAGTGGAAGAGGGGGATTATAATATTGACCTTCCCAGTGATGTAAAGGAAGCAGAGGTATATGAGCTGATTAATTCCTTTAAAGAGATGTCCCAAAAGCTAAAGCAACTGGAAACACTGCGCACAGAATTGTTGGCCGGTGTTACCCATGAATTAAAGACCCCAGTCACATCCATCAGCGGGTTGTTACAGGCGGTGAATGATGGTGTGGTAGAAGGGGCTGAGGCCAAGGAGTTTTTGGAAATATCTTTAAAAGAAACAGCTAAAATAAAGAAAATGGTGGAAGATTTATTGGCCTTTAACACCTTCGCCGCCAATGCTGTGCCAGTGACAAAGGAAATTCATTCAATCAATAGGCTGGTGAGGGACTGTACTCGCCAATGGCAAATTACCCAGGACGAAGGGGATGTTGAAATAGCGGTGTCATTGCTGGATGAAACGGTAGAGGTAAAAGTAGATCCCATTCGATTTCAGCAAATCATCACCAATTTACTTAATAATGCTAAACATGTCATTGGCAGTGGGGGAACAATTGAAGTCAGTCTGGGAACGGAACAAAATCACGTTACCATTGATGTAACCGACACTGGCATAGGCATTCCCGAAGAGGAGCAAGCCTATATTTTTGAACGTTTTTACCGAGGGGCAAACAAAAAATATAAAGTGGGCGGACTGGGTTTAGGATTACCCTTTAGTAAAATGATTGCCCAATCTCTGGGGGGCGATCTCGAACTGCGAACCAGTTCGCCAGCCGGTACCACCTTCCGCGTTAGCTTACCGAAGGCGGATTAAATTGTAGAGAAGGCTTCCATGCTTGCCTGTGAACGAGCAAATGTTTCTTTAAGCTACTAACTTATGTTGGTAGCTTTTTTATTTTCAATTCCCCTTATATAAAAATTTACCTTGACATTTTCCTGACACATTGGGGGGTTACAATAACAATCGTTAGAGATAGAAGAAAGAGGTGATTAATTGTGGAAACTGCCACAAAAAAACCATGGTTAAAGGTATTTTTAACCAATATCGTTGCCGGTGTAATGGGAGCGGTATTAACCTTGGTAGCAGTACCAAGCATTAACTATTTCAATGGGGGGGTTGTCGATGGCGGTATGCAACAAGAAACATCTGCCTCTGTCAACGTTAAACCGCTAGCGACAACCATATCCTCTACAACCACTGTTTCAGTTGCCGATATTGTTGAACAATCTTCTAAAGCCATAGTTGGTGTGGTAAATATCGGACAGCAAAGCAATCCCTTTACCCGCTCCACTGTGGAACAGAAACAAGGTACTGGATCAGGGGTTGTCTACAAAGTGACCGCTAATGCCGCTTATATTGTGACCAATAACCATGTTATTGAAGGGGCGAAGGAAATTGAGGTTTCGTTATATAATGGTGAAACTGTGACGGCAGAATTGGTTGGCACCGATTCATTAACTGATATTGCGGTATTAAAAATTAGCGGTAACTATGATATTACGCCTTTGACATTTGGCGATTCCGACGCGCTGCGGGCGGGCGACCAAGTGTTAGCCATTGGTAACCCCCTGGGACTGGATTTATCCCGCACCGTAACCCAAGGAATTGTTAGTGCAGTTAATCGGACTATTTCGGTTGATACCTCTGCTGGAGAGTGGGACTTGGAGGTTATTCAAACAGATGCCGCCATTAATCCGGGTAATAGCGGGGGCGCACTAATTAATTTAGCGGGGCAACTGGTGGGCATTAATAGTTTAAAGATCACTGAAAGTGGCGTAGAAGGATTAGGCTTTGCCATTCCCAGCAATGATGTGGCCACGCTGGTTGATGAAATTACAAAAAATGGAGAGGTAGTGCGTCCTTATTTAGGGGTTAGTTTAGCAGGTCTTAATGAAATCTCGCCGTACTACAGGCAAAAATTGGCGCCGGGTTTAACAGATGGGGCAATGGTTGTTTATGTCGCTCAAGCTTCCGCCGCTGCCAAGGCTGGAATTCAACAGGGAGATGTAATTGTAGCCATAGATGGACAAGAAATTAAAGATGATAATGATCTGCGTAAATATTTGTATACCGAATCTTCCATTGGAGATGAAGTGCAAATTAAATTTTACCGCCAGGGTGATTTGCAGACTGTTGATGTTACCCTGACAAGTAATCAGCAATAAATGAGAAACTAAGGGAGTAGAAAGGAGTTTTTTATGACCGGCAAAGGACGGATGGAATTAAAACATGCCATTTCTAAAGCGGATTATTATGTGCTTAAAAACAAGCTAAGGTATTTAATGCCTCTGGATAAAAATGCGAAAAATGATGGCAAATATCTAATTCGCAGTGTGTATTTTGATAACTTTGATAACAAAATTTTAACCGAGAAAAAGGAGGGCTATTATAAACGCGCCAAATTCCGGGTGCGGCTTTATGATCATCAAAGGGATTATATCAATCTGGAAAAGAAAAGCAAGCGAGATTACATGACCTTTAAAGAAAAATGCCGGATTAGCGCCAAGGAATATGAACGCATTAGATGCGGTGATTATCAATGGTTGGAAGATGACAGTCGGCCACTGATGCGGGAGCTATATGTGCAAATGAAGCTCTATCAATTGAAGCCCATTACCATTGTGGACTATACCCGAGAAGCCTATATTTACCCCTATGGCAACGTGCGGGTAACCTTTGACAGTTCAATTAAAACCAGCTTTCGCAACAATGATTTACTAAATCCCAAAATAAATATGGTACCGGCTTTGGAGCCGAATTTAGTCATTCTGGAAGTAAAATATGACCAATATTTGCCGGACTTTATTAAGTATTCGCTGCAAATGATGGATCGGCGTAGAGATGCCTATTCAAAATATCAGCTTAGTAGAATGTATGGGTAAAAATACATATCTTGGAGGCCAGATATAATCATGGAAACCTTTAATTTTAATGACATCTTTAAATCAAGTTTTTTAGAAAAAACAATGAGTTTTTCGCTTGTTGATTCGGTAATTGCTTTAGTGGTGGCCTTTGCAGTGGGATTATTCATTTATGTGGTCTATAAAAAGACATTTTCCGGGGTGATTTACTCCCACACTTTTAACATCTCACTGATTATCATGACCATGGCCACAGCGCTGATCATTATGGGCATCGCATCCAATGTGCTGTTATCCCTGGGTATGGTTGGTGCGCTATCAATTGTACGTTTCCGGACCCCCATTAAAGACCCAATGGATTTAGTCTTTTTGTTTTGGGCCATTGTTTCCGGTATTTTATGTGGTGCCGGTTTTATCCCATTGGTCACCATCGGATCAGTGATGATTGGTTTGGTGATGGTGTTTTTTGTCAACCGCATTACCATTGAGAATCCATACTTATT
Source organism: Peptococcaceae bacterium 1198_IL3148 (assembly GCA_036763105.1). Taxonomy (NCBI): domain Bacteria; kingdom Bacillati; phylum Bacillota; class Clostridia; order Eubacteriales; family Peptococcaceae; species Peptococcaceae bacterium 1198_IL3148. Next base: position 107,477 of record JBAIYS010000001.1, on the reverse strand, counting down.
AATCGTTAAGTACTCGGCGGATACAGTTGAAAAATCAGTGGAGAAAATCATTGCGCGGCAAGCAAAAAAATATTCTTTAAAGTCCAAGTCGGTGATCAGCGGTGAGGAAACGGAAGTTACTTATGAAGTGAGAGTAAAACCAAATCAAACCGATTTCTTAGCTGAATTATCAAAGCTTGCAGGGGTATCCTCTGCCGTTATGTTAAGCTATGATGGCAATTTTACAGCCTAGCCTGGTCAGAGGGGTATGTTGATGATCAAAAACAAATATATTTGGGGTGTCTTCGGCCTTTTGTTCATTATTTTCACTGGTTCAATTATTATTTTGCCACGTCTTGGTCTGGAAGCAAGTGACGTTAATTTTGCCTATGTGGAGCGGGTTTTTGATCAAAGCAAAGTCACCACCGTTAACATCACCCTGGCGGAAAGCGACTTAACAAAGATATTAGAAGATCCGCTGGCAGAAGAGATTGTAGAGGCCACTGTAGAAATCAATGGGGAGAAAGTAGAGCATGTTGGTTTGCGGGTGAAAGGCAATTCCTCATTGAGTTCGGTGGCGAGGATGGAAGATAGCGATCGTTATAGCTTTAAAATAGATTTTGATTACTACAATGGTGAGCAAAATTTGTATGGATTAAAAAAATTAAATCTGAATAATAACTTTAGTGATGCTACCCAAATGAAGGAATATGTTTCCTATAAATTAATAGCGGAAATGGGGTTGCCCAGCCCAGCCAACTCCTATATGTATGTCACCATCAACGGGAAGGAATGGGGACTTTATTTAGGGGTGGAACAGATTGATGAGATATTTATCGCCCGTAATTTTGCTGACAGTGGCGGTGATTTATATAAACCAGAAGGCACTGGCAGTGATCTGAAATGGATTAGTGATGATATAAAAGATTACCCAGGGTTAATATTAAAAACAAATGTGGAAACCTCAGATCAATCGGCAATGATAAATTTTCTCGCTGCCATTAATCATGGGGGAGATATAGCATCCCATGTGGATGTGGATGAGATGCTGCGTTACTTTGCCACCAATACCGCTTTAGTGAGTTTGGACAGCTACCAAGGACCAATGAAACACAATTACTATTTGTATGAGCAGGACGATGTGTTTTCCATTATCCCTTGGGATTACAACATGGCCTTTGGTGGATTCGCTGTCGGTGGAGCAAGAAACCGAGAGATTGATAAAAACGAACAGGTAGATCAGACACAAAATCCGGCCAATAAAAATGCCGACGTGCCCAACCGTAAGTTCATGGGTATGCCTGGCAACCAAAAACTGATAAACGAAAACAGTATTAATTTTAGCATTACTACGCCGGTTTCCGGAACAACATTGGCAGATCGGCCATTGTTAAACGCACTGCTATCGGTGGCTGAATATAGGGAACAATATGAAGCTCATTTGAAAGAAATTGCCATCAATTTATTAACAGAGGAACATATTCAATCCATTACCCAAGAGGTGGCAGCAATTATTTTACCCTATGTGGAAAGGGACCCAACTAAATTTTATACCACCGAGGAATTTAAACAGGGGGTGTCTGGGGAAAACAGCTTACCGGAATTTGCAGCCCAGCGCTCAGCGTCCATACTGGCTCAGCTTTCCGGTGAATTAGTTGTGGAAGCGGAAACCGGTGGTTTTGAACCGGGGAACATGCGGGGAATAATGGAAAAAGGGCCTGACAACATGATGCCGCCCAATCTGGGAGAAAACAATGGGGGAGGTGCTACACAGCCAGATTTTAATGGCGGTGAAAGGCTCCCAATGGAACCCGGCGGGTTTAATAATAATGGCCAGCATAGGGGGGCACCCGGTGGGTTCATGCCTGAGGAGCAAAGGGTTGAAAGCGGCGGCCAAATTTATATGGAAACAGTTGTAGCATCGTCTGCGGTTCTGGTGGGGGCCATTGTTTTTGTGTCTATATTTAAACGCAGAAAGTATCGATAAACAGAAACGGGTAGTTGACTTAACTACCCGTTTGGCTGTTCGGTGTTTTATTTGAAATATCTGTTTAACAGGCCATTAAAGGCTGCACCGTGGCGGGCTTCGTCTTTACACATTTCATGAACGGTGTCGTGAATGGCATCGTAGCCCAGTTGTTTAGCTTTGGTTGCCAAGTCCTTTTTACCTTGGCAAGCACCGTGCTCTGCTTCCACCCTTGCTTGTAGGTTGGCTTTAGTATCGGCAGCCACAACTTCACCTAACAATTCAGCAAATTTAGCTGCGTGTTCAGCTTCTTCCCAAGCAATTCTCTTATATGCTTCAGCCACCTCGGGATAACCTTGACGGTCAGCTTGCCTACTCATGGCCAAATACATACCTACCTCTGTACATTCACCCATGAAGTTATCTTTAAGGGCTTGCACCACCTCTGGATCTAAGCCTTTGGCAACGCCAACTTTATGCTCATCGGCCCAAGCCAGTGTTTCGCCCGCTTGTTTTTCCACAAACTTTTCAGCTTTCACTCCACATTGTGGACATTTTTCTGGTGCAGTTTCTCCATTGTGTACATACCCACATACTGTACAAACAAATTTTTTCATTCTAAATTCCTCCTTATATAATTTTCATTTATTTGTTATTAAGGCACCCATGACAAATGCCTTTAAAATATATGTGCTGTTCATTAACCTGATGCTTTTCTAACTCAGTTAAGTCCACATCAGATAAATCCACACTGATATCATAGACTTTACCGCATTGTTCACATTTAAAATGACCATGGGTTGAGGTATCGGCATCATACCTAGTTTCATTTTCTTCTATCACCAGTAGCTGTACGATACCTTGCTCTAAAAAAAGTTTAAGGGTGTTGTAAACTGTGGTTTTAGAAAGGGTAGGTATTTCATTAATCAATGCTTTGAAGATACCATCAACAGTAGGGTGATTTTTATGCTTAACAAGATAGTCAAAAATCCTAATTCTTTGAAAAGACGGCTTGATGCCATGGTCTTTCAGGTATTCTTCGATAGTTTTATTATTAAAGCTCATAATACCATCCCTTTTTTATAACTGTATTAACTTCAATTTTGTAATAATTACATTTTTATTATATTTACAACCTGCTCAAATGTCAATACTTTTTGTATAGTTTTTTAAAATATTATCCCAAATATTATATGTACAATTAGAAATAAAATATTAACACAATATTAACCACGGTTTAATAGTTAAAGGCTATAATAATATTTATACTTCCTTAATCCCCTCAGGGTTACCGGGCCTCACCGCCCGACCCTTAGGCTAATTAACTGAGCAAACAGCTCAGTTTTTTTTGTTTTTGGCACCACACAAGCGCAACTAAAGCTTGGTGGAAATCAGGTTGTTCTAAATAATTCCTCAAATTTATGGAGGATTTTACAATTTAATACCTAATTAGTAAATACATTTACAATGAAAAGGTGTTGTCTTGATGTGAAATTACCACGTTATATGATTATCATTTTGCTGCTAACTGTATCTTGTATTTATACTCCGCCAGTGTTGGCAACACAACCTAATCCAGTCAATGTTGTCGATATATCACAATATCAATTGCCGCTACCGGGACCAGAAATTCCTGGAGGTATTCATAACACATCCTATTCTGCCCAGTTGGTTGATGGCACCGTTATTCAGCCGGGAGAGGTGTTTTCTTTTAATAAAACTGTGGGACCGCGTACACTGGAGCGCGGTTTTGTATGGTCAGAGTCGATTGGCTGGACCAGTAGGGGGTACGCTCGCATTAAAGATGTAGGCGGTGGTGTTTGCCGTACGTCAACAGCCATTCATCAAGCTGCTTTAAGGGCAGGGGTGGCAGTGATGGAGAGGCACAATCATTCAATACCGGTTGAGTATGCAACTCCCGGTGACGACGCTGCTGTTTGGTATGGCTCTTGGGATTATAAATTTAAAAACAATAAACCTAACCCAATAATAATTAATACTGACAGTGTAGACAATCAGTTAGTTGTTACGTTAAAGGAACTAAGTCCGGTTATGTTACTGGTAGAAGGTGAGCAGGTACCATTAAATGCGGCCCCATTTATTGAAAAGGGCGTCACAATGATTCCGGTTAGACCGGTGTTAAACGCGTTAGCTGCCGAACTGCATTGGGGTCAGCACAACCAAACGCTTGCCGTTAGTTATCGTGGTCGACTGATAGAGTTAGATAATGGCTCGGTTTTAATTAAAAATGACATGATGTTTATGCCTTGCAGAGCATTGGCCGCACTATTGGCATGTGATTTAGAATGGGATTCAACTAACAGGATCGTCAACTTCAAACATCAAATGCAAGACTTTAATATAGAAGATGGTGAAAATGCACAGAGTAATGGATAAAGCTATTTAAACGCCTTTTACTTATGATTCTTAGGGAGAAGTCTTCCTAAAGGAATTATAAGTAAAAGGCGTTTTTTGTTTACAAATTGGAAATTGGCAAGTTAGAAATACACGTTCTTTCTCAACTTCATAGAGAAATGCAACTTCTAGCCAAAGCATTAGGGGTTGAAACAATTGAGTTATTGAAAGTTGCTGGAATAACAGAAAAAAATGCAATAATACAACCGGTTGAGGAATTACTTTCAAAAGAGGAATTTAGTGTTAATGGTAGAGAATTTAATAAACAAGAATACATTAAACTGGTATCAAAATTAAACGATGTAATAAATATGGTTATGTCAATGAGATTGCAGACGATGGCCTAAGGGAGATGGTACAAGCCATCTTGGAGAAATTTGAAACAGACTTAAAACTTGCCCCGGTCGCCGCTTTTCATCATCATGCCTATATCGGTGGGTTGCTGGAACACACAGCAAGTGTTTTATCAATTGCTGTGTCTATCAGTAATGCAACAGAAACCTGCAATAAAGATATGATGATAGCCGGTGCTGTCCTTCATGACCTCGGTAAATTTAGCGAACTGGATTACACCACAATAGATTTCAAATACACATTAGAGGGCAGTTTGCTCGGACACGCCACGCTGGGCAATAATTACGCCTTGTTATTTACTTAAAAAGCAATCCCCTGTTGCAATTGAACAGGGGATAATCAATTTATTTTCTTAACTCCATGTTTTTACCCAAGGCTGAAGAAAGCAAATAAGTAGTAAGCTGGTTTAAACTCACATTTTCTCTTTTGGCCCTATCAGCTAAATCACGGTGTAAGGACTTTGGCAAGCGTAAAACAAATCTGCCACTAAACTCATCATCCTCAGGCACTGGTTCCGGTATTTCGATTCCTAGTTCTATAGCTGTTTCTAGCCAACCAACCTTTGCATCCTCGATCATTGCCAAGGCCTCTTCTTTAGTTTCACCTTGTGATATACAACCCGGTAACTCCGGTATCTCAACGACAAAGCCACATTCTTCCTTATCCGGATGCAAGGTGATTTTATAAGGCAAAGACAGATAGTAGTCTAAATTTTTAACACTCATGTTTATACCTCCTTTAGAGGGGGTTACTCATCAAAGCAATCCCCTATTAGTTCTATTGCCCGTTCAACATATGTAGATTTTATGTGTGGTTGCTTATATGGCACGGATAACATTTTATCGCCTTTTACATAAATATGGTGACTTGAGCCACCCTTAGGTTGTCGTTTTGCAAACCCAGCCGATCTTAGTATTTTATCTAATTCTTCAAATCTTACTGCTTTAGGATTATTTTTGATCCTTTGGTAGAGTTTCTGGAGTTTACTCATTACAATTTTTTCACCCGCCTTTAACTCTTTTCTTTAAGTTTATAGTACCATATATAGTATCACATGTCAATTTTATCTAGGCAAAATAAATAACACTGGCGGCAATAATCTGCAACAATCTGGGGAACCGGCACCAGCGGTAGATTAACACAAACTAGGCTGTCTGGTGGATGAATCACTTGTTAAAGAAAGTGTCGTTTTTGATATAGGGTATTATTAAATCTAATCAAAGTATTTAAAGTATTGTTTTGTTAAGAATGTTCCCAAATTGTTCCCCTTACGCTACTTACGCAAGTTTCGCCAAAAAGCAAAAGACACCGCAAACCTTTGCGGTGTCTTAGTTTTTACTGGCGTCCCAGAAGGGATTCGAACCCCTGACCTACGGATTAGAAGTCCGTTGCTCTATCCAGCTGAGCTACTGGGACAAGATTTTTTTAACATCGAACGCATTACCAATAGTAACAAAAAAAAATAAGTATGTCAACTGCCATTTTTTATTGGTGTTTAAAAGCTGCTGTGGCACTATAATATTTGCTACAAAAATCTGTTGAAGAAAAAGGATTACTATGTTATTTGTAGAACAATATTTAAATTATGGATTTAAATGGAGGTTGTATGGCACCTTATTACATACTGATTTCTATAGTAGCAGCCGTTAGTTATTTTATAATCAAAAGACACCTGCCTATTAAGGGTGCCATTGGTATTAGCCTGTTGGGATTTATAATGACAGCTATTTTTCCTTTGGTAATAACACGGGTTAGTCCGCTGATAATTATAATAATTTATATTATAATCTATTTTTTGGCTGCTATTGTCGTAAAAAGAATGGAACTTACAGACTCTAAAGATAATGATACCACTGAGTTGCCGGAAGTGGCGGCTGGTTTGGCAGAAACAGCTGCCACAGCAGAGCCTGAACTGACAATGCAAGAGCAATATCATTTTGAGACTTCGACAGCAGAAATTGATGAAAGCGCCACAGGCGAAAGTGAGCATATAATCGACACTGATATTGAAGAAGCTAATGCAGAAGATGACATTCAAGACAGCTATTCAAATGAGCAGATCACCAGCTCTATAACTAGCGCCGAGCCTGAACTGCCAATGCAAGAGCAATATCATTTTGAGACTGCGACAGCAGAAATTGAAGAAAGCTCCGCAACCGAAAGCGAGCATGTAATCGGTACTGATATAGAAGAAGCTAATGAAGAAGCTGTAATGGCAGAAGAGCCAGAAGCTATTAATGAAGAGTTAGAACAAACAACAACTGAGGTTATTGAACCTGTGGTGGAGGTATTGACCGTCCAACAATTAGTTTCCAAAGGATTAAGTCAATCTCGCCTGGGTAACTATAATGATGCGGTTAAACTACTGATGGAGGCGTTAAAACAGCAGCCAGAGCCAATGCTAAAGTATTTGGCCGTTTCAGAAATAAGCACTATTTATCAGCATTTGGGTATCTACCAGTTCGCAGCTAACCTACTGGTGGCCTACATTAAAGAAAGCGATTTACAACAACACCCTGGCCTAAAGGCTTGGCGAGAAAAGCTGGTATATTTAAACATTATGATAGACCTATTAAAAGAAAACAAACTACCCAGTTTACCTTACAACCAGGTGCCGGATTTTATCAAAAAGAAGGCATTTTCCATGACTTTGGAGAAAATAAGTAAGTAAATGTGGAGCGGAAGGAGAAGGACACGCTGTGAAAACAAGCAAGGAGATTATTGGCCTGCCGGTTTTTAGCATTGCGGAAGTGTTGAAATTAGGCGAGGTTAAAGACCTGCTAATTAACCCGGAAAATGGTGCAGTAGATTATATTGTAGTGGCGCCCCTAAATACAATTAAAGAAAACGGGCTAATTCCCTTCGCAAATGTAGTCGGAATCGGTGAAGATGCACTAACAGTAAGAACTGAGGACAAAATGATACCATTTTCTACAGATGAAAATGCCTTAATGCTGTTGGATAAAAATGTAAGGGTTATTGGCACTAAGGTGATGACTGAAAAGGGAACCATTACCGGGATCATAAGTGAGCTATTAATAGATGATGAAAATGGTAAAATAGTTGGTTGCCAGTGGGTGCCTAACGGCGAAGAAAGTGCCAGTGGTTATATTCCATCCCAGCATGTAATAACCTTTGGTCGGGATTTAATTATTGTCGATAAGGATTTTAAACAGTACGTTACAGAAACTATTTTACCGGAGGATAACACCTTTAAGCCTGAACCAGAACAGCCTGCCCAACCAAAAATTAGCGATGAGCCAGAATCAGCTAAAAGTGATCCGTTAGAGTTCTTTGCAGACAAACAAAACGAATTTTTAATTGGTAGGAAAGTAACGGCTGATATCATCACAGATGGCGGTGAGGTTATTGCTAAAGAGGGAAGCATTGTAACACCAGAGATAATTGAACAAGCAATAGCTAATGATAAATATATTGATCTAACGTTAAATAACGTTGAAAAAGAAGTTTAATACCCCCGCTTTAATATGGGCACTATTACTTGGGCAATTAATTATTGGTGTTACTGTTGGCACGGCTTCTCTAAAATATAGCTACCAAGACAAAATAATTCCGGGTGTCACCATTAGTGGCGTAGACGTTGGTGGAATGAGGTCGGAGGATGCCCTGGTAAAAATAAAAGATGCATTACCCCAACCTACCCCCACCAGCAACCTGCTGCTTAAAGATCAGGAGGGTAATGGTTGGACGATTCAATACGGGGATGTAGAACTTAGTTATGATTACCAAGGGGCAATATCAGAGGCATACAAATTAAGTAAAAATGCCAACCCGTTGATTGGCATGACAAACTATTATAAATTGATGCAAGGTGACTTTAATTTGCCATTAAAGGTGAAATTTAACGAAGCTGCACTGCGTCAAATATTAGCCCAGCAAAAGGCCACCTATGATATTCAGCCCATTAATGCTAAAATTGCAAATTCTGAAGGAAAAGTGGTATTACTATCGGAAACCCTCGGTAAATTTATTGATATCAATGCCACTGTAGAAAGCTTTGCCAACTTGGATGTCAGAGAACATCAGGTGGAGTTGGTTACTAAAGCCATTGAACCTCAACTGACTGATGAAGATCTAAAGGATATCAATACTCAGTTAAGCATTTATGTCACAGCCTTAGATTCATCAAGCAGTTCAAGAATACATAATATTAAGCTGGCCAGCAATAAAATAGATAACACTTTAATGAAACCGGGAGAAGTATTTTCCCTTAACCAACAACTGGGTCCGCGCATTGAAGCGGAGGGCTATCAAAAGGCCAGCGTGATTGTAGATAATGAGATAGTTGATGATTATGGTGGTGGTGTATGCCAGGTGGCCACCACTTTATATAACGCTGTAAAAGTTGCAGACTTACCTGTGGTTGAACGGCATCGCCACACATTGCCGGTGGATTATGCACCCATTGGAGAAGATGCAACCATTGCTGGGGACATAAAAGATTTTAAGTTTAAAAATGATGGTAAAAAGCCGCTTCTGATTAAAAGTGCGGTGGAAGAAAATAAGTTAACGGTTAGCTTATTTGGCAACAAGGATGATGCCAAGAACGTGCAATATAAGATTGAAACCGAACGCAAATTAATTAAACACGACACTATATATAAAAGTGACAACAGCCTTAAACCCGGAGAAGTAAAGGTCGAAAAACCTGGTCAAGATGGCTACGATATTATTACTTATGAAGTAACCATAATTAACGGTGCCGAGGTTGAGCGCAAACAAATATCAGAACGGCATATCAAACCCGAGACGGCAGTAATTGTTTTACCTGCTGAACAACAAAACATTGATGGATATAAAAAATAAACACCAACCCTTTGGGTTGGTGTTTATTTTATTACAAGTGGAGCCACTGACCGGAATTGAACCGGTGACCTCATCCTTACCAAGGATGCGCTCTACCAACTGAGCCACAGCGGCGTTTGGTGGGCGATGACAGGATCGAACTGCCGACATCCTGCTTGTAAGGCAGGCGCTCTCCCAGCTGAGCTAATCGCCCTTATTGTGGAACGATATTTATCTTAACAGAAAACTATTTGGGGGTCAATGGTTAATTTGACTATTGCAACAAGTTATTATTTTAATAAACTAAATCGCTAATACGGGAAGGTATTATTGTTTTAACGTAGAATCCTTACTAAAGAATTTGTAAGGAGGAATAATATTATGTCGAAAAAACTAATTACCCTTGTTGTAATGCTGTTAATATCTTCACTGTTGCTGATGGGTTGTGGCGGTGAAGATAAAGAAACCACAGCCAATCAGGATCAAGCGGTAGCATTTAAACTGGCCCATGCCACTTGGGTAGGCTATGCCCCACTCTACATTGCCAAAGAGAAGGGATACTTTGAAAAGTACAATATCAACCCGGAACTGGTGCTGATTGAGGATGAATCACAATATGCCAGTGCATTGGCCTCTGGCCAAATTCAAGCTTTAGGTAATGTTCTGGATCGGGAAGTTATCCACTTTGCTAAAGGCACACCAGAAACATTTATATTTGCCATGGATGAATCGGCAGGTGGCGACGGCATAGTAGCTACAAAGGAAATTGCCACCGTAGCAGACCTTAAAGGCGCCACTGTGGGGTTAGATAAGTCATCGACATCATACTTTTTCTTTTTAACGGTGTTGGAGAAGTACGGTTTAAATGAAGAGGATGTAAACATTCAAGAAATGACTGCTGGCGATGCCGGTGCAGCCTTTGTGGCTGGCAAATTGGATGCGGCGGTAACTTGGGAACCGTGGATTACCAATGCGTCCCAAAGGGAAGGCGGTCATGTATTGGTAACCAGCAAAGAAACACCCAGAACCATTGTGGATGTAGTTACCATGCGGTCTGATTTTGTAAAGGAAAATCCCCAAGCGGCTGAAGGTTTAACCAAGGCTTGGTTTGATGCCATTGAATTTTATCGAGCAAACCCTGATGAAGGTAACGAGATTATGGCCCGGGTACTGCAAATAGATAAAGAAGAAGTGGCGGAAATGGCCCAAGGTGTGCAGTTTTTTGGTCAACAAGAAAACCTGGCCTTCTTTAGCAAAGACGGTGACGACACTGTTTATACCACCGCTGAACGGGCCGGTAAGTTTTGGCAACAAAAAGGCATTATTGATAATGAGTTAGATTTGGATGCTTTAATTACCGCAGATTTTGTACAAGAGGTTGCTAAATAAATGTTAAAAGGTCGGTCGCTGTCTTTAATGTCCTTTGCCTTTTTGGCTGCTGCTTGGTGCCTATTGTCCTATGGAGGCATAGTAAAAGAATTGTTTCTCCCCACCCCAGGGGCGGTAATAAAATCCTTAGGCGGCATGCAGCAAGAGGGCATTTTAATAGACTATACTCTGGTCAGTTTGTATCGAGTGCTGGTGGGCTGGGTAATGGCGGTGGTAATTGCTATACCTTTAGGTATTTTAATTGCTACCTCCCAAAGGGCAGAGGCGATATTTGAACCTACAATTGACTTTGCCCGTTATTTACCGGTGGTGGCTTTGGTGCCGCTAACACTGTTGTACTTTGGTATAGGCGACTTACAAAAATTTGTAATTATATTTTTAGGTACTTTCTTTCAATTGGTTTTAATGGTTAGTGATGTGGTGGCTAACGTACCTAGGGATTTAATGCGGGCGGCATCCACTTTGGGTGCCAGCCGATGGCAGACTTATAGATTGGTATTGCTACCGGCTTCATTGCCAGGGATTTTAGATAGCTTGCGCATTACCATGGGTTGGGCGTGGACTTACCTAGTGGTGGCAGAATTGGTGGCGGCCAACTCTGGACTGGGTTATATGATTTTAAAGGCCCAGAGATTTTTAGCTGTGGACCGTATCTTTGCCGGGTTAATCATTATTGGCTTATTAGGCTTACTGACAGATTATCTCTTCAAGTGCTTAGCTAAAGTGCTGGTTCCCTGGAGTGAAAAGGTTGGTGGTAAGGTATGACAAAATTATCTATTCAACAGGTAAGCAAGCTGTTTGGCAATGCCGACAACCAAGTTGAAGCCCTGGCCAGTATTAATCTGGAAGTGGCGGCAAACGAACTGGCGGTAATTGTTGGTCCCAGTGGTTGTGGTAAGTCAACGCTGCTCAACATCGTTGCGGGGCTAGAAACGGCAACCAGCGGTGTGGTTAGCATGAATGGTAAAGAAATTGTGGGACCGGGGGCAGAGCGGGGAATGGTTTTTCAAACCTATACGCTGTTTCCATGGTTAACTGTGCAGAAGAATGTCGAATTTGGTCTCAAGGTAAAGGGTGTTGACCCTGCCGAAAGGGCAAATATTGCTAGGCATTACATTGATTTGGTGGGGCTAAATAGCTTTGCAAATGCTTTGCCAAAGGCATTATCTGGGGGTATGAAACAACGGGTGGCCATTGCCCGGGCTTTGGCCAATAAACCAGAGGTATTGCTAATGGACGAACCCTTTGGCGCGTTAGATGCCCAAACTAGAGTGGTGATGCAAGAACTGTTACTATCGGTGTGGGAGCAAGAACGCACCACCATTTTGTTTATAACCCACGATATTGATGAAGCGGTGCTGCTGGCAGACAATGTCTATGTAATGTCCCGCCGCCCCGGCAAAATTAGAACCAAGATATCGGTGGACATCCCCAGACCCAGGGATCACAGAGTAACTGTTTCCCCACATTTTGCCACAATTAAAAAGGAGATAATGGAAATGTTGTGGGATGAAAGCAAAGACGCTGCGCTACAAAGATAAATGACCGATTTAATCGGTCATTTTTTTGCAAATTTTTTGTTTAATAATTTTAAAAAAATTGGTGATAATAAAAATACAAATTGGGAATAATATAATTTTTTCTTAAAGACCAATAAATGCTAGGGGGGATTATTTTGGCCAAGGATGTAGTTTTAAAGGAATTTGAGCCCACAGAACTACTGAAGATAGTATCTTCTTCAGGCTTGGTGCCCCAAGAATTAAAACCCTACGTTAAACCGGCATTAAATGAGTTCAAGACAGAAATGGCTGCCGAACTGGGAATTGCCGCTTACGATAAAATTGACAAAGGGGATTTACCTAGCAGAATGAATGGTAAAGTTGGTGGTGGCATGACCCAAAAAATGGTGGCCTTTGCCGAAGCGGTTTTGGCTTGGCATTATCGAAACAAAATGCTAACCGAAGGTAAAACTGATTAAACACAGGTTACATTGACGGAGCCAGGCGCCCAACCCAAAGCACGCGGTGCCTAGCTCCAAAATTCCTAATTTAAATTGCTATTTTACGGTGTCAATAATTGAGTTAATCTTTTTAAACCTTTAGTTTCAATGCGGGATACATAAGAGCGGGATATACCCATGTCTTTGGCAATTTTTCTTTGACACCTTGGTTCGGTACCATTTAAGCCGTAACGCTGAATAATTACCGTTCGCTCTTTAGCAGGTAATTTGGCTATTGCCAATTTTAGTCGTTCCATTTCTTGATTGGCCTCAACCTCTTCATACACTATTTCAGAATCGGTGCCTAGACAATTTTCCCAGGTTACTTCGTTGCCTTCCTTATCACAACCAATTGGTTGTTCTAATGAAACCAACAAACTGTCCTTCTGCTTTGACCTAAGACACATTAGTATTTCATTATGAATACAGCGGGATGCGTAAGTTGAAAACTTGGCACGTTCAACATCAAAGGTGTTGATGGCTTTAATTAGACCAATTGTGCCTATGGAGATTAAATCATCGTAGCTTTCCTCGGTCGTTTCCTTATATTTTTTGGCAATATGGGCCACCAAACGCAGGTTTCTTTCCACCAGAACATTAAAAGCTTCCAGATCGCCTGATTGATACTTCTTAAAATAGGCAACTGTTTCTTCGGGGCTAAGGGGCTTTTTAAAACTGTTGTTGACCACATAAGAAATAAAAAAAGTTAACCCGTTGACAATGGATAAACTTAACAAAACAGAGCCCAAGGTAGCTAACATTAAACCCCTCCTTAGGAAATGGTCAGTGATTTATTCTATGTGGGGGTTCATCTAATGTGACTAATTTGTCGAAAAAAATTAATAAAAATTAAGCGCTTGATACTGAAACGGAAAAGCATCTCTTGCCGTCTTAATTACAAGCCCAGAAATTTGGAACGAGGTGTTGTATGTTTAACCCGCTGTATGCAAGGGATTGCTTAACTGATAGGAATGCTAAAGTAATGGATCAAAGAATAATACATAACCATGTGTTAATCCTGCCTGACGGTCGGGAGATATTAATTGACTATTATCATCCTAATCAAGGTGGTAATGGTTGGTTAAAATATCCCTTTGCCCACCTAACTTTTAAAACTATTTCCGAATTGTTGGACAAATAGAGTATTTGTCAGCAGGAAAACACTGGTTGACCTCGAAAGGATAATGTAAAATTTCACAAACGGGAGGTCTAAATAATGGAACGTATTTGGGCACCTTGGCGTACAGTATACATCGGTAAAGATAACGGCTCACAGTGTATTTTTTGCGATAAGCTGGCGTCCACCGCGGATGAAGAGAATTATGTACTCACCCGCGGAGAAAAAGTTTTTGTATTACTAAATATTTACCCCTATAATAATGGTCATCTGTTGGTGGCACCTAAAAGGCATGTGGGGGATATTGCCGATTTGACTGCAGAGGAATCTCTAGAGTTGTTTCAAACCACTCAAAAAATGGTGACTTTGTTGCGCAAAGCCTTTAATCCTGAGGGCTTTAATGTTGGTGTAAATGTCGGTAAAATTGCTGGGGCAGGTATACCAGGGCATTTTCATATTCACATAGTACCCCGCTGGGGTGGAGACACTAATTTTATGCCGGTTATCGGTGATGTTAGGGTAATATCCGAGGGGTTAGAAATGACTTACCAAAAATTAAAAGCAGCGCTGGCCAGCGACTAACCATTAAAGACTCCATCCAAAGGAGTCTTTTAATTTTGATTTAATAAATTTATTGTTTTATTAACAAATTATATTCTATAATTAACAGGATATAACTTTGGCAATAGGTGGTAAATAACATGCTAAAAGTAATTGCACAAGGCAAAATTAGAAACACTCTTCTGTTGGGCCTAGTGATTTTGATTATTGTGCCCACCTTCAGTGCTGTTGGTGTATATTTCCACTCTACAAAGACCAGTATAGAACAACAAACCTATAATTCGCTGGTGGCGGCGTTGGACAAGCAAGTCTATTTTATCAATCACTGGTTTTGGCAGCAGCGGCAATATAGCTTATTGTTAAGTTCTTCAGGAAAAGTTAGCTCTATGGATCCTAAAATTATTGAAGATTACCTAATAAATATTGCTTACACCAACCCAGTGGTTGAAGATCTGGGGGTGGCAGATAAAAATGGCAATGTTATCGCTGGCACTACTCCCAGTGATGGCATCAGTATTAGTGATCGGGAATATTTTAAACAGTCTATTAAAGGTAAAACCTGGATTTCAGATGTGATTACTAACCGCTTTTCAGGGAACCCGGTTATAGTATTTTCAGCTCCTGCATATTACGACCATCAACTGGTGGGTGTACTTTTTTCAGCGGTTTCTTTAGATAGCATTTCCCGGTTGATGCAGAATTTTAATTTAGATCAATGGACAGAAAGCTACTTGGTTAACGCTGATGGTGCCCTAGTGACAGAATCTAAGTATAAAAGCCAACTGGTTAATCAAGGGCTGATTGAAGAAAGTAGCTTGGGTTATAAAGTCAGCAGCTTTGGCATTAAACAAGCACTGGCAGGAAATAGCGGCGCAGATAAATATATCAATTATCTAGGCCGAGAAGTTTACGGAGTATATAGACCCATCAGCACCAACCGGATGGCAATTATAATTGAAAAGGACGCCGATGCTGTACTTAAAAAGGAGATCAGGCAAGCATATTATTCAATCTTTAACACTGGCGTGTTAATAACCTTTATATTCTTGCCGGTGGTGGTGTGGTTATCCCGTCGGTTTGCCAAACCATTAGAGAAATTAGCTACGGCTGCCAAGCAGATAGGTAATGGACACTATGGGTATGTGGTGGACATTCAATCTAACCAAGAAATTAATGAGTTGGTTGCTGCCTTTAATAAAATGTCAATACAAATTAAAGCAATGCACCATCAATTAAATGAACAAATTAAACAATTAAAAACACAACAGCAGGAGATTCAATGTCAAAATGAAGAGTTGGCTGCGTCCCAAGATGAACTAATTGCGGTCAATGAAAAATTAGAGCAGGTGGCCTGCACCGACCCGTTAACACATTTATATAACAGACGGTACCTATTTAAAAAAATGAAACAGTATATTGAAAGTGCCTGTAAAGATAACATTCCGGTTTCGGTAATTTTATTTGATATAGATTACTTTAAAAGGGTGAATGATACCTACGGTCATCAGGTGGGCGATCAGGTGTTGGTGCAATTAACCAGCTTAGTGGCCAAATCCATTAAGGCTGAACATTTACTTGCTAGATTTGGTGGTGAAGAGTTTGTCATTCTATTACCTAATGAAAAATTGGCTGAGTCAGCAAAGTTTGCTGAATACTTGAGAAAACTGGTTGAAGAACACATATTTAAAACCGATGGTGGGGATATTAAAATTACCATTAGCCTTGGTGTAACATGTTTTACTGGCGAGTATTGTAGCATCTATGGAAAAGAATTGGATCGACTATTAAGCGTAGCCGATAACCTACTATATGAGGCTAAGAGATCGGGCCGTAATAAAGTGGTGAGTTCTTAACAAAAAATGTTGACAAATGAGAGCGGCTTTGTTAATATAGTTTTTGCGAGCTGTGGTGGGTATAGCTCAGTTGGTTAGAGCGCCAGATTGTGGCTCTGGAGGCCGTGGGTTCGAGTCCCATTATCCACCCCATTTTAACCTCAAAATTCGCTGGGGTGTCGCCAAGTGGTAAGGCACCGGTTTTTGGCACCGGCATTCGTAGGTTCGAATCCTGCCACCCCAGCCAATTTATATTTGAGCCATTAGCTCAGTTGGTAGAGCACCTGACTTTTAATCAGGGTGTCACTGGTTCGAGTCCAGTATGGCTCACCATCTATAAGCAAGCGGATGTGGCGGAACTGGCAGACGCGCTGGACTTAGGATCCAGTGGTTCACCCCGTGTGGGTTCGACTCCCACCATCCGCACCAAACTTAATTTAAGCCTTCAATTAACAGGTTAGTTAATTGAAGGTTTTTTGCATTTGTTTTTATGATGTAAATCACCACATTGACAACAGTTAACATTTACTAGATAATATCAAACATAGTATAATACTTTAGAATGTAAGTAAAAAACCAGTGAAGGAAATTACCACTTAATGTAGAATTAAACTTGTTATTGTGGTATTTTTTTGGGTACAATAGATAGTGGTGTATTCTATTGGAAAATTTATCTGGTTATAATACATATATTAAGGGGGAGCAGTAGATAATGAAAGCAACTGCAGAAAAGTTAGAAAAGAATGAAGTAAGATTAGAAATACAAGTGGATGGCGAACAATTCTCAAAAGAGATTTATAAGGCATACAAAAAAATTGCCAATCAAGTAAACATCCCAGGATTTCGTAAAGGCAAAGCGCCAAAAATGATTATCGAACAGCGCTTTGGTAAAGAAGCTTTAGTTCAAGAAGCGGTGGAACAAATGTTTCCAACCATTTATAAGGAAGCATTGGAACAAACCAACATCAAGCCCATTGATCAACCACAAGTTGAAGACATACAGGGTAAAGACGGAGAGCCTTTGGTATTAAAATTAAAGGTTGCTGTTCAGCCAGAGGTTAAACTTGGCCAATACAAAGGTTTTGAAATAAACAAACCTTCTGTTGAAGTAACCGAAGAAGACGTACAAAAAGAACTGGAAATGATGCAAAACCGTCATGCTAAGCTCATTAGCGTAGAGGATGGGGCTATTGAAAATGGCGACACTGCCATTATTGATTTTACAGGTTACATTGATGGTGAAGCCTTTGAAGGCGGCAGTGCTGAGGGTTTTTCTCTGGTAATTGGCTCCGGCACCTTTATTCCAGGTTTTGAAGAGCAAATGATAGGTGTCAAAACCGGGGAAGAGAAAGACGTTAATGTTACCTTCCCAGCAGATTACCATGCAGAAGATGTTGCTGGTAAAGAAGCTGTATTCAAAGTAAAGGTTAGTAGCATTAAACGCAAGGAATTGGCTGCTTTAGATGATGAGTTTGCCAAAGATGTAAGTGAATTTGACACCCTGGAAGAATTAAAAGCAGATTTGGTGAATAAGTTAAAGGAAAGAAAGGAAAGTCAAGCTAAAGCAGAAATTACTCGGCAGGCAATTGAAAAAGCCATTGAAAACGCAGAGGTAGAAATCCCAGAAAAAATGGTTAACAACCGCGTTGAAGATATGATTCAAAATATGAGTAACAGACTGAGAACCCAAGGCATAGAGTTAGAACAATACCTAAAATACACCAATTCAGATCTAGACGAGCTGCGCAGCAACATGAAGGGTGATGCAGAAAAAGAAGTGCGTCGCGATCTGGTTTTAGATGAAATTGCTAAAGTAGAAGGTTTATCAGTGAGTGATGAAGAAGTAGATACTGAAATTGCCATGATGGCTCCTCAGTTCCAGCAAGAACCAGCACAACTAAAACTGACCTTAGAATCGGTAGGAGATTTAAATATTATTAAAGAAGATATACTAAGACGTAAAACTATGAGTCATCTTTCTGAAAGTGCCAACATTGTAGAATAGTTTTTAATAAATTATTTTAGGAGGCGAACTCTTGTGTCCCATTTGGTTCCGATTGTAGTTGAGCAAACAAATAGAGGTGAACGGTCATACGATATTTATTCTCGATTGTTGAAAGACCGCATTATCTTTATTGGTGGGGCAATAGATGATACTGTAGCTAATTTGATCATTGCTCAAATGTTGTTCCTGGAAGCAGAAGATCCCGAAAAGGATATTCATTTGTATATCAATTCACCCGGTGGGGTGGTGACTGCTGGCATGGCCATTTACGACACCATGCAGTATATTAAACCTGCAGTATCAACCATATGTCTTGGTCAGGCAGCCAGTATGGGATCATTCCTGTTGGCAGCAGGTGAACCTGGTAAGCGCTATGCGTTACCATATTCCAGAATTATGATTCACCAGCCGCTGGGTGGTGTCCAAGGGCAAGCCACAGATATCGATATTCACGCCCGTGAAATTTTGCGGATGAAAGAGACATTAAATGAATTACTGTCTAAACATACTAGAAAACCACTAAGCGTAATTAGTAAAGATACAGAACGTGATTTCTTTATGTCCGCAGAGCAGGCCAAAGAGTATGGAATCATCGACGAGGTGATCTCAAAACGCAAGAAATAAAAAAGAGGTGAAACAATGTTGAATGAAAAAGGCCAACTAAAATGTTCTTTCTGCGGCAAATTACAAGATCAAGTTAAAAAGCTTGTTGCTGGGCCTGGGGTATACATTTGTGATGAGTGTATTGAGCTCTGCAATGAAATTATAGAAGAAGAACTGAATGAAGATCTTGGTTTGGATATTGGTGAAATACCAAAGCCCCAAGAAATCAGAGAGATTCTAGATCAATATGTTATTGGTCAAGATGAGGCTAAAAAGTCCCTTGCGGTGGCGGTATACAACCATTATAAGCGGATTAATCTTGGTGGCAAAATTGATGATGTAGAGCTGCAAAAGAGCAATATTGTAATGATGGGGCCAACTGGTAGCGGTAAAACACTGCTGGCCCAAACCCTAGCTCGTTTGTTAAATGTGCCTTTTGCCATTGCCGATGCAACCTCTTTAACCGAAGCTGGTTATGTTGGTGAAGATGTTGAAAACATCTTGCTTAAACTTATCCAGGCTGCCGACTATGATGTTGAACGGGCAGAAAAAGGTATTGTTTACATTGACGAAATCGATAAAATTGCTCGTAAGTCCGAAAATCCTTCCATCACCAGAGATGTGTCTGGTGAAGGAGTGCAGCAAGCTTTATTGAAAATTTTAGAAGGAACCGTTGCCAGTGTACCACCACAGGGTGGGCGGAAACACCCACATCAAGAGTTTATCCAACTTGATACTACCAACATCTTATTTATTTGTGGTGGTGCCTTTGATGGTATAGACAAGTTAATTCAAAACCGTACCGGCAAAAAGTCCATGGGCTTTGGTGCAGATATTAAAACCAAACAAGAAAAGAAAATTGGCGAAATTTTAAAGAATGTGCTGCCAGAGGATTTGCTCAAGTATGGCTTAATTCCAGAATTTGTCGGCCGTTTGCCAGTAATTGTTACCTTAGAAGCTCTGGATGAAGATGCATTGGTGCGCATTCTTACTGAGCCTAAAAATGCCCTCACCAAACAATATGATAAATTGTTTGAACTGGATGGGGTGCAATTAGAAATTCAGCCAGAGGCGTTGCAAGCAGTGGCTAAAGAGGCCATTAAACGTAACACCGGTGCCCGGGGTTTGCGTGCCATTCTGGAGGAGGTAATGTTGGACATTATGTACGACATTCCATCCAGAACTGATATTAAGAAAGTAGTAATCACTAAGGATTGCATTTTAAAAAAGGAAGCCCCGATTATTATTTCGGCAAAGAAAAAAGAAGAATCAGCATAAAAAAGTCGCGTTCATAGAACGCGACTTTTTTGCGTGTCGTTAAATGGATAATTTTTGCAGAGTTTAGTAATACTACCTGGTATAAAGTCTGTAGAGGAGGATTTAAAGTAAATGGATGGATTTGGCGGCTTAGGTAGTATTTTTATGTTTACTCAATTCTTTTTTGCCATAGTAATTGGTCTATATTTTTGGAACCTGTTAAAAACCCAGCAAGGAAATAAAAATGCAGTGGAGCGGGAATCCCGTAAAGAACTGGAAAAATTGCAACGTATGCGGTCCATTGCTTTAACAGAACCACTGGCAGAAAAGACGCGGCCCACCAAGTTTCAAGAAATTATTGGGCAGGACGAGGGTTTAAAGTCTTTGCGGGCGGCATTGTGTGGACCTAACCCACAACATGTAATTATTTATGGGCCACCGGGTGTTGGCAAAACTGCTGCTGCACGCATAGTATTAGAAGAGGCTAAAAATAATAGTCAATCCCCATTCAAAGAAAATGCTAAATTTGTTGAAGTTGATGCCTGTACTGCACGATTTGATGAGCGGGGTATTGCCGACCCTTTGATTGGTTCGGTGCACGACCCTATTTATCAGGGAGCCGGGGCTATGGGAATGGCCGGTATTCCTCAACCCAAAGCCGGTGCTGTTACCAAGGCCCATGGCGGCATGCTGTTTATTGATGAAATAGGTGAATTACATCCCATCCAAATGAATAAGCTTTTAAAGGTGCTGGAAGATAGAAAAGTGATTTTAGAAAGTGCATACTATAGTTCTGAAGATACCAATATCCCGCAACATATTCATGATATTTTTCAAAATGGTTTACCTGCTGATTTTCGGATGGTGGGTGCCACCACGCGCACTCCCGAAGAAATACCACCAGCCATTCGTTCCCGTTGTTTGGAAATATTTTTTCGGCCGCTATTAAGCGAGGAAATTGGTATAATTGCCAAAAATGCAGCTAATAAAATAAATATCCCCATGCAATCGGAGGCACTGGATGTTCTTAAACGTTATGCCACCAATGGCCGGGAAGCGGTGAACATTATTCAGTTGGCCGCAGGTATCGCCATTGGAGAGCAACGAAAAGAAATTAGTGTTGCCGATGTGGAATGGGTGGTGAACAGCGGCCGATACACCCCGCGAATGGAGAAAAAGATTGCTGCCACTCCCCAGGTGGGTGTAGTCAATGGGCTGGCGGTTTACGGCCCCAATTTAGGCATGATATTAGAGGTGGAGGCCACTGCAATTCCAGCCACCAAAGGATTAGGCAAAATTATTATTACCGGCATGGTAGAACAAGAAGAAATGGGGGGGGGAGGGCGAACATTAAAACGAAAGAGTACTGCCATGGGATCAGCGGAAAATGTTTTAACAGTATTGCGTCGGGTGATGGGGGTAGATTATCGCGACTATGACCTACATATCAACTTTCCCAGTGGTGTACCTGTGGATGGCCCCTCGGCTGGAGTAACCATTGCCACTGCTGTCTATTCTGCCATTACTGGCATTCCGGTGGATAACAAAGTGGCGATGACCGGCGAGCTGTCCATTCGAGGCATGGTCAAACCGGTGGGCGGGGTAGTGGCTAAAGTTCAGGCAGCTCAAGTGGCTGGAGCGTCTAAAGTATACATTCCAGCTGAAAACAATCAAAAATTATTTTCTGAAATTGCAGGAATTGAAGTTGTACCAGTGGAGAAACTAGAAGAAGTGATCAGTGGATCACTTCTTTACCAAGTTAGTTTGGATAAACAAAGTAATCTTAACAATCCAGTTGAGGTATTGACTGCCACAGTTTCTCCGTTGATGAGCAGTCAGAAACTATAAAAACAAAAACAATGGGTGATGGGTAATGGTGGGGTTGTATTTTTTAAGATTATCTCTATAATAATCAATAAACCCAGCTCATGCTGGGTTTATCTATGTTTTAGCATTTATTGTATGGATGGCTAATTTTGATTATGATAGAATAATCCTATCTTACATAAGTTTAATAAGCACTGAACGCTAGTGCTGGGAGGTGCAGGACATGAATTCAATTGAAAAAGTATTGCCAATGTTGCCCTTACGAGGTATTTTGGTTTTCCCTTATATGGTGATTCACCTCGACGTGGGACGGGAAAAATCTGTTCAGGCCATAGAAGAAGCAATGATTCAGGAACGCCATATCTTCCTGGCCACGCAAAAAGAGGCCCAAACCGATGATCCAACAGAAGAAGATATTTATACTGTTGGTACAGTGGCGGAAGTAAAACAGTTGCTAAAGCTACCAGGCGGTACCATTAGGGTGCTGGTGGAGGGCATTGCCAGGGCAAAGATTCTGGATTATGAGGAACAGGAGCCCTTCTTTAAAGTGCGGCTGGAACAGTACGATGAAGAAGTGACCAAAGACAGTGAAATTGAAGCTTTAATGCGCAATCTTGTCTACCAGTTTGAGCAATATGTAAAACTGTCTAAAAAGATTCCACCGGAGACTGTGGTGTCGGTGGTTAACCTAGAAGAACCAGGTAGATTGGCTGATGTGGTGGCATCTCATTTGACTTTGCGCATTGAAGACAAACAGCGGCTGTTAGAAGCAATTGATATTGTAACCCGTTTGGAAAAACTGTGTACCATTGTGGCTAAAGAATTGGAAATAGTTGAATTAGAGCGCAAAATTAACATTCGTGTGCGCAAGCAGATGGAAAAGAATCAAAAAGAGTATTACCTGCGGGAACAGATGAAGGCCATTCAAAAAGAATTGGGGGACAAAGACGACCGCACTGCCGAAGCAGAAGAACTGCGGGAGCGGATTGCTAAAACTAAACTGCCTAAAGATGTGGAAGAAAAGGCTTTAAAAGAAGTGGATCGACTGGAAAAAATGCCTCCCATGGCGGCAGAGGCAGCAGTGGTGCGCAACTATGTAGAATGGTTGTTGGCGGTGCCCTTTAGCAAAACCACTAAAGACCGCATAGACATTAAAAAGGCCGAAGAAATTTTAGATGCTGACCATTATGGTTTAAGAAAACCAAAGGAAAGAATTATTGAATATTTGGCCATTCGCAAGCTGGCCAAAAAAATGAAGGGACCCATTTTATGTTTGGTGGGCCCCCCAGGGGTAGGGAAAACTTCCCTTGGCCGATCGGTGGCCAGAGCCCTTGAAAGAAAATTTGTGCGTATATCCCTCGGCGGAGTGAGGGATGAGGCAGAGATCCGAGGCCACCGCCGCACTTATGTGGGGGCAATGCCTGGGCGCATTATGCAAGGAATGAAACAAGTTGGCACTAAAAACCCGGTATTTCTGCTTGATGAAATAGACAAAATGAGTAATGACTTCCGGGGTGACCCTTCTTCAGCGCTGCTAGAAGTGCTAGATCCCGAGCAAAATAGTACCTTTTCGGATCACTATATTGAAGTGCCCTTTGATTTGTCTAATGTTATGTTCATTACTACAGCTAACAACATGTACAGCATCCCGCGGCCACTGTTGGATAGAATGGAGATCATTAATCTCTCTGGTTACACCGAAGAAGAGAAAGTGCAAATTGCCACGCGGCATCTGTTGCCTAAACAACTAAAAGAACACGGATTGCCAGAGGGCTCAACCCAGATTTCTGAAAATACCATTCGTAAGGTTATCCAAGGATATACCAGAGAATCTGGAGTACGCAACCTAGAGCGCAATATAGCCAGTTTGTGTAGAAAGGCCGCCAAACAGATTGTTGAAGACAAAAACAAAAAAGTAAAAATTACACCCCAGAACCTGCAGAAATACCTGGGTATCCCCAAGTTTAGCTATAACATGGCCGAAAAAACAGACGAAGTTGGTGTGGTCACCGGCTTAGCTTGGACCGAGGTTGGTGGGGATACATTGAGTGTTGAAGTTACCACTTACCCTGGTCATGGCAAACTGACGCTGACCGGTAAGCTGGGTGATGTGATGAAGGAATCGGCCCAGGCGGCGTATAGTTATGTGCGCAGTCGGGCGGTGCAGTTAAATATTAATCCCGAGTTTTTTGATAAATATGATGTGCATGTGCATGTCCCGGAAGGGGCTATTCCTAAGGATGGTCCTTCGGCAGGTATTACCATGGCCACCGCTTTGGCCTCTGCCATTACCAAGCGCAAAGTGCGCTGGGACGTAGCCATGACCGGAGAGATTACGTTGCGGGGGAAAGTGTTGCCGGTGGGTGGTCTTAAAGAGAAGGTGTTGGCTGCTAAACGGGCAGGCATTAAAACTCTGGTAATGTCCAAAGAAAACAAAAAGGATATAGCTGAGGTTCCTAACAGCGTTAAAGGCAAGTTAGAATTTAAGTTTGTAGACCATATGGATAGAGTTTTGGAAATTGCTTTACTGCCACCAGAAACCAACGTGCAAGACGAATCCAGCGAACCGGATTTGTCATATGAGCCCCCTCACCAGCCAGAGGAAATTCAGCAAGGGAGTTCTGTAATACCCTCATGAAAATAAAAACAGCAGCATTTGTTACCAGTGCAGTGGAACTTAAAGGTTGTCCAGACGTAGATCTGCCAGAAGTAGCCTTCTCTGGTAGATCTAATGTCGGCAAGTCATCACTGTTAAATAAGCTGGTTAATCGTAGAAAGTTAGCCCGCACTAGCCGCGAGCCTGGTCGTACACAACTGATTAACTTTTTTATTGTTAATGATAGTTTTCATTTGGTGGATCTACCAGGGTATGGCTACGCCAAGGTTCCCCAAAGGGTCAGAGAAAGTTGGGGCAAGATGGTGCAAAGTTATTTAGAAAAACGTGAAAATTTGCGGGGAGTGGTTCAACTGGTGGATGTCCGGCATGATCCCACCAAGCAAGACCTGCAAATGTATCAATGGCTGTGCCATTATAATGTACCAACGGTAATTGCCATGACCAAAATTGATAAACTGTCAAAAAGCCAACTCATAAAGCAACAGGCCCAGATTAAAAAAGTACTACAACTGCAGCCTCGGCATCAGTTGATAGCCACTTCATCCGAAACTGGAGCTGGGCGAGAAGAATTACTGCAAATAATCGAAGAGTGGGTATACTAAAGGACGCTTTTAATAAAGCGTCCTTTTGAATTTTATAGTTAAAGTTGGAAAATACTATGCAAGGATGAAAGAATATGCCAGGAGTGACTTTATGTCTCGTTCAATGGATGTGTTTACCTTAGATCCCGGTAAAATATCTGCCCGCCAGTTATTGTTTATTATCATCACTGTAATTATTTCCACCGCAGATGTTTTTTTACCAGCAATTGTGGCTGCCATTGCCGGCAGGGACGCCTGGATTTCAATAATTATTGCCACAGCGGAGGCTTTAGTGGTGGCAGCGGTGGCGCTGGCTTTGGCTAACAGATTCCCGCAAAAAAATCTAATTCAAATAATACAAATTGTGTTGGGCAAGTGGTTAGGTTGGGTAACGGCCTTTGTATTTTTATTTTTTTACTTTGTTGTGCTCACCGGTAACAGCGTTGCTCAAATTAGTGTGATTATGAAAGTAGCTTTTATGGGGAGCACCCCACTAAGTGTTTTTGTTATTTTAATGATATTAATTGCTGCCTATGCAGTAAACCAGGGCATTGAAGTGATTGCCCGGGTAACAGAATTATTGCTACCATTGGGGATCGGTTTGCTCTTTTTAGTGGGTTTTTTGCTTATACCGCGGTTAGAAATGGAAAATTATTTTCCTATTATGACCGAGGGCATTGGTCCAATTTTTAACGGCGCCACTAGATTGTTATCCTTTTTAGCAGAAGCGATAATTATTTTAATGTTGGCTCCCTACTTAAATGAACCTAAAAGGTTGGGCAGCACACTCATTTGGTCAATATTGTTGTTGGGTGGCTTTATGTTTATTGGGGTATTGGCCATTGGTGTGTTTGGAGTGCAACAAACTTCAATTATGACTTTCCCGGCTTTAGAAATGGTCCGCAGAATTGAAATTGGTCAATACTTTGAACATTTAGATGCCATTATTGTTACCATATGGGTCAGTGGTATCTATCTAAAAGTGGTGGTGCTATATTACATCAGTTGCATTGGTTTGGCCCAATTAACTGGCTGTCAGAGTTATCGCTCTTTAGTTATCCCGCTGGGGGTCTTTGTTTCCGCATTGTCATTGTCCTGGACATACGATATTAACAGCTTAATTAATGTTATAACAAACAGTTGGCCTAGCGAGGCATTGTTATTCCAATTTTTAATACCACTAATATTGTTAGTAATTGCGGCAGTAAGGGGATTAAAAGATGAGAGAGAGCAATGATACAAGGGCAATTATGAATTAAACCATGGTATCATTCTGAGTTTAAATCGTAGGGGGCGGTTTCCACGCCGCCCCGCCCAAATTAATATGGATTTGTTTTGCGGTCAGGCTGTGGAAGCCTGCCCTATACTGCATGTAATAACGAATGACATTTTATTCCTATGCTTGGTAGCCTATGAAAACAAACTCTTAATGTACCGCCAATTTAATCCCGGCTTAGGCTTTTGTTTATCCTCCGGCACATAATGCACCGTTCTGACCGCCCTTTGGGCGTAGTGATTGGTTACCGCTTTACTGTAAGAACTTTTGTTAACTAATTCTCCGGAACTTTCAATGGCTGTATACAGGTTATCATAACTGACTTTATCAATGATTGGATTGTCGCTCCACAAGTCAATATTTTTATACCTTTTTATAATGGCTATTAGCAAATCCCGCTCATAATCCGGAAAATAATCGGCAACGAGATTGGCCATTTCCTCCACGCTATGATACATCATCCATTGTTGGGTTTTGTGCAAGCCATTAACTAGTCCTTGCACCACTGTGGTTTTGCTGTCTAAATATTGCGGGTTGGCCATGTATACTGCCGCTGGCATATTGCCAGCATCGTTACCCAAAGAGGCCACTACCTTTCCCATCTGCTGGTTTTCCAGTAATGTGGCATTTGGTTCATCTACAACTATAAAACTGCCACTGCCGGACTTAAAGGCACCGGGGCGCAATTCTATGGGTAAATTTTCAATTACATTGCAGTGCCAGTTGGGGGCAATTTCATGCTGCCTCAGAATATATTCCAATATCAGACTGGTGTCTTCGGTGGGATAGCCAGAGATAATGGTACGGTTTTTGACATCGGTCCATTGAAAATTTTCATTGGTTTCTCTAGCTATAAAAAAGGAACCGTCCTTTTGGGTGATCTCAGCAAAGGCCTTAGGGGAATTAACCCCTTTGATGGGGTCAGCTAAAATTACTTGGCCAGGTCCAGCTATAATGACATCGGCTTTGCCCTCATCTAAAATATTGTGGGCGGTCTCACCCGGGGGCACTGTTTTTAGTTGTACATCAATATTTTGTTCCGCAAAGAATCCCAACTCCATAGCTAGGTAGTGGGGTAAAAACAGAATATTTCTTCTCTCTTCCAGCACCCGGACGACGGGAATTTTTTTTTCTGGTTCAGAATCCTTGGTCAGCATATATTTGGTTAATACCAACCCGCTAACAGCAATTAAAAAAATTGCCAACCAGATTAGTTTTTTATTCACCTTTGCTCCCCCTCACTTTTTGGAAATATCCTCATATAATTCTATTAATTAGTTAATATTTAATGATTATTTTTTAGGTTGTCCGCATAAAAACTATACTGTTGCATACTTATATAGAGAAAGTTTCCAGTAACTAGGAGGTAATTATGAAACGGTTAACATTTCTTAGCTGGTCTGCACCAATTAAAGGGCAAAAAAATGTTTATCCCGGGGCAGTTTTATTGGGGGTAACCTGGTCCATCTGTATCAGTATTGCAGTGGTGTTAGCGCTGGGTGTGTATATAATGGTTACGGCGGCGCCAGTTTATCACTTGACCACCATTATTTTTATTAGCGTAGTGATCAGTTCGCTGTTAGGGGCAATGATTTGTGGTGCAGTGGCAAATAAACAGGGTATGAGGCATGGGCTACTGGTGGGGAGCTTGTATGCCTTGTGCTTTGCCGCAGTGTCGGTGTATTTGGGTGTGTATACCCTAGAACTGGGTCTGTTGCTGGCTATATTACCGCTAATAATGGCCGGGGTAATTGGTGGTATTTTAGGAGTGAACCTACCCAGCACCCGAAGAATGAAAAGAAGGGCAGTTTAAACGCTGTTATGCCGGTGTCTTTTGCTTGGTTTAATTTTTGTTTTGTTGTTGAGATATAGGTTGCGTTTAAAAACCCGTCACCTGCTGCCCGCTCACTTTTGGGATAGTTTTGCAGACCTCACCAAGCTCATTCGGCTGTCTACGGCAGGGTTCCCGGCAGATTCGTCTTCCATGACTCAGCTGCCAGTGGCGCACGTCCTATGCGCCACCCTGCCTCCGACCTGACATGCAAGGGCAAAAGCCACCTATCTTGCGGTGCCTGATTTCAGCTGTTGGAATAAAGTTGACGTACCCACAACAATTTGCCCAGGCTGGTGTCTGGCTCCGTTAAGCAACTTTTGCTATGTTCAACGAAGAAGTTGACAGTTTAGCTCAAAATCAGTAATATAGTGGGTGAAAACTATATTCTTAATGCGTTGAAGGGGAGGGTTTGCGAACCCTTGGGCTGGCAGAGAGGGAAATTCTTGGCTGAAAAATTTCCTGCCCAAAACGTAAACTGTCGCCCCGGAGCAGTTGAGCTGAACTAAAACTGGTGGTAGTAGGTTCAACCGGGTATGCCCGATATAGCTATATTGAGGGTCGGTTATGTGAATGTAACCGGAATCAAGGTGGTACCGCGAAATAAAGCTCTTTTCGTCCTTGTTTGTTCGAAAGGGGCTTTTTTGTATTTAACGCTAAATGTAGATGAAATGTAATAATTTTTGAAAAACAGGAGGTCAAAAATGTCACAGGAATTAAACAAAGTTTACAATCCCCGGGAAGTTGAGGACAAATGGTACCAACACTGGGAAGAAAGTAAGTATTTTAAAGCAGAGGTGGATACCAAAAGGCAGCCCTTCTGTATTGTAATGCCACCACCAAACGTCACTGGACAATTGCACATGGGACATGCCCTAGATAACACATTGCAGGACATCCTTACCCGTTGGCGTCGCATGCAAGGCTATAATGCTTTATGGTTGCCTGGAACCGATCACGCTGGTATTGCTACCCAGGCGAAGGTGGAGGAGCAACTGAAAGAAGAAGGCACCAACAAGTATGAGGTGGGCCGTGAAAAGTTTTTAGAACGGGTATGGGATTGGAAAGAGCAGTACGGAAACCGCATTACCACTCAATTGCGCAAACTGGGTGCCTCCTGTGATTGGAACCGGGAACGGTTCACTATGGATGACGGTTGTTCTGCAGCGGTGCAGGAAGTATTTATTAAGCTGTACAACGAAGGCTTGATTTATCGGGGCAACTATATTACCAACTGGTGCCCTCATTGTAGTACCACCATCTCTGACATTGAAGTGGAACACAAAGATCAGCCCGGACACCTGTATCACTTTAAGTATCCTTTTAAAGATAATCCAGAGGAGTACATTGTCATTGCCACCACCAGACCGGAAACAATGCTTGGTGACGTGGCGGTGGCGGTACACCCCGAAGATGAACGTTACCAACATTTGATTGGCCGTACCTTGGTGCTGCCGCTGGTTGGTAGAGAAATGCCGATCATTGCGGATGATTATGTGGATCCATCCTTTGGTACCGGTTGTGTAAAAATAACGCCAGCCCACGACCCCAATGACTTTGAAATGGGTAAACGTCATAACTTGGAAGAAATTCAAGTAATCGATAAAGATGGCCGGATGAATGCAATGGCGGGAGAAAAATATCGGGGTATGGATCGGTATCAGTGCCGCAAGCAGATTGTTAAAGATTTGGAAGCCAGCGGTGCACTGTTAAAGGTAGATGATCACGATCACGCGGTGGGCCATTGCTATCGCTGTGACACTGTAATTGAGCCGATGCTTTCTAAACAGTGGTTTGTTAAAATGCAACCTTTGGCAGAACCAGCCATTGCCGCCGCCAAAAATGGAGATGTGCGCTTTATACCAGAGCGGTTCACTAAAATTTATTTGAACTGGATGGAAAACATTCGGGATTGGTGTATTTCTCGGCAGCTATGGTGGGGTCACCGGATTCCGGTGTATTACTGTCAAGACTGTGGTGAAATGGTGGCAGCAAAGGAAGCGCCGGCCCAGTGTGGCAAGTGCGGTGGTCAAATGGAGCAGGACCCCGACGTATTGGATACCTGGTTCTCATCAGCGCTGTGGCCCTTTTCCACTTTAGGTTGGCCAGAACAAACTGAGGAATTAAAACATTTTTACCCCACCAGTGTGCTGGTCACCGGTAGAGATATTATCTTTTTCTGGGTGGCCCGGATGATTTTCTCTGGCCTGCACAACATGAAAGAAGTGCCCTTTAAAGAAGTGTTTATTCACGGCTTAGTTTTGGATGCCCAAGGACGGAAAATGAGTAAATCATTGGGTAACGGTGTAGACCCATTGGAAGTAATTGAAACCCACGGTGCCGATAGCCTGCGCTTTATGCTGGTAACCGGTAACACCCCCGGCAATGATTTGCGTTTCCACTTTGAACGCTTAGATGGCGCCCGCAACTTTGCCAACAAATTGTGGAACGCATCTCGCTTTGCGCTGATGAACTTAGAAGATTACGATAACAATGCCGCAGGGGGAGAATTAACACTGGCTGATCGCTGGATATTGAGTCGTTATCACCAAGCTATCAGCGAAGTGACAGATTACCTGGGACGTTATGAATTGGGTGAGGCTGCCCGGGTGATTTATGAATTCAGCTGGAGCGAATTGTGTGACTGGTACATTGAACTGGTTAAACCCAGACTGTACGGCAAAACCACCCCAGAGGATCGGGTCACCGCCCAACAGGTACTGGTAACAGTATTAAGGGGTACCACGGAATTATTGCATCCATTTATGCCCTTTATCACTGAGGAAATTTGGCAACATTTGCCCCACCAGGGTGAAACCATCATGCTGCAACAATGGCCACAGTACAACCCAGAACTGCGTGACCCAGATGTGGAAAATGCCATGGAATTGCTGATGGAGGTAATTACCGAAGTAAGAAGAATTAGGGGCGAAATGCAAGTGCCACCAAGTAAAGTAGCAGAGGTAATTTTAGCCACCGCCGATGAAAACAGTCAAGCAGTACTACAACAAAATGCCAGTTACATTGCAGATTTAGCTAAGGCCGAGGTCACTGTAACAGACCAATTGGCTGAAAAGCCTGATCAAGCAGCGGTGGGCATTGCCAAAGGGATAGAAGTGGTGGTACCGCTAAAGGGCTTAATTGATATCGATAAAGAAATTGCCCGTTTAAACAAGGACTTGACCAACATTGAAAAGGATTTGCAGCGGGTACAGGGTAAACTAAACAACCAAGGCTTCCTGGCCAAAGCCCCGGCAGAGGTAATAGAAAAGGAAAAAGCCAAGCAGCAAGAACTAACCAACAAGAAAAACGCTTTAACCGAACGGCTAGAAATGCTTAAGTAGCAAGCCATTCAAAATTCATAATCCTAATTCATAAGACACGGGACCTGTCCCCTTGTCTTATGAAGAAAAGGAAAAGGGGGAGAAGTCAAAAGTGGCTCTTAAATGGGATACGGTTTTAAAGGAAGAAAATGGCAAGCAGGTTGGTACCATCAAAATGACTGTGAACGTAATTGTAGAGAAGGATGAAGAAGAGAACCGTTATATGGCGCTGACAGCGGATTTGCCTGGTTGTGCCACCGTTGGTGCCACACCGCAGGAAGCTATGGAAAACATGCGTCTAACCATTCAAGATTGGTTAATTAAGGATAACTGCGGCTAAACGATGAACTATCAAACAGCTATAGGTTACTTACAGAATTTAACCAAATTCGGCATTAATTTGGGCTTGGATCGAATTAACGCATTGTTGAAACGATTGGGCGATCCCCACCTAAAACTAAAAGTAATCCATGTGGGTGGCACCAATGGCAAAGGTTCAACCAGCGCCATAATAGCTGCCATTTTGCAGCAGGCCGGTTACCGGGTGGGCGCCTTCACTTCACCCCACTTACACCGCTATACTGAGCGTTACCGCGTTAATGGTACCGAAATCAGTGAGCAGGCGGTAAGCGAACTGGTACAGCAGCTTAAACCACATCTGGATGCTATGGTGGCAGAGGGTGTGGAGCATCCCACTGAGTTTGAGGTTAGCACTGCCATGGCTCTAACTTACTTTTACCAAGAGCAAGTGGACTATGTGGTTATGGAAGTGGGGTTAGGGGGAGCAATAGATTCCACCAATGTGGTGCAACCGCTGGTGTCGGTAATTACCAATGTCAGTATGGATCATATGAATTTGCTGGGTAATAGCATTGCAGAAATTGCTCAGGTAAAGGCTGGTATTATCAAACCCCAAGTGCCGGTGGTCACTGCGGCGGCAAATAAGGCAGCGTTGGCAATAATTAAAGAAACCTGCAACAAAAATGGGGCACCCTTAACAGTGGTGGGGCAAGACATCACCTGGAGTGGACAAGGGGACAGCACCATTAAAGGGCAGTATTTAACCATTAAAGGTAAATTGCACAACTACCAGCACTTGTTTTTACCGCTATTGGGCGAACATCAACAGGCCAATGCTGCCACCGCCATAGCTACTTTGGAGGCTTTGGAACCCCACGGGGTAATTTTAACCCCAGCCATCGTGAAAGCCGGCATGGCGAAGGTCAGCTGGCCGGGGCGCTTTGAAGTACTGGACACCACTCCCACAATTGTATTGGATGGTGCCCATAACCTAGCTGGAGTTAAAGCGCTGGTGGCTACACTAAATCGATATTTTCCTCAGCGGGGTATAGTGCTGGTGTTGGGCATGCTGGCCGATAAAGAGCGGCAACGGGTAATAGCAACACTGACCCCGATGGCAGAGGCAGTGGTAATTACCAAACCCAATAACCCCCGGGCGGGAGATTGGCAGCAGGTGGCCAATTGGGCCAAGGGTTACACTAAAAACGTATATGTTTATGAACAGGTGGCCGATGCTGTGGATCAAGGCATAGCACTGGCTAAAGACCAACAACTGCTGTGTGTTACGGGATCATTGTATATGTTGGCGGAAGCCAGAGCACACATATTTAAAACTGTAGAATAAAATAAACCACCCCTACCAATAATAAACATGCATATTATTTGGAGGGGTTTTTTTATGAAAAATAAAGGGGCGTTGCAAAAACTGTTGGGATTTATGCCCAAAATGAAGCGTCCGCTCAGCACCAAAAAGCCATCTCAAATTCCAGCAGATCCCATCCCTCATATTTTTCAAGCCAAAGAACTGGAGGGTATGGAAGTTGTCTATCAGTTAGATGTGAACGTTAATGCATTGCGCAGTATCATGGCCGGTAATAGCGACTTTGTGGTGCGCAAATTTAGTATTGGCCCCAACGGGGATACCCAGGCGGCCATTGTCTATTTGGACGGAATGACCGATGCAGACATGATTAATAAATCCATTATGAAACCGCTGATGACTAATCAAAATTTGTCTGGCAATGGCAAAGGCGGTGGCATACCCTTTGAGCAGGTGCTCAATGCCATGCTGGCTGCTTCTGATGTGCGCATTGCCGATGATTATAAAGCCATCCTTGGTGGTGTACTCTATGGTGATGCGGCGGTCTTTATAGATAAGCACAAAAAGTGTCTGTTAGTTAGCGTCAAAGGCTTTAACTACCGCAGCATTAGTGAACCATTATCCGAAGGCGTGGTGCGGGGCCCCAGAGAAGGGTTTGTGGAAAACCTGCGCACCAACACAGCCATGGTGCGCAGGCGGGTGCAGTCTCCCAATTTAATTATCGAGAGTATGACCATTGGTCGAATTTCTAATACCAGTGTGGCCATTGGTTATATCCGTGGTTTGGCTGACCCTAAGTTGGTGGCAGAGGCCAAAAAGCGTTTGGCCCGTATTGAAATAGATGGGGTGCTGGAAAGTGGTTACATTGAGGAATTAATTGAAGATAACCCTTATTCACCCTTTCCCCAAATTATTCATACCGAGCGTCCAGATAAGGTGGCCGATGCTTTAATGTCCGGTCGCGTGGCAATTTTTACTGACAATACCCCCTTTGTATTGGTGATACCAGGGGAGTTTGTTTCTTTTCTTCAAGCCTCGGAGGATTATTATGAGCGTTTTCTTATTGGCACTTTCATCAGGATATTGCGCTATACAGCTTTGGGGGTATCGCTAGTGTTGCCATCCCTGTATATTGCCATCACTACTTTTCACCAGGAAATGATTCCCACCCCGCTATTAATCAGAATTGCCGCCAGCCGGGAAGGGGTGCCCTTTCCGGCGCTGGTGGAGGCACTGCTAATGGAATTTAGTTTTGAGGCGCTGCGGGAAGCAGGACTAAGATTACCCCGACCCGTTGGCCAGGCGGTAAGCATTGTGGGAGCTTTGGTGGTGGGTGAGGCTGCGGTTTCCGCAGGAATAGTATCACCCTTAATGGTTATTGTTGTGGCGGTAACTGGTATTGCCTCCTTTGTTAATCCCGCCTTCAACATGTCCATTGCAATGCGGATTTTGCGATTTCCAATGATGCTTTTAGCTGGTACACTGGGGCTTTTTGGCATTATGGTTGGTTTAATGGTTATTTTGGTACATATGGCGGGATTGCGCAGCTTTGGGGTCCCCTACTTGGCACCCTTTGCTCCCGTAGACCAATCCGGCCTAAAGGATACTGTGGTCAGAGCACCCCTGTGGGCTTATAACCGGCGCCCAGAACAATTAAGTAAAGACAACCCATACCGGCAGTTGCCAGATTTAAAACCCGGACCTTGGCAAAATAAATTGAGTGATCAGCACCAAGAGGTGGATAAAAAAACTGAAGACGATAAAAGTGCTTGGCAGGGAGAACGCCAGCGTCATTATGAAACTATGAACACCAGGAGGGACCAACAAACTGAAGGGCAAAATGAAGAGGCAGATAAATCACAAACTGGCACCAAAAAACGGCGCAGCCACCGCAGGCATAAAAGCAAATAATTTGTTATGTGCTGGCTTAATTGTTCTGATGATGCTGACCCAAACGGCTTGTTGGGACAAAGTGGAAGTGGAACAGTTGGCGATAGTGCTGGCCATAGCTTTAGATAAAGGTGAAGATGGTAACATTGAGGTGATTGTACAGACCATCAATCCCACCGGCCTCACCGGAGGTGGTGGCGGTGGCATGGGTGGTGGCGGCGGAGGTGGTGATGGCCCGGCTGCCTATCGCAATTTTGCTGATCAGGGCAAAACGATTTTTGAAGCGGTGCGAGGGATGAGTTCCAGTATCCCTAGAGAACTGTATTTTTCTCACAATCAGGTGATTATTATTTCAGAGCAATTGGCCCGGGAAGGGGTTGTGGATTTAATGGATTTCTTTGATCGCAACCCGCAAATTCGACGCAATAACTGGGTGATAATTAGTAGCGCCCAAACAGATCAAAGCCAATTGTTGGAGGCAGCTAACCCCCTCGAAATATCGCCGGCCGGACGGATAGTGGAGATTATTTTAGAACAAGACCGTGAACCGGTATATGCGCCGACCCAATTGGGAGACTTTTTAGAGATGTTGGCAGATACAGGAATGTCCGCTTATACTGCTGGAGTAGATTTAGCTTTAAATCGGGCAGTTGTGCCCACTAAAACCGGTGCAGAGGGCGGACAAGTTAATCCCCAAGATATTAATCTCTCTGGCACTGCCATATTTGATAAAGGGCGAATGGTGGGGTGGTTAGGGGAACGAGAAACCAGAGGACTATTATGGGTTAGAGAAGGCCTCCAGGGAGGAATATATACCTTCGGTCTTGGTGGCCAGGAAAATAATGTATCCTTGGAAATTATTAATAGTAGCAGTGACATGTCCCCTACAGTGACTGCTGAAGGTGATATTATATTCAACATCAATATAAAAACCGAAGCCAATGTGGCGGAATCCCGAGTTTATGTGGATTACAGTGAACCAGAAAATTTGATAAGGATAGAACAATTGCTAGCAAATGAAATTAAACAGGACATAGAAATGGCTTTAGAAACTGCCCAACAGGAGCATCATGTTGATGTTTTTGGATTTGGCGGAGCGGTATACCGGCATTATCCCCAGTACTGGAAGCAAATATCTGACCAGTGGTATGAAATTCTCCCCAATGTAGAAGTGGTGATTAATGTACAAACAGAAATTCCGCGCACCGGTTTGGTATCAAAACCTATTAGGCCTGACGTTAACTAGGAGAATAAAAGATGATTATTTTTGGCTTGACAGTGTTATTTTTGGCAATTATTGCCTTTCAAGTACCAACTTTAATTAAAAAACAAATGTGGCGTGACCTAATTTCCTTTAGTGTATTGATGGTTGTGGGCATAGTATTAAGTTTTAGTATTGTACTAGATATTTCATTGCCCAATCCCCTTCAGTTTATAGCAGCAGTTTTCACTCCGGTCACTCAGTATTTTGACAATTTATTTGGTTAAACAATAATTATTAAATGATAGTTTACACAATAGCACTTTTCAGATTTTTGATTTATGATTATAATAGACTAGGTGAAGTGTTTGCGAAACTTTTTTAATTACTGTATATATTGGTAGAAAGAGAGGCGACCGAGGTGAAAGCAATAAAAATACCAGAAGCTACTGTCACCAGGTTATCAGTATATTCTAGGTTCCTTAAGCGTTTGGATAAAAAAGGAGTTACTACGATATCCTCTGGGGAAATTGCTGAAGGTGTGGGAGTTAGTCCAGCTCAGGTACGTAAAGACCTGGCTTATTTCGGGGAATTTGGTACTAGGGGTGTCGGTTATAACGTAAAAGACTTAATTCGTTATACCATTAAAATTTTAGGCTTAACTGAACCTTGGAACTTAATTATGGTTGGTGCTGGTAACATGGGTTCTGCATTGGTAACCTATGGTGAATTTCGGGACCGTGGCTTTAATATTATAGCTGTATTTGAGAATGACTTAACTAAAATTGGCAAAAGCATAGCCGATGTAGAAGTGCTACCGACTGAAAAAATGGGTGAAGTGATTAAAGAGCATAATGTGCGCATTGGCATAATTGCGGTGCCAGCACGGGCAGCCCAAGAAGTGGCAAATCAATTTGTTGAAAATGGTATCGAAGGCATACTAAACTTTGCTCCCATTAGCTTGCACGTACCTGATGGGATAGAAGTGCGCAATGTAGATTTATCTGTTAAGCTAGAAATTCTTACCTTTAACCTGACAATGAAGAAACAATTAATGGGGAGCAATAATTAATAGGCCCTTGCCCTTGTTAATAACTGGAGAGACATAGATACTGCTTGTCTGATTTTTGTAGTGATGATAAACTGATAGTAAAAAAATCAGGGGGATCTTATGGCCAGAGGTGGATTCAGTAAAGGCCGTAGTGCTTGGTTGTTATTTTTACTATTACTGAGCGGCGGTGTGGCAGGCAGTGCATTGGGAGCAACTTTAGCACCGATACTACCGCTAGCTAAAAACTTTTTTGATATAGGGTTAACCACCACCAGTTTAGATATGAATTTTTTTAGTGTTAGTTTTGGGTTAACTTTGGCGGTGGGGCCATTTACTGCCTTGGGATTAATATTAGGCTATGTAGGTTACCGCAAACTTTAGGAGGTATACTTAGTGTTAATTCTAGCTTCTTCATCGCCCAGACGTCGGGAACTATTACAGAGTCTAGGTCTAAAGTTTGAAGTGGCAGTAAAACCAGTGTCGGAAGCAGTGCCTGCAGAAATGGCACCAGGTGCTGTTGTGGAGCTATTATCACTGCGCAAAGCCCAGACGGTGGCAGCAGAAAGGGAAGCTGGCCTGGTTATTGGATCAGATACTGTGGTGGTACATAATGGCCAGATATTGGGTAAACCACAGGACCATCATCATGCTAAAGAAATGTTGACCAAGCTGCAAGGCAGCGCCCACTATGTTTATAGTGGGGTAGCCATTGTCGATGCTGCCACTGGTAACCAGCAGGTTACCCATCAAAGAACAAAGGTTTTTTTAAATCCAATGACCACCACAGAAATTGAAGCATATGTCTCCACAGGAGAGCCGATGGACAAGGCCGGCGCCTATGCCATTCAGGGAGTTGCTTCAATTTTTGTTGCAGGTATAGAAGGTTGTTATTTTAATGTGGTGGGATTACCATTAGAACGCCTAGCATACCTACTAAAAAAAATGAACTATCACGTATTAGATAATGTCTGCTTAAACCAATAGTTTTTAATGTATTAGCTGGGCTGTTGGGGGGATTAATTTGCAATATCTAACCCTTAAAGAAATGCCAGCTGAATTGCGTCCACGGGAACGGTTATTAAGTGTGGGGGCAGTTTCACTTTCTAACATTGAATTATTGGCGATACTGTTACGAACCGGTACTAAGCAGATGTCTGCCCTAGATTTAGCCAGCCAGTTATTTGTGCACTTTAAAGACTTGGCAGGATTATTAGATGCAACAGTGGAAGAACTAGCAGCGCTCAAAGGAATTGGACAAGTTAAAGCGGTGCAAATTAAGGCTGCATTGGAAGTTGGTCGCCGCCTGGCTTTAATGCCTGCGGCCGAGAGAACTACCATTCAATCGCCCGATGACGCAGCTTTACTAATGATGGACGATATGCGGTATTTAGATCGAGAGCATTTTAAGGCAGTGTTATTAAATACCAAAAACCAGGTGCTGGCGATAGAAACAATTAGTGTTGGTACCCTAAATTCCTCAGTGGTACACCCCCGGGAACTGTTCAAGGTAGCCATTAAAAAAAGTAGTGCCCATATTATTTTGGTGCATAATCATCCCAGTGGTGACCCAACTCCCAGCAGAGAAGATATTGAAATTACCAGGCGCATTCAAGAGGGTGGAGAAATTTTAGGGATATCAGTCTTAGACCACCTGATTATTGGAGATAATAAATTTGTCAGCTTAAAAGCAAAAGGAATAATATGAGTAGGAAGGTGCTAGGCAATGAGAATAGGAATGTTTTCCAAAGATATGGGTATCGATTTGGGTACTGCTAACTCTTTGGTTTATGTAAAGGGTAAAGGTATAGTTTTAAGGGAACCATCGGTGGTGGCTATTCAAAGGGAAACTAATCAAGTGTTGGCGGTGGGGGAAGAGGCTAAGCGGATGATTGGCCGCACTCCGGGCAATATTACCGCCATCAGACCAATGAAAGATGGGGTAATTGCTGATTTTGATATCACCCAGGCCATGATTAAATATTTTATCAACAGAGCCATTAGAGGGACGACTTTTTTAGTTAAACCAAGGGTAGTGATCAGCGTTCCTTCCGGGGTTACCGCGGTGGAAGAGCGGGCAGTGCGGGAGGCGGCGCTACAGGCAGGGGCCAGAGAAGCGTATTTAATCGAAGAACCAATGGCGGCAGCCATTGGAGCAGGCCTGCCGGTGCATGAACCCACTGGTAATATGATCGTCGACATTGGTGGCGGCACTACCGAAGTGGCGGTTATTTCGCTGGGAGGCATTGTCACCAGCCGTTCCATTCGGGTAGCTGGTGATGAAATGGATGACGCCATCATTCAACATGTCAAAAAGGCCTATAACCTGATGATTGGTGAACGTACCGCTGAACACATTAAAATTGAACTGGGCACGGCCTATCCTCTAGATGAAATTGAAACCGAAGAAGTGAGAGGTCGCGATTTAGTTACTGGGTTACCCAAAACAGTAACCATTACCTCGGAAGAAATCTATAAGGCGCTGTCCGAGCCAGTGGCCAGTATCACCGAAGCCATTAAAGTGACACTGGAAAAAACCCCACCGGAACTTTCGGCTGATATTATGGATCGCGGTATTATGATGGCTGGCGGCAGTTCGCTATTGCGGGGATTGGATCATTTAATCAGTGAACAAACCGGTATGCCGGTACACTTGGCCGAAGAACCTTTAATTGCCGTGGCCTATGGGGCTGGTCAAGTGCTGGAGAACATTGATGTATTAAAACGGGTGCTAATTAAGCCTAAGAAGTTGGCGTAAAAGGTGTGTTTTGATTGTCCCGTAATAATTATAAAAAAGTTTTTTTGCTGGTAGTTTTTATAGTGATTGTTTTGATTGTAATAAACATGACTACCCTTTCCCGCAGTGCCCAGACCCCTTTGGAAGTGGCGGTTAAAGACAGTTTAGCGCCACTGCAAAAAGTTACTATGGGTATCAGCAGTAGTATCAAAGAAAACATATCCTTTATTGGTTCATTGGGCCACTTAAAGGAAGAGAATCAGGCCCTAAAGGATGAAATTAGAAAACTGAAGAGTGAATTGAATCAAGTAGAGGAATATAAAGTACAAAATCGCCAGTTTAAAGAGCTTCTGAATTATCGTGAAGCCACTGCAGAAAATTACCAACTGATGTCTGCCACTGTTATTGGCCGTGATCCCGGCAATTGGTTTGGCACCATTACATTAAACCGGGGTGCTGCCGATGGGGTA
The DNA here is from genome assembly GCA_036763105.1 of Peptococcaceae bacterium 1198_IL3148. Classification (NCBI taxonomy): domain Bacteria; kingdom Bacillati; phylum Bacillota; class Clostridia; order Eubacteriales; family Peptococcaceae; species Peptococcaceae bacterium 1198_IL3148. The sequence goes on along the minus strand of JBAIYS010000001.1, from coordinate 66,772 downwards.
GAACGGGATATGGCGGTGGTGGTACCGGAGGGTTTGGTTGGCAGAGTAGTGGCTGTCTCTAACCAAACTGCGGAAGTACTTTTAATAACTGACCCCAGAAGTGGCGTCGGATCACAGGTGCAACAAAGCCGGGTGCCTGGCGTGGTGGAGGGCATTGCCAACAGCACTGGAGTAGTGCGCATGGTTCACTTACCTAAGAATGAACAGGTGAAAAATAACCAGGTGGTAATTAGTTCTGGTGTTGGTGGCGTTTATCCCAGTGGCATTAGAATTGGTAAGATATTTTCGGTGGAGGATGACCCGGCTGGACTATTTAAAATAGCTACCATTAAGCCCTTTGTGAACTTTAACGTACTGGAGAATGTTTTTATAGTAAAGACTGTTTATAAGCCGGAGGTTAATCTCTCAGTGGAGGGTATGGAATAAATTGCGTGTATTATTACTTGCAGGAATCTTAGGGGTGGCACTGGTATTACAGGCCACCATCTTTGATTTTGTTAGGTTTCTTGGCGTTAAACCCGATTTAGTACTGTTAGTGGTGATCTACTATGGTTTTATACATGGCCCGCGTGAGGGGGCCTATTTGGGGTTTTTAGGCGGCTTGTTAACAGACTTTTTAACTGGCCATTATATCGGATTAAATGCCCTTTCTAAAATGGCTGCCGGTTATGTGGTGGGAATTGGGAAAACCAGTTTATACAAGGAGAGTATTATCATTTCCACAACAGTTACCTTTGTGGGCAGCATCGTTGGACAAACGGTGTATTATTTGATATTGTTATTTATTGGGATTAAAACTGCTCCCATGTCAGCAATTTTCCAAGTGATAATACCAGTGGCATTTTACAATGCCATTTTGACACCGATATTTTACGGACGCTTTTATCATTCCAATACCAAAGGCCTGCTGAAAATGCCCGAAATTTAGAAGGGGTAATGAAATGGAAAGTAAATTACTAAAAAGAAATAGTAAAGTTATGTTAGTGCTGGTAGTATTGGTTTTTACCATTCTTGTTGGCCGATTGGCTTACCTGCAGCTTTACCAGGTAGAAAAATTTAAAACCAAAGCGCAGCAAAACCATATGCGGTTAATACCTATAGAAGCACCTCGGGGAGAGATTTATGCCAGTGACGGCAAAACTAAACTGGTCAGTAACAAGCCAGTTTACACCGTTTCTTTGGTTTATTTAGGCTTAAAAAACACTCCTGAAGTGGCTGAAAGGTTAGCTAAAATATTAGACATCCAGGTGGAGGAAATTCAAGAGAAATTAGACGCTCAAAGTTTGCGCTTGTATGAACCGATAAAAATTTCTACCAACGTACCATTGGAAACGGTGTTAGAAATAGAACAGCACAGATTAGAATTACCCGGTGTGGTTATAGACGTGGAACCGGTGCGCAATTATCCCCAAGGACCCATTGCCGCCCATGTGGTGGGTTATGTGCAGCAAATTCAAGAAAGTCAACTAAATAAACTAAAAGATAAAGGCTATCGTTTGGGGGACAAGTTTGGGCAGGCTGGGCTAGAATATCAATACGAGGAGTATTTGCGCGGTACCGCCGGTGCTCGACAAGTGGAGGTAGATGCCCAAGCTAGGCCGATACGGGATTTAGGAATTTCTCAATCGGTGCCGGGCAGTGATCTGGTTTTAAGTATAGATCATAAAGTACAAAAAGCAGCTGAATCCGGTCTGGAAGCGCAAATCAAAACGTTGCAAAGTAAATATCCCGATGCCAAGTGGGGATCGGTGGTGGCGGTGGATGTGCGTACTGGCGGTGTTATTGCCATGGCCAGTTACCCCACCTTTGACCCAGAGGTGTTCACTAGACCAATCACCCAGGTAGAAATAGAGGAGTTATATGATCCTGCCGCCATGCGTTTTATTAATCGGGCTTTAAGTGCCTACCCCCCTGGTTCTACCTATAAAATGGTGGTGGCAACGGCAGGTTTGGAAACTGGTGTTATAAATCCCGATGCCAAAATGAGTGACCCTGGCTATGTAACGGTGGATGGACAAAGGTTTAACGACTGGCAGGCCGGTGGTCATGGTGCAGTGGATTTGCGTAAAGCCATTCAGGTTTCTTGTAACACATATTTTTATACCTATGGTTTAAAAATTGGCCAAAGTGCCATTGCAGATTATTCCAAACAATTTGGGCTAGGTGTAGAACTGGGTATTGATTTGCCCAATGAACAGGTCGGCACCGTACCCACGGCGGGGGAAAAATATAATCTTTATAAGGTGTATTTGAATAATAAACAACAGGCAGATCTGCAAGAACTGGAAGAAAAATATGAAGCATTAATTGCCGCCGCTGAAACTGATGAAGAAAAGACAAAGTTACGCAGACAACTGCAGAACCAACGGATGGCCATCAACTATGATTTGGTGTGGCATAATTATGACACAGTAATTTCTTCCATTGGCCAAGGCATAAATAACTACACGCCGTTGCAGTTGGCTACTTATACTGCAGCTATTGCTAACGGAGGCACAGTTTACCAACCTCGATTGGTGCAAGAAATTAAGGATCATCAAGGGAAAACCATAAAAAAGTTTAGCCCTAAAGTAATCAATCAGGTGGATGTGTCGCCAGAACATTTAGCCATTATTCGTGATGGTATGCATCGGGTAAGCCTGCCGGGCGGAACTGCCTATCCATTGTTTGCTGATTTACCAGTGGAAGTAGCCTCCAAGACTGGTACCGCCGAAGTAAAGGGCAAAGATAACCATGCGGTGGTTGTGGCCTTTGCTCCGGTAGAAAATCCAGAAATTGCTGTGGCCGCTGTGGTGGAACATGGAGCCCACGGTGGCAGTGGAGCTGGACCGGTGGTTCACGATGTATTGGCAGCATATTTTGGTTCCGACGAACTGATGGAGGGTAAAATCGTCTATACTGCCGAGGAATAATCCAACTACAATTTGTCACATAAAATAAGAATAACCAGGAATATCCAAGAATAGCGGGGTAAAAACCCGTTATTTTTGTGTTTTAACTAGCAGGATTTGGTTTACATGTGTAGAATTGTATATTCAGTCAAAGTACAGGAGGTTTTGGCGTTGTACGAGGATAATCATGAGCAAACAGATTTGGATACCTTTTATGACGATAACACAATCCTAGTGCAGCGCACGCTGCGTTCTGGTCAAAGTATTTCCTATGATGGCAATGTAGTAGTGTTGGGAGATGTCAATCCGGGGGCAGAAGTGGTAGCCACCGGTGACGTGATCGTGATGGGCTCAGTTAGGGGTGTGGTACATGCTGGGGCTGGTGGCGATTTAAGTTCGGTGGTGGTGGCCTTTAAACTGTTACCGACCCAATTGCGAATTGCCAATCATATTACCAGAGCACCGGATGATGAAATATCCGCGCTACCTACCTCGCCGGAGGTGGCCAGCGTAAAAAATGGCGTTGTAACAATTGAAGCTTTTAGCGCCTTAAAGGCAGAATAAATAGCTTTAAATTACCCATGACTATCGCTTTACGTAAGGGGGAAACAGCAGTATGGGGGAAGTAATTGTGGTAACCTCCGGTAAAGGAGGGGTGGGCAAAACCACCACCACTGCAAATATCGGCACAGGTCTGGCAGCACTTGGTCATAAAGTGGTGCTGGTGGATGCTGATATCGGTTTAAGAAATTTGGATGTTGTGCTCGGTTTAGAAAACCGTATTGTTTACGATATTGTTGATGTTGCCAATGGTAATTGCCGGCTTCGTCAGGCCATTATTAAGGACAAGCGTCTAGAAGGTTTGCATTTATTACCGGCAGCACAAACCAAAGATAAAACAGCACTAACGCCGGAACAAATGAGAGAACTCTGTGAAGAACTTAAAAAAGAATTTGAGTATGTAATTATTGACTGTCCAGCAGGAATAGAACAGGGTTTTAAGAATGCCATTGCTGGTGCAGAAAGGGCCATTGTAGTTACCACCCCTGAAGTTTCTGCAGTCAGGGATGCCGATCGAATTATTGGTTTGCTGGAAGCGTCAGAATTAAGAGACCCTAAATTAATTATCAACCGCTTACGGGTACGGATGGTTAAGGCTGGCGACATGATGAGTATTGACGACATGATCGAAATCTTAGCCATTGACTTACTAGGGGTAGTGCCTGACGATGACCAGGTGGTAATTAGTACCAACAATGGGGAACCAGTGGTACGTGATGAAAAGTCTTTGTCCGGCCAAGCTTATCGCAATATTACCAGAAGAATTAAAGGCGAAAACGTACCGCTAATGAACATGGAAGCCGAGGGCGGCGGCTTCATGAATGCGTTAAAAAGAATAATTGGCTTGAAGTAAAGGGAGGGGGAAAATTGTTAGCAGATTTTATAAGCCGCGTTTTTGGGAAAGAAACCAATAGCAGTAAAAATGTCGCTAAAGAACGCCTACGCTTAGTATTGGTTCATGACCGAGCCAACGTATCACCCCAATTGCTTCAATCCTTAAAGACAGATTTAATAGCTGTCATATCAAAATACATGGAAATAGACGAAGGTGCGCTAGAAGTAAATTTGGATAGTAATGATACACAAGTGGCGTTAGTGGCAAATATACCAGTGAAGAAGATGAAAAGAACAAGCTAGAAAGGGGCCGTAAGGCCTCTTTTTATTGCTCCCATTGTCTTACTATTGGTTTTTTAACGTGCCTGTTGTAAAATAAAATAATGATTTGCAAAGAAAGATAGCCCAGTAGGAGGAAAAAATGTCTTATCAAAGAGTATTGCGCAGAATGGACTATGTATTGTTAGGTACCGTTCTGTTGATAATCTGCTTTAGCCTGATTACCATTGCCAGTGCCACCCATGTAACCACGCCGGTACATTTAGGTGATGAAGTTGACTATATAATGGGACTGAATTTAGATGCGATGGGAACTGTAATTAAACAGGCCATTTGGGTGTGTTTTGGTTTAGCCATAATGTCACTGGTAATCGCCATTGGCTATGAAGACTGGCCAGAATATACTAAAATGTTGTACGCCATTAACATAATTATGCTATTAGCCGTTGTTTTTCTTGGCAAATCTGCCCTTGGTGCCCAACGTTGGATTGCCATTGGCCCCTTTGTGTTACAACCGTCGGAATTTGCTAAAGTAATCATTATTATTACCTTTGCCAATTTTTTGGCCAACAAAGAGGGGCGCCTTAACACAATTAGAGACTTAATACCGGCCTTTGCCTTTATTGGCTTTCCAATGCTGTTAATTCTTATGCAACCAGATTTGGGAACATCATTAGTGTTTATAGCCATTATGTTTGGCATGCTGTTTATGGCTGGGGCTAACCCCAAAATTTTAGGCGGACTAATTGCAGGCGGTGGGTTAGTGGGTGTCGGTTGGCTGAGTGCATATTTTAAATATCCCGATAAAGTCTGGATACCACTGCATGATTACCAGGTGGACAGATTAACCATATTTGTAGACCCCTATCGTGACCCGTTGGGTGACGGATATCATATTATTCAATCCCAAATTGCCATTGGTTCTGGGGGATTATCTGGCAAGGGGCTTTTTAACGGTAGCCAAAATCAGCTTAACTTTTTGCCGGAACAACATACCGACTTTATCTTTTCAGTGGTGGGTGAAGAATTTGGATTTATTGGTACACTGGTAGTGTTGGTAATGTTCTTCATTGTCATGTATCGGGGGATTAAAATAGCCTCACAGGCGAAAGATACCTTTGGCACGTTGCTGGCAACAGGAGTAGTGGCTATGCTCACCTTCCATGTGTTGGTAAACGTAGGAATGGCAATAGGTATTATGCCAGTAACCGGTTTGCCTTTGCCATTATTCAGCTATGGTGGCAGTTCAATGTTAACCAACATGATTGCCATCGGCATACTACAAAACGTCTACATCCGAAGGAAGAAATTGGTGTTTTAATAAATTGATTATGAATTAGGAATGTTGAATTTTGAATTAAGAAGCTCTGGACCTTTTAAAGTGTACCCTTTGTAAAGGACATTTTATTTTGGTCTGGAGCTTTTTTAACAACTATATTTATAGCAGGATAGGCTGTTTTGCAAGTAGGGCCAGGTTTCCACGCCTGCCCGCTGGTACAAACTGATGTTGCTTTGGAGGGTCGGCATGGAAACCGACCACTACGGAAAATGCCAAATTCCTAATTCAAAATTCAAAATTGCCTCTGGGCTGGTCATATTCTGCCCCCATGAAAAATATATTGTATTGACAAGTTGTCCGATAGAAATGTAACGGTACTAAATATAACAGGGGGGCTCAAAATTGAATTTCAAATTTCCCAAATTACCTAGACTGCCTAAAATAAAGATTGGTAAAAAAAATACTCTTAATAACTACCCATATAACTATAGTAATAGCTATACCAGCAAAAATTATAGCAACTATAACCGTTTAAATTCTGATGATTGGGAGTCATATTATCGCTACAGTGGCCAGAAGGGCTACAATAGGAAAAAACCAAGGGGGCGATTAACAAACTTCTACCGCGCAGTGGTGGCCTTTGCCTTGTTGCTGGTGGTAATATCGGTGCGAGAAAGTGATAACCCCATGGCGGTGGAGGCCCGGGATGGTTTGCGATATGCTCTAACCACCGAGTGGAACTTTCAACCGGCATTAGATAAAGCAGTTGCTTTAGGTTTAAGGGCGGTCAATATGGATATGCCGTTTTTTAACGATGTGCCTGGCACCACTCCGGTGTTGGCTCCCAAAATAACTGGCGAATATGCATTGCCAGTTTCGGGACAGGTTACTAAGCGCTATGGTTGGATAACGGATGATGATGGGTTAGAACAATTTAACTCCGGCGTATTCATCAGTTGTGAGGCGGGCACCTATGTCAGAGCCTCCCGCAAAGGCAAAGTGGCCAGAATGGGTGCAGATAAAGCGCTGGGCAATTATGTATTGCTGGATCATGGCTCGCAAGATTACACGCTATACGCTGGCATGGAAGAAATACTGGTTAAAGAAAATCAACAGGTTAATGTGGAAACAGTGATCGGTGTGGTGGCTGAGGGTGAAAGTGCTACAGAAACCGGTATTCATTTTGAGATTAGAGAAAACAACAAATTGGTAGACCCCCTTAGCAAGCTACAAGTTACCAACGATTGAAGGGGTGAGTAATATGAAAGTGGGGCGGGTTCACGGCATCGATCTGTATATAAACGGCTGGTTTATATTTCAACTCAGCCTGTTTTTTGTTGCCGGTATTTTGGACAAAGGTTTAATTTTGTTTGCGGTGGTATTACTTCATGAATTGGCCCACACCGTCACCGCCATACGCATGGGAGTAAAGGTACTAGAAATAGAACTGTTACCCTTTGGTGGCGTGGCCCGCTTGGGCAGCGATTTGGCTTTAAATACCAAAAAAGAAATTATAGTGGCCCTGGCGGGGCCACTTTCCAATCTAGTGCTGATTGGTTTAGCATTGGGTATGCGCAACTGTAGTTTTTGGGATGAAGAGCTGGGGCGTTTTTTTATTCAGAGTAATATTATGCTAGCGCTATTTAATATGCTACCGGCGCTACCCCTTGATGGGGGGAGGGTACTTAGGGCCTATATTGCTCCCTGGATGGGATTAAAACAAGCCACCTACCTGTGTACCGCCATGGGCCAAGCCTGGGCAGTGCTAATTACCGCTTTGGCAACCTTAGGCCTAATGATTGGTATCAGTGGTTTAGACTTGCTAATTTTAGGATTATTCATCTTTTATGCCGCCACCAAAGAAAAGAGTGCTGCCCCCTATCTGTTTGTTCGTCAACTGACCCAGAAAAAAAGAGAACTGGCAGAAAGTGGGGTAATGCCTGCTGAAACGATAGTGACTTTAGAAAATGTTCCGCTGCGGGAGGTTAGCAAAACCTTTGTGCCACAAAAATTCCACCTGGTTTTACTGCTAAATGAAGAAATGAAATACAAGGCGCTGCTAAGTGAAACTGAAGTGGTGGATGCGTTATTAACCAACGGCATGGACTATCCGGTGGGGCGAATTGTCAAATAAATGAAATTATGAATTGTGAATTTTAAATGTGAAATTTCTTTGGCGGGCAAAAGTCCTAATTCCCAAATCATAATTGATACATAGCTGCTATGCAGGGAAATATAAATTATTGTAGAATGTTTACAGTTACGGATATTTTAAATGTTTTCAAATGGCAATACTAAAAACAATGCCATTGTTTTGTTTTAGCAGGGGAGGTCCTTATATATGCAGCAAAAATTGGAAAGACTATTACCCCAGGTGCAGAAACCGGCACGTTATACTGGGGGAGAATGGAATTCCGTTACTAAAGATTGGGATTCAGTGGATGTGCATATGGCCTTTGCCTTTCCCGACGTGTATGAAGTGGGAATGTCATTTTTAGGCCTACAAATAATTTATAACCTGGTAAACCAACGTCAGGATGCATTAATGGAGCGCACCTTTGCTCCCTGGGTAGACATGGAAGAGCTAATGCGCAAGCACGATATTCCATTATTTACCTTAGAATCAAGGCGACCAGTAAAGGATTTTGATATCTTAGGTTTTACACTACAGTACGAAATGACCTTTACCAATATTTTAAATATGCTTAACCTGTCTGGTCTACCCTTAAAGAGTAGTGACCGGGATGAAAGCATGCCACTGGTTATCGCTGGGGGACCGTGCGCTTTTAACCCAGAGCCAATTGCAGATTTCTTTGATCTGGTTGTACTGGGCGAAGGCGAAGAAGTAATTAATGAAATGCTCGACGCCTATAAGGATGCCCGCGCTGCCAATTTAACTAGACAGCAACTGCTGTTAAAGTTGGCTAAAATTGAGGGCGTTTATGTGCCGTCACTTTATGAGGTTGAATACTTAGAAAGTGGCAAAATAAAGTCTGTCACGCCAAAACAACCAGATGTTCCGGCTAAGATAAACAAAAGACTAATGCGGGATGTGGACAATGCTCCCTTTCCTAACCAACCAATAGTGCCGAACATTGGTGCCATTCATGATCGGGTAATGCTGGAAGTGCAGCGCGGATGTACCCGGGGTTGTCGCTTTTGTCAGGCCGGGGTATTGTATCGTCCGGTTAGAGAAAAAACTCCGGAAACATTAATGAAACAGGCAGAAGAAATTATTAAAAGTACTGGCCACGATGAAATATCTTTAACTTCGCTGTCCACTGCCGATTATTCAAAGGTTGGCCCGCTGATCACCGGTCTTTTGGATCAACATTCCGGTAAAGGGGTAAATGTTTCGCTGCCTTCGTTGCGAGTAGATGCATTTTCAATTGATTTAGCTAAAGAGGTGCAAAAGGTGCGCCGTTCTACCCTAACCTTTGCCCCGGAGGCTGGTACTCAACGGTTAAGGGACGTTATCAACAAAGGGGTAACAGAAGAAGACTTAATAAAGGCAGTTTCCGCAGCTTTCGAATCTGGTTGGCATGCCATTAAACTGTACTTTATGATTGGACTGCCCACAGAAACTTACGAGGATTTGGACGGTATTGCTGATATGGCCAAAGCGGTGGTAAAGGCCGGTTTAGAAAAGGGTGTAAGCCGCGGTCGCCTAAAGGTGACCGTTAGTACTTCGTCCTTTGTGCCTAAGTCCCATACAGCCTTTCAATTTGAACCCCAAGACACTTTGGAAGAACTAAAGAACAAACAGCAATATCTAAAGAGCAAACTGAAGGATCGGTTTGTTTCATTTAACTACCATGATTCATCCACCAGCTTTTTAGAGGCGGCGCTGGCTCGGGGTGATCGCAGATTGTGTGCTGTTGTGTCCCGTGCCTATGAACTGGGTTGTCGGTTTGACGGTTGGAGCGAGTGCTTTAAGTATGATTTATGGTTAAAGGCCTTTGCAGATGTGGGTTTGGATCCCAAGTGGTATGCCTACCAGCGTTATGATTATGAGGATGTGTTGCCTTGGGATCATCTAAATGCTGGAGTTAGTAAACGTTATCTATCTTTGGAGCATAAAAGAGCAATTAAAGAGCAACCAACCATTGACTGCCGTGGAGGTAAGTGCCCTGGTTGTGGCCTGTGCCCCAGCATGGATATAGAACCGCTAGTGCTAGGGGGTAATGACGATGGCCAAGTATAGAATTATGTTTTCTAAAACAGGGGCGGCCAAATATGTGGCACATCTTGATTTAAACAGAATATTTGAACGGTCTTGCCGGCGGGCAGAATTACCATTAGCCTTTTCCCAGGGCTTTAATCCACATCCTAAAATTAGTTTTGCGGTGCCATTGGCAGTGGGGGTTTCCGGTGAGAAAGAATTTATGGACATTGAACTGACAGAGGATTTAAAAACCGAAGATATACTAAATAGATTGAATGACAGTTTGCCCAGCGGAATTAAAGTGCTGGATGTAAGGCGAGTGGATGAAAGCATCAAGGAAAAGCCACTAATGGCTAGGGTTAATAGTGCGGATTATCGGATAGAGTGCGAAGTCGAGGCTGCCATTGATCAACAACAGGTAGACAAAGCGGTGACCGCACTTTTAAGTAGTGAAAGTTTACCTATTGAACGGGTAACAAAGGGTAAGACTAAAGTGGTGGACATTAGACCCGGGGTGCTCAATTTAAAGGGCCAAGTGACCGATAACATCATTGTAATTGAAACTGAATTGCGCACTGGTAGCAATGGCAATGTAAAACCGGAAGAATTGTTAAAGCAACTGCAAATGGTTGGTTTACCAATTGATGATTGCTATTGCAACATAACTAGAATTGGTGTTTATAGTGAAGGTGAAGCTAATAAAGAATTATGGTAAGCATGACAGTTTAGGTGAAACGTACCTGAGCGTGAGTTTTACCTCAGGAGAGGATAAAAATGTATAAAGAGATTATAGTGAATGTAACCGAAGAGGAAACCAGGGTTGCGGTTTTAGAAGATAAACAGTTGGTAGAAATACTAATTGAAAGGTCCCAAAGCCAACGCCTGGTGGGCAATATTTATAAAGGTAGAGTGGAAAATGTGCTGCCTGGGATGCAGGCGGCCTTTGTAAATATTGGTTTGGAAAAAAACGCCTTTCTTTATGTAGAGGATGCGATACCGCAGCGTACCGATCATCCCCATGGGGTAGGGCCTAACATAATGGACGTTTTAAAAAAAGGTCAAGAAATTATTGTCCAGATTATTAAAGAACCCATAGGTAGTAAAGGCCCCAGAATAACAACCCACATTACGTTGCCGGGTCGCTACTTGGTATTGATGCCCAACGTAGATTATATTGGCATATCGAGGCGTATTGAAGACGAAAAAGAACGGGAGCGGCTGAAAGAAATTGCCGCTAGAGTGAAGCCGGAGGGGATGGGCGTAATTGTGCGCACCGTTGCTGAAGGTATGGATGAAGATGAAATTGAACATGATATGCAAGTGTTGAATAAGTTGTGGCAAAAAATTGATTATAAGTCTAAACGTGGTTCGGTGCCAAACCAGCTACATCGCGATTTAGAATTAGTTCAAAGAATCCTCAGGGATGTCTTTAGCGAAGATGTTGACAGACTAACTGTAGATTCACGGGATACCTATGAAAAGGTAAATGAACTGTTGGATATTATTGACCCTAAGTTAAAGATTAAAGTTGCCTACGAAGAAAGAGACAACATCTTTGAAGATTATGGTATAGAAACAGAACTGCATCGGGCACTGAAACGCAGAGTGTGGTTAAAATGTGGCGCCTATTTAGTGATAGATCAAGCCGAAGCCTTAACGGTGATAGATGTTAACACTGGTAAGTATGTGGGCAACACAAATTTAGAAGACACTGTACTTAAAACTAATTTAGATGCCTGCGTAGAAATAGCTAGGCAAGTTAGACTGCGCAATATTGGTGGCATAATCATCATAGATTTTATTGACATGATGGAAGAAGAACACCGCCAGCAAGTGATTCAGGCTTTAGAAGAAGAAATTAAGAAAGACAAAACCAAAGGCAACGTGTTGGGCTTTACCCAACTGGGTTTGATCGAAATGACCCGTAAAAAGGTGCGCCCCAGTTTAAACGAAATCATGCAAAAATCCTGTCCCTATTGCGAAGGGCGGGGCAAAGTGTTATCTGAAGAGACGGTGGCCATAAATTTAAAGAATGAAATTTATCAATTGGCCAAGCGAACCACAGCGGATACCATTATGGTGGAAGCTAACCCCCTGGTGGCTGCTAAACTTATTGGTACCGGGGGCACGGTTTTAAAGGAATTGGAAAAGGTTATTGGCAAAAATCTGTTTATCCGGGGTTATGATAACTACCATATTGAGGAAGTGGTGGTGAAACCCCTCTATGACCAGCAAGAGGTAGTAACTATACCAGTGCAATCGGGGCAAACTATTGAAGTTCAAGTGGAAGAAACCCATGTCAGTAACAATAAAGACGGCATTGCCAGGCTAAACGGCTACATCTTAGATATTGAAGGAGCCGGAACATTGGTGGGCAAAACAGTTTTGGTGGAGATTGTAAAAGTGTTTAGAACCTATGCTAAGGCTAGACTAGTGGAATAACGTTAAGAAGGCACTTAGAACTTCAAACATTGATAACTTCTTGACAAAACACCTGGTTGTGATAAAATGTTGAGATGTAGGTGCTAGCCTACGACCACCGCACGGGATGGGTTCCTAAATGACCCCATGGGGTCTGCCCATGTTGCTCGGCGAGTCCTAAAAATAGGGGAGGTGTAGAGTAATGTATGCAGTTTTAGAAACTGGTGGTAAGCAATTCCGCGTTCAAGAGGGCGATACTCTCTTTATCGAGAAGTTACCAGCTGAAGCTGGTCAAACCTTTGAAATCGACCGTGTATTGATGGTGGAAAAAGATGGGGAACTGAAAATTGGTACCCCCAACGTAGAAGGTGCTAAGGTAACCTTTGAAGTGGTTCGCCATGGTAAAGGCAAAAAGATTATTGTTTTCAAATACAAGCCTAAGAAAAACTACCGCCGTAAGCAAGGTCATCGTCAGCCGTTCACCGAGGTAGTAGTTAAAAGCATTCAAGCATAATAGGTAAATTTCGATAGAACCTCAAATATAAAAGGAGGTGGGATTAATGGCTCACAAGAAAGGTGTCGGTAGTTCCAGGAACGGCCGGGATTCAGAATCGAAACGGCTTGGAGTCAAGCGTGCAGATGGTCAGTTTGTAAGCGCTGGTAGCATTATTGTTCGCCAACGTGGTACAAAAATCCACCCTGGTAATAACGTAGGTAAAGGTGGAGACGACACATTGTTTGCAATGGTAGACGGTGTGGTTAAGTTTGAACGTAAAGGTAGAGATAGAAAGCAAGTTAGCATTATCGTAAATGATGCTGCTGTTGCTCAATAAGTTTTAACCGACCTCGAATGAGGTCGGTTTTTGTATCGCTTACATAAAGTATAAAACTATAAAAATATGTGTACTATCTTTTTTAAAAATATAAAGATAGTACAGGTAACCAAAGGCTTCCGCCAAAAACTTGGTGGAAGCCAGTTTTCTATGGGATAAATTAAAGGGAAAACTAAATAATTTGTTGAATAACTTCCCAATGGCTGGTAAAAAGTTTTAGGGGTTGATTTTTGTGAAAATACCCGGTTTGCTGGAAGTTATTCAAGTGCAAAGACATGACTTTTTAAACCACTTTCAGGTTATTTCTGGTCTGCTGCAGCTAAAAAAACCAGAACGTGCCCAAGACTATATCAACCAAGTGTGTGCAGAAATGGGCACCTTTAGTGCAATTAGCAGATTGCAGGTGCCAGAGCTACAGGCTGTTTTGTATATTGCTACAAACGAAGCCAATACGCACCTAATCGAATTTGACTTCAATATTAATACAAAGTTTGCTGATTGTAGCGTTCCAGGAAATATTATTGCTACTGCGGTGGAGGAATGTATTAACGAGGCGATAAAGCTTCTATCTCCCCCTGAAGTGGAAGATAGGCGATTAACTTTAAACGTGGTTGAACTAGAAAAGAAGATACACTGTAAATTCGGCTTACCGGGCTTGTCGGCTGATATAGTGGCTGACTTAGAAAGCAATTTGAAATACTGTCGCAGTTTATTAGCCTATGGAATACAAGTTAGCTTAGTGATCAAAGCTGAACAGGCAGAAATTCATTTATCATTGCCCCGTGAAAGTCTATAATTAAAAAATAAGTACATAATATAGATGGGTGATTAAATGTTTTACGATAAAGCGAAAATAAATGTTAAAGCAGGAGACGGCGGCAGTGGCTGTGTGGCCATGCGCCGAGAAAAATATGTTCCCGAAGGTGGCCCCTGGGGTGGCGATGGTGGCCGGGGTGGCAGCATCTATTTAGTGGCCGACGAAGGCCTTAACACGCTGGTGGACTTTAGATACAAACGCCATTTTAAAGGAGAACGAGGCCAACACGGCATGGGCAAAGGTATGCATGGACATTCTGGGGAGGATCTTGTTCTGAGGGTACCGGTGGGTACCATCGTCAGAAATGCTGAAACTGGCGCATTTATTGCCGATATCAATAAGCCCGGCCAAAGGGTGATGGTGGCTAAAGGTGGCCGAGGTGGTCGGGGTAATATGCGTTTTGCCACCGCCCAAAATAAAGCCCCCACCATAGCAGAAAAAGGGGAACCGGGGGAAGAACTATGGATTAGTTTGGAATTAAAATTGATTGCCGATGTTGGATTAGTGGGTTTTCCCAATGCCGGTAAATCAACAATTATATCCAGTGTTTCAGCGGCTAAACCGAAAATAGCGGATTACCCCTTTACTACCATTGTTCCCAATTTGGGTGTGGTGCGGGTTGCTGATGGCGACAGCTTTGTAATGGCCGATATCCCTGGCTTAATTGAAGGTGCCCATACCGGCATTGGTCTGGGACATGAATTTTTACGGCATGTAGAACGCAATCGGGTGTTAATTCATGTCATTGACACAGCTGGCACCGAGGGTCGAGACCCAGTGGAAGACTTTTATGTTATTAACCAAGAACTGGAAAAATACAACCAAAGGCTTGCCAGTAGGCCAATGGTGATTGCTGCCAATAAAATGGATATCCCCGAAGCTCAACAAAATCTAGAACGCTTAAAGGCGGAACTGGGTGCTAAATATGAAATATTCCCAGTTTCAGCGGTTACTGGTCAGGGTTTAGATGAGTTATTGTTAAGGGTCGCTCAAATGTTAACTGAAATACCAAAAGAAGAGCTGGACTTGATGCCACCGGAAGAGGAAGTGGTTACTTACAAACCGGAACCTAAGTTCACATTGGAAAAGGATGGGGATGTGTTTGTAATTGCTGGCAAGGAAATAGAAAAGCACTTGATTATGACTGATTTGAATAGCGAGCAATCGGTGCAGAGGTTAGGTATGATTATGGACAAAATGGGTATCTATAAAGCATTGGAAGAAGCAGGTGCCAAAGAAGGCGATATTGTAAGGGTGCTGGAGTTTGAATTTGAATATGTGGATTAGTGCAATAATGAATTCTGAATGTTGTAACGCAAAAACCGGGTGTTACCCGGTTTTTCTGTATCCCATGTTTAAAGGAAGTAATTTGAAATGAAGATTGTCAATAGACAAAATATTATTACCAACAAGCAAATCGAGAGTATTGTTAAACTGTTGGGTAAGGATTATAAACCAGCTAAAATTGTTGTTTATGAAACACGGCTTGACATGCTTAGGTACTACCCCAATTGTTTGAATTTTACGTTAGAGGAGTTTTCGGGACAATTAGAAGGTAGCTATGATCCTGTTGGTGATGTGGCATATCTTTGCGTATTTGCCCAAACAGATGACGGTGATGATGTACATAGTAAACAGTTGTATTCACTACATGCTTTGGTACATGAGCTGCGACATCGATATCAATTTGTTAATAACTATCTGATCAATAATGATGAAAGAGCCGAGCGGGATGCCGATGCTTTTGCCACTGGGTTTATCAATGGCAAGTCGCGAAAGATTAGTAAAATAATGGGCTGGAAAGATGAATGGACTGTGGAAGAGGAAGATTGAAGTATAAAAACGGGCGTCAGCCCGTTTTTATACCAGTTCTTTTCCCTTTTCAAAGGCTTCTTCCTTAGCATAAAGCAATTGAAAATCAATCTGGCTTTCTAAATTAGCAATCAGTTCACTCTCGTGTTTGTGGGAATAATAGAAACCGTGGTTAATAGCTTGATCCTTAAAAGAAATGGCATACAAATCGCCGCTTTGCCAGAAACGGCAAGGTAAATTAAACCTTTTTGATAAATTAAGAGCCACCGGCAACGCCTTTTCAAAGTTTTCATGGTCTACAGCAAATGTAGGGTATAAATGATAGCGCACAAAAAAACTCCCTTTCGTATTTATGTATTACCCCTAACACTATTCAACAATTATTTGCTGTACCCTTTAAGCAATTGCTGGTAGTCTTGACACCATCATACATTATATGATAAACAAGTATTGCTATGATAAATATAAAAACCCCTACTACTATAATATATGCTACCTTTGTTAAACGTGAAAATAGATTTGTAGCAACTGTGGAAAAAAATAACAACCATTACCGCGCTCATGTTCCCAGCTCTGGCCGCATGCAAGAGTTATTGGTTAAAGGTGCCGAGGTAATTTTAACCCCTTCTGCACCCGGTGGCCGTACCGACTATAAATTATTGTTAGTAAAGTATCAGGGCAATTGGGTTTCAATAGACTCACTGCTGCCCAACCGGATTATCAAAAAAGCACTATTGAGTGACCAGCTGACCGAGTTAAGTGGCTACCAAAATGTAAAAAGTGAACATTCCTTTGGCCACAGCCGTTTTGATTTCTTTTTACAAGCCGGCAGTGCCAGCGATTGTTGGTTGGAAGTAAAATCGGTGACATTGGTGGAAAACGGCATAGCCAAGTTTCCCGATGCCCCAACAGAAAGGGGCGCCAAACATGTCCTGGAACTAATTGAGGCGGTTAAACGGGGCTATCGCGCAGTGGTAATGTTTGTAGTTCAACGTAGCGATGCTGGCTGCTTTAAGCCCCATGGGGATAAAGACCCCCAGTTTGCCCACGCCCTTTCATTAGCAGCTACCACTGGCGTAGAAATTTATGCCAGAAAATGTGATGTCAGTCCGGAAGGAGTTATTCTTGGGGGGCAAATTCCTGTTAGATTGTAATTTAGTTGTTGTATACGTTATAAGTAACCTTTGCTTGTTAAGATACCAGTGTCTTTTGCTGTGGTTTGATATTTGTTTTACTGTTTAAAGTTAGGTTACGGTTAAAACCCGACACCTGCTGCACCGCTCACTTGGGGATAGTTTCGCAGACCGAACTAACACTCATCCGACCGGCTCCGGCAGGGTTCCCGGCAAATTCGCCGTCCATGGCTCAATTGCCGGTGGCGCACGTCCTATGCGCCACCCTGCCTCTGCCGGTCTACTTCGCTAAGTTCGGTTCACTGCTCAACTATATGTCGTTCGCTATTGCAGCATGTGTCGGGTTTTTAAATTAACCTTTTTTCGTGAAGCAAGGGCAAAAGTCACTTGCATTTTTGCTAAAGGCAAAATAACAAGTTTCATAGAACAAAAAATGTAAGAACAAAAGTTGGTGTAATAATGAAATCCCTTGCCATCATGGGTGGAACCTTTGACCCAATACACAATGGTCACTTGGTGGTGGCCGAACAGGCCCGGCATAAGTTTGAATGCGATAAAGTTGTGTTTGTACCGGCGGCTCAGCCACCCCATAAAGATCAAGCGGCCATCACCACATCAGTTGACGATCGGTTGACCATGACCCGGTTAGCGGTGGCATCGAATCCTTGGTTTGAAGTTTCTACGCTAGAGATTGAGCGACCGGGGCCATCTTATACCATAGATACCGTTAAGGCGGTCAAAGAAGTATACCGTCCGGAAAAATTATACTTTATTACCGGTGCCGATGCAGTTTTAGAAATCCTTACCTGGAAAAGTGTTGAAGAGTTACTGGGTCTTTGCTATTTTATTGCTGCCACTAGGCCAGGCTATGATTTGAGCGATTTGCAAAAGAAATTAAATATTTTACCCAATGTATGCTTAAAAAAGATCATTCCGTTTTATGTACCTTCGTTGGCGATATCCAGCACTGATATTCGCAACAGAGTGCAGCGACGGGAGCCAATAAAATATTTATTGCCCGAGCCGGTGGAAAACTATATTAAGGAACATCTCCTATACCTGTAAATATTAGCAAATGTTACTTACACATATTTGTAATCACTTTTTTCAAACTGCAAATACTACCTTTAAGAACCAAGAAAGAGGTGATTTTACAAGGATGGCTCGCACACTATATGTTGGTAATCTACCATGGGCAACCAAGGCTGAGGATTTGCAAGAACACTTTGCCGCTCATGGTGAAGTTTTATCCAGCCGGGTAATTACCGATCGTGAAACCGGTAGATCAAGGGGCTTTGGCTTTGTTGAAGTAAACGATGGCGATGCTGAGGCCATGATCGCTGCCCTAAATGGCAGTGAGTTGGATGGCCGAGTTATTACCGTTAATGAGGCCAAGCCAAGAGAACAACAATAACAATACAAATACCTTGGGACCTCCACCCTTTGGGCTAGGAGGTTTCCTGTTTCGCCATTATAGAGGAGATTGAAGATGAACCTTGAAGTAATTAAAGAACAATTAAAGCAAGACATTCCAGAAAAAAGGTATCTCCATACCTTGGGAGTAATAGAAACCGCTGAAAAATTGGCCAAAAGATATCAGGCGGACGTGGCTAAAGTAAAATTGGCGGCACTGCTGCACGATTGTGCCCGGGGATTTAGCGACGAAGAATTAATTCAGTTTGCCCATCACCACGACATTAATGTCGACTATGTATATGAAAGCTTTCCCGCCCTGTTGCATGGTCCGGTGGGGGCGGTGGTGGCCAAAAATAAATATCATATAACAGACGAAGAAATACTACATGCAGTGGCAGTGCATACCTTAGGTGATGTGGGCATGGGTGATGTTGCCAAAATACTGATGATTGCCGATGCCATTGAACCTGGAAGAGCGTATCGGGGCATAGAAGTATTGAGAGAACAGGTTGCCGGTTGCCATAACAACATAAATCAAGCAGTGCTCTGTTGCCTTGAACATAAGATCCAAGTTGTGTTAAAATCCAAATATCTGTTGCATCCACTGGCAGTGGATGCCCGTAACGACCTGCTACTGAGTATTTCAAAGTAACTGATTTAGTAATTATAGAGTATAATTTAGCAAGTAATAAATTAGGGAGGAATTCTTGTGGCATTAAGCATCCAGCAAATGGCCGATCTAGCCTATAACGCTGCTGGCGAAAAAAAGGCAAAAGACATTACTGTACTAGACCTAAGCAAAATTTCAGCAATGTGTGATTACTTTGTGATTTGCAGTGGGGGATCTGGCCCCCAGGTAAAAGCTATTGCAGAAAATATTGAGGAAAAGCTTAGTGAACAAGGTATTGAACCATTAAGACGAGAAGGATTGCGTGAAGGTTCATGGATACTACTGGATTACGGTGACATAGTTGTTCACGTTTTTAAAGAGGAAGAGCGGGAATTTTATAAGTTGGAAAAATTATGGGGAGATGCCCCGGTGGTAGAAGTTTCCTCGGAAAGTTAAAACAAAAAAACAAAATATTATGTTGACAAAAATCAAACCCTATCTTATAATATGTTTCATCACGGCAAATATTGAAAGTCAATGATGAGGAGTAGTAAATGGTATCACTCTGCAGAGAGCCGCTGGTTGGTGCAAAGCGGTGAGTGTAACGTTGAACTCGCCTCTGAGATGCATGGGGGATATGTACTTCATGTCGGATTGTGTCCGTTAAACACATTAAGCCGGTAATTTGGGGCTATAGCTCAGCTGGGAGAGCGCTTGAATGGCATTCAAGAGGCCAGGGGTTCGAGCCCCCTTAGCTCCACCAAATTACAATTAGGGTGGTACCGCGAGATTGACCTCTCGTCCCTATCAGGGATGAGAGGTTTTTTGTATCCATTAAAGACTGACTATTATGAAAAAAAGAGATATAAAAAGAAAAAGCGGTACATTCCCAGAAAAAGTATCCAGAATATTCTGTTATTATTTAGGAGGGGATAGTATGCAAAATATTGACAAAATAACCATGGGGCAATTGTTAGAAAATATCGCCAGGCAATATCCAGATAATGATGCACTGGTATATGTAGACCGGGATCTGCGCTATTCATACCAACAATTTAATCAGTTATGCCGGAAAGTGGCCAGAGGATTAATGGCTTTGGGCCTGGAAAAAGGAGATCATATTGCCGTTTGGACCACCAACGTACCAGAATGGCTGTTACTACAGTTTGCCATTGGTAAAATGGGGGCGGTATTGGTAACGGTAAATACCAATTATAAAGCCTTTGAACTGGAATACCTAATGAAACAATCGGACAGCAACAGTTTATTCTTAATTGAAGGCATTAAAAATTCTAGTTATATCGATACAATTTATGAACTATGTCCCGAATTAAAGGATGCTCAGCCTGGCCAGCTGAGCAGTGATCGTTTGCCACTGCTCAAAAAAGTGGTGCTGATCGGTGCTGAAAGGCAACCGGGCATGTTTATTTGGGACGACATATTAAAACTGGCCGATCAAGTATCAGAAGCGGAGTTAGATGCTCAGATGGCCACTGTGGATCCAGATGATGTGACTAATATGCAATATACCTCTGGTACCACTGGTTTCCCCAAGGGTGTAATGTTGACACACATCAACCTAATTGGTAATGCCAGCAGTATTGCGGACTGTATGAGGTTCACCGATCAAGATCGTTTGTGTATCCCGGTACCATTTTTCCATTGCTTTGGCAGTGTGTTGGCCACCCTCGCCTGTGTGGTCAGTGGGGCCACCATGGTGCCTTTGGTATCATTTAACCCCATCAAGGTATTGGAAACGGTGGAAAAGGAACGGTGTACCGCGCTCCATGGAGTACCGACGATGTTTATTACTGAGTTAGAGTGCTTGTCAAAGGGTATCTACGACCTGTCCAGTTTGCGCACCGGCATTATGGCCGGCTCACCCTGTCCGATAGAAGTGATGAAAGCGGTAATTGAGCGGATGAACATGAAAGAAATTGTTATTACCTACGGTCAAACTGAAGCATCGCCGGGTATTACCATGACCCGTACCGATGACCCCATCGAGTTGCGGGTAAATACCGTTGGCAGGGCATTGCCCGGTGTGGAAATGCGGATTGTTGATCCGGCCACAAATCAAGAGGTTGCCGCTGGGGTACAGGGTGAAATTTGTGCCCGGGGATATAATGTTATGAAAGGATATTATAAGAACCCCGAGGCAACGGCGTTGGCCATAGATGAAGAGGGTTGGTTGCACACCGGTGATTTGGGGGTGGTGGATGAAAATGGATATCTTAAGATCACTGGGCGGCTCAAAGAAATGATTATTCGCGGTGGAGAAAATATCTATCCCCGGGAAATAGAAGAATTCATCTATACTCACCCCCATGTTAAAGAAGTGCAGGTTATTGGTGTGCCCAGTGAAAAATATGGCGAAGAAGTACTGGCCTTCATTAAGTTAAAAGAGGGTGCCAGTTGCACCAAAGAGGATATCCAACAGTTTTGCGAAAACAAAATTGCCCGTTATAAAATACCCAAATATGTATTATTCGTCGAGGACTACCCCACCACCGCCAGTGGCAAAGTGCAGAAATATAAATTGCGCCAGCAAGCCATTGAAATGCTAAACTTAAAAGATATAGAAAAGATAGAAACTGCCTAAATTGCATACGATTGTTTACTTTGACAAAATATGATAGAATGTCGGGGGTAAAACCAATGGTTTACCCCCGAATATTTATGGGAGGCTGTACTAGTGGAAGAACGTTACATAGCTAAAGATATTGAAGAAAAATGGCAACGGCAGTGGCAAAGTGAACATTTATATCAGGTGCCGGATTTTTCGGATAAGCCTAAGTATTATTGTTTAGAGATGTTCCCGTATCCCTCGGGCAAACTGCATATGGGACACGTGCGCAACTATTCCATCGGTGACGTGGTGGCTCGCTTTAAAACCATGCAAGGTTATGATGTGCTACACCCCATGGGCTGGGATGCCTTTGGCTTGCCGGCAGAAAATGCGGCCATTAAAAACGCTGTGCCCCCAGCTAAGTGGACCAAGGAAAACATTGATAACATGAGAGCGCAACTCAAACAATTGGGTTTAAGCTATGATTGGAGTCGGGAATTAGCCACTTGCCATCCAGATTATTATCGCTGGACCCAGTGGATTTTTCTTAAATTATATGAACAAGGCAAATGCTACAAGAAAACAGCCACAGTAAACTGGTGTCCGGATTGTGCCACTGTACTGGCAAACGAACAAGTGGTGGAAGGTGCCTGTGAACGCTGTAGCACCACCGTACAGCAGCGGGAACTGGAACAATGGTTTTTCCGCATTACCGATTATGCTGACCGGTTGTTGTCAGACCTAAAGCTACTGGATGGTTGGCCGGAAAAAGTAAAGCTGATGCAAGAAAACTGGATTGGTCGCAGTGAAGGTGCGGAAGTAACCTTTAAAATTGCAGGTGCTGAAGATGAATTAAAAGTATTTACCACCAGGCCGGATACAATTTTTGGTGTTAGTTATATGGTGCTGGCCCCGGAACACCCACTGGTGGAAAGTTTGGCCCAGGGTACTGACCATGAAGAAGAAGTGGCTGATTTTGTGCGCAAAGTACGCAGCATGACAGTGAGGGATCGGACCACAACCGCTGAAAAAGAAGGGGTATTTACCGGCTCATACTGTATTAACCCGGTAAACGGAGAACATATTCCCATTTTAGTGGGCAACTATGTACTGCTTGAATATGGTACCGGAGCAGTTATGGGTGTGCCGGCCCACGACCAACGGGACTTTGATTTTGCCAGCAAATATAAATTGCCGATCCGCCCGGTAATTAAGCCTAAAGACCGAGATATCGAAAATGAGGAACTTACTGAGGCTTATACTGGTGAAGGCGTATTAATTAACTCCGGCGATTTTAATGGGTTGCCAAATAATGAGGCCATTAAGGCCATTACTAATTTCCTTGTGGATAAAAAACAGGGTCAAAGGGTGGTCAACTACCGCCTGCGGGATTGGTTAATTTCTCGGCAGCGCTATTGGGGCACCCCAATCCCCATTATTTACTGTAAAGAATGTGGCACTGTGCCGGTGCCGGAAGATCAACTGCCGGTGCTATTGCCAACAGATGTGGAATTCAAACCATCTGGCAAATCACCGCTGATGGATATTCCGGAATTTGTTAACTGCACCTGTCCCAAATGTGGCGGAGAAGCCAAACGGGAAACCGATACCATGGATACTTTTATGGATTCCAGTTGGTACTACCTACGCTATACCAGTGCCCGAGACAAAGAGCATGTATGGGGTAAAGCCAATGTGGATCGGTGGATGTCCGTTGACCAATATATCGGTGGCGTAGAACACGCTATTTTGCACTTGTTGTACTCTAGATTTTTCACCAAGTTCTTTCAAGATATTGGTTTGCTAGATCAACCAGAACCCTTTAAAAACCTACTTACCCAGGGCATGGTGCTTAAAGATGGTGCCAAAATGTCAAAATCCAAGGGCAACGTAGTTAGTCCAGAGGAGATTGTCGGTAGGTATGGTGCAGACACTGCCAGACTGTTTATTTTATTTGCAGCACCACCGGAGCGTGATTTGGAGTGGAGTGACCGTGGAGTAGAGGGTTGTCATAGATTTTTAAACCGGGTATGGCGGTTGTTTCATTCACTGTTGACAGAAGTAAAGGATGCCCCGGCATTGCAAAATGTTGATAAGCTGGTGGGAGTACACAAAGAATTGCGCCGCATTACTCACCAAACCATTAAAAAGGTTGGTGAAGATGTTGATCAGCGGTTTAACTTTAATACCGCCATCAGTTCCATTATGGAATTGGTTAACGCACTCTATACTTACCGGGATAAAGTGCCCCAAGTCGAAAGAAATGCCGCAGTGTTGCGGGAAGCGTTGGAAAATGTGACTATTTTGCTGGCGCCCTTTGCTCCGCACATTACTGAAGAACTTTGGCAGCTGCTGGGTTACAATAATAGTGTGCATAAACAGCTTTGGCCACAGTATGATGAACAAGCATTGGTTGAAGATGAAGTTACCATTGTGGTACAAATTAATGGTAAAGTACGGGAAAGAATGCTGGTACCAGCTAATATCAATGCTGAGCAACTGAAAGAAAATGTCATGAATCAACAAAAAATTAGTGAACTACTGGCCGGCAAACAAGTGATTAAAATAATTGCTGTGCCAGGGAAACTGGTTAATATCGTAGTAAAATAATACCAAGCATTTTATGCAGGTTCCCTTCTTTGTTTTGTAGAACCATACAGCGACGAAGGGGATCTTTCTTTCTTTATACGTAAATTATAGTTTTAATGTTTTAACACGGGGGGAATTTATCTTTGGCAGAGGTTATTTTTGGTTACTTGTTTATCTTTGTGGCCCGGGTGGCGGACATGTCTTTGGATGTAGTCAGAATACTAATGCTGACAAAGGACAAAAAGTTAGCAGCGGCGCTAATTGGCTTTGTGGAGGTTTCTATCTTTGTGGTGGCCTTGAATGAAGTTATGTCCGGAGGATTGGATGACCCCTTAAAGGTAATTGCCTACGCAGGTGGTTTTGCCACCGGCAACTATGTTGGGGCGATAGTTGATAATTATTTAGCGGTGGGTTATTTGTCCATTCAGGTATTTCCTAAACGGGACAAAGTTGGTGATACCATAAACAAATTGCGGGCTGCTGGGTATGGTGTCACCAGTGTTGTAGGCGCCGGTCGTGGCGGCCCCCGGACGATACTGTTTGTGATTTTAAAGCGCAAAGACTTAAAAAAATTGCTTGACATCCTCGATCAAGTGGACCCCAAAACCTTTTACAATGTCTCAGATGCTAGGAACATCAGAGGTGGAGTGTTCCCTAAAAAGCGATTATGATATTGTATGCTACATAAGCCAACTACACATACTACACTTTGCATGCTATTGCTTAAAGGTAGGTGGGAGTTGACTTGTGGGAAATTGTTTTTCGTGTAATTGTAATTTATTTTTTTGTATTAATTGTATTGAGGTTAACTGGCAAACGGGAAATAGGACAACTTTCACCCTTTGACTTTGTGGTGGCCATTATTATTGCTGAACTGGCTGCTATTCCCATGGAGAGACCGGATATTCCAATTTGGCATGGCTTGGTGCCGATGACAGTATTGGGCCTGTTGGAAGTGGGCCTTTCCTACTTAACTATGATCAGTAGACCGGTGCGCATGGTTATGTGTGGGCATCCGCAAATAATTATCAAAAATGGCAAATTGCTGCGCAGTGAAATGAGAAAGGCCCGCTATAACCTAGATGATCTGTTATCCCAACTGCGTGAGAATGGTGTAGCTAATATTCAAGATGTGGAATTTGCAGTGTTGGAATGCTCAGGCAAGCTAAGTGTGATACCAAAATCGCAAAAACGCCCAGTGACCCCGGAGGATTTAGGCATTGCAACCAAATATGAGGGTTTGCCAGCAGTATTAATAATGGATCGTGAAATTATGAATAAAAACCTCCAAGATATCAACTTGGATGAAAATTGGTTAAAAGAGAAGCTGGCAGAAAAAGGTTTTACCGTAGACCAAGTATTAATTGCCACATTGACTAAAGATGGTGAATTGTTTATTAATGAAAGAAACACGTAGAAAATCAATTAAGAATTAGGAATTTTGAATTAGGCTGGGCTGTTGCAAAAACCTACTGTAGTAGCAGACAATTAACTAATTAAAAAACAAATTTTGGCAGGATTTTTTGTTTTTACCGCGAACATTAAATCATTTGATAGATATATGTTGAACTGATTAAAATTCATAATTCATAATTCAAAATTCCAAAGCTGGATTTTAAAGAACATTAACATACCAATTCCGACAAACAGCATGAGTTGGATAGAGGTGTTGAGTGTGTTTCAAATGGGGCGCCGAGAACAACTGGTTATTCTTATCATTTTGGCAGCACTGCTTTTTGGTGGCGGCTATCGCTATGCAGTTTATAAAGGAAACCTAGCCAGTGACCAACCCACTATAGTGGTGGCAGCGGAAGAAACTGAGCAAAGTGATGTCAAACCGGAGGAAATTGTAATCCATGTTAGTGGTGAGGTGGCGAAACCAGGTGTTTACCACTTGCTTACTGGGGATAGGGTGATAGATGCCATTGAAATGGCCCAACCCAATGCCGAGGCAGATTTGGATAGTTTAAATTTGGCTACGCCATTAGCCGATGGGCAAAAAATTTCGGTGCCACCTAAAATGGAGTTGATGGCAGGCGACTCGGCAATGCCCGGCGGCAATACTAGCCAATTGATTGCCTCCACCGTCAATGCCACCGGAGGCAAAGTTAACCTAAATACCGCTGATCTGTTCCAATTGGATACACTACCTGGTATTGGTCCAGCTTTAGCCCAGCGAATTATAGATTATCGCCAAACCAATGGAGGTTTTAAAACAATAGAAGATCTTAAAAATGTGTCTGGCATTGGTGATAAAAAATATAATGACTTAAAAGATATGATCTCAATATATTAAAGGATACGGGTGAATGGATATGGATGTTTCATTATGGGCACAATTAATGGTTATACAGGCCCAAAACCCTTCAATGACTAGTTCGACAAGTGATAGTCAAATGTCAGAGGTCTTTGCCCTGATGCTGGCAGAGGCCATTAGCAATCAAGGTGGCACCACTGGAATAGGTAATGGCCAAGATAATAATAAACAACTGGCAGAATTAGCGCAACTGATGGCAGCGATGTCAGGAGCCAGACCCGAAGGCTATACTGCACCGGTAACCTATTATCAGCGGCAAAGTCAACCGCAAAATACTCGCCCAGTGGTTGACATCTCTGCGGTGTACAATAGCTACCAAAGCAATCAAAAGGGTGCCGAAAGGTATGACGCAATAATTGAAAGGTTAGCCAAGAAGTATGGGGTCAACCCAGCGCTGGTGAAGTCGGTGGTGCGCAATGAATCGAGCTATAATCCCAATGCCGTTTCTGCCGCTGGAGCAATGGGATTGATGCAATTAATGCCGGCAACCGCAAAATCACTGGGGGTAACTGATCCCTTTGACCCAGTGCAAAATCTAGAGGGCGGTATTAAATACCTAAATCAAATGTTAAATAAATACCAGGGCAACGAAACGCTGGCCCTAGCGGCATATAACGCTGGCCCGGGTAATGTGGATAGGTATAACGGCGTTCCTCCATACAACGAAACCCAAAATTATGTACGCAAAGTCTTGGCCACAAAACAACAATACATCGGCTAGCAAAAGCACCCCTTTAGCTTTAGGGGTGCTTTTAATTCTATTAAATCCAACATTCAAAATTGATAATTAAAATTGAATTTGAGGTGGTTTTCCTATGACCAGCCGACCACTGCTACAGTTGTGCATTGTTTTTACCATCGGTGTATTAATCGGTTCCTTTTTTACGGTGCCGCTGGCGCCAATGTTAGCGCTTATGGCAGTGGTATTGGTGGTGACTGCTTGTTGTTTTTTCAAGGCAGCTGATTTGACCCGTTGGCTGTTGGTGTTACTTTGCCTGTTGCTAGGTGTGTTTCATATTAACATGTGGGACCATTGGCACCAGACAAACTTAGTTAAATACGGCGATCAAATGGTGACGATAACTGGGGCGGTGGTGCGGGAGCCAGATGTCAGGCCGGACAGAGTTATATATCAGGTGGAAGTTAGTCAGTTGCAGGTTCAAGAACAAAGGAAATCCGCCCAAGGGTTGCTGAGGTTGACTGTATATCAGCCCCAGCAGATATTTCGTTATGGAGATATCATTGAGAGCCAAGGGCAACTACAAACCCCCTCAAGCCCAGGGAATCCGGGGCAGTTTGATTACCAACAATACTTAACCCGCCATGGTATTCAAGTGATTATGTCGGTTTGGCAACAAGAAAATGTAAAGCGGTTGGGCCAAGTTGATACCGGAATAATGGGATGGGCTTTGGTTGCCAAGGAACATTTATTGAAGGTGTTGGCAAAAACGTTGCCTGCGGAACAGGCGGCGTTAGTACAAGGGATTTTGTTTGGTAACCAGGGGATGATCGATGAGGATATCTGTGCTGATTTTCAAACCACCAGTTTGTATCACATATTGAGTGTTTCTGGTTTTCATATTGCGTTGGTGCTGGGGGCCATTGTGTTTTTGCTACATATCTTAAAGGTACCGCTAAAGTTGCAAGCTCCACTCAGTACAATGGCAGTAATTTTTTATGCCGCCATCACCGGCTTTGTGCCCACCGTGGTGCGGGCGGTGGTGATGGGTTTAATGGTGGTGTGGGCCAGGCATTTTGGCCGGGAGCGGGATTGGCCCACTGCCATGGCTTTGGCGGTGGTTATTATTTTATTTGATGCGCCTAGGGCAATGTGGGAGGCGGGTTTTCAGCTTTCCTTTGTGGTTACTTGGGGCATATTATACCTTACCCCCACCGTTGAAAAAATGTTGTCCCGCTGGCCCAGAATGCTTGTGGTGGCCGTTTCGGTACCGGTGGTGGCAGAGATTACTGCTATCCCCTTAGTTGCTTACCATTTTAACATGATGTCGCTAGTGGGCGTTGTCACCAATATTTTAACTGCACCAATAATTACCGGGGTGATGTTGTTCAGCAGTATCAGCGTGTTGGTGGGCCTATTGTTTGCCCCACTGGCCGCAATCATTAATGTTACCACCGGCGTGCTGCTGGACTTGTTGCTGTGGTTGGTGCATGGTATGGCCGGCTTGCCCCACGCGGCGTTGTATTTACCATCGCCCCCTTGGTGGGGAGTGGTGCTATTTTATTTATTACTGGCTTGCTTGCCCTATTTTTCGCTGTCTAAGATAAATATACCCCAATATCTGTTGGGGGCCGGTGTCATAGTAAGCCTAGTGGTTATTGTTCTGTTGGCGAGGATAGATAACCACTATTTAACTGTGCATTTCATTGACGTTGGTCAAGGTGATGCTGCTTTGATTCAGACCCCTGGTAACAAAAATATGTTGATTGATACCGGTGGTTGGACCGGTGAATTTGTAGATGGCAGTGGCGCTGGGGATATGGTGGTGTTGCCATATTTAAAACGATTGGGTATTAATAACCTAGATGTATTAATGCTTAGCCATCCCCATGAGGACCATTGTGGTGGTGCCCGGACGATAATAGATAATATGCCTGTAGGGTTGGTGTTGACTACTCCGTTGGCGAACAGTGCTGATCGGCAAGGGGAAGTGGTGGAAGAAGCTTACAGCCATTTGTTAGAATATATGCATCAGTCAGGACTAGCGGTATTGTCTGCTAAAGCGGGACAAGGGCTGCAGTTGGATAATAACCTAACGGTGACAATATTGTCCCCGGCGGCGGCTCAGCAAAACTTAAACAACGGTTCACTGGTGGTAAAAATTAGTTATCAACAGGCCAGCTTTTTATTTACCGGCGATATAGAAGGGGATCAGCAACAAATATTAGTTAACACTAATAATAATTTAAAGGCAGATGTGCTAAAGGTACCGCACCATGGCAGTGGCAATTTTGCGCCGGAATTTTTAGCTGCTGTCAACCCGAAAATAGCGGTAATTTCAGTGGGCGAAAAAAATCGATTTGGTCATCCGGCGCCAGCTGTATTAGAGGTGTTGACAGATATGGGAACAAAAATTTATCGCACCGATGTCCACGGTGCGGTGATAATAAATACAGATGGTCAATCAATATGGGTTGACACTGGCAGAAAAGGTGAATGATAATATAAGCTGATAATAATTATAGGATGTGGCATTTTTGAAAAAAGCGTTAGTGATATATAATCCGACAAGCGGTAATCATAGTTTTCCGAGGCAAATAGATCAGGTGGTGGAAGCCTGTCATCAATGTGGCTATCTGCCAACATTTTATCGGATTGGTCCTGAACTTGACTATGATCGAGTGTTTGATTTGGTGGAACAATACCATGTTTTGTTATTATCTGGTGGGGATGGGTCGGTAAGCCGAGCGGTAAACCGACTGCTGCATGCCAAAGCGGATTTGCCAGTGGGCATTATTCCCTCTGGCACTGCCAATGACTTTGCCACTGCTTTAGGGTTGGAAAAACAGCCTGGATTAGCGGTAAAAAGACTGTTATCTGGAGATGTCTTAAAGGTGGACATCGGCAGCATTAATGACCGCTTCTTTCTGAATGTTGCCAGTGCCGGTGTATTAACCAGTATCTCCCAAGAGGTGGACAACGCCATTAAGAGTCGGCTGGGGGTGACCGGTTACTACCTAAAGGGACTGGAACACCTATGGCAGGCGGCACCTATATCTGTGACCATTGAAGGGGATGGCTTTAAAATAGAAGAAGAGGTAATGTTGTTCTTGGTGCTCAATTCTACCACCGCTGGCAGCATTAGAAATATTGCCCCTAATGCCAGCATAGCAGACGGTTTGTTAGATGTGGTGGTGTTAAAAAAATGCTCCCAAGCTCAGTTGGTGCCGCTGTTAGTTAAGGCCTATGAAGGTCGGGGCACCCATTTAAACAGTCCGCTGGTTAAGTACCACCAAACCCGCTGGGTGAAAGTAACATCCAATGAAGAAATTAAAACTGATATTGACGGAGAGCCGGGTCCCAACTTACCGTTGGATATCGAAGTGTTGCCCGGCAGGTTAAAGTTATTAATGCCAAATATCAAATAAAGGGAGAATTGAAGATGGTGGTCAAAAATAATGCAGTACTATGAAAAATTAGTCAACAGTGCTAAGCGGGGTGTGGTGGCGCCGGTTTATCTATTTTATGGTGATGAGGTTTACCTGCGGGAAAAGGCAGTGGAACAATTTAAACAAGGGCTGTTGCTCCAGGCGGCAGATTTTAATATGGATATTTTAGATGGTGAAACTACTGACGTCCATGATGTGGTAAATATGGCCGGTACCCCACCTTTTATGGCTGAAAAAAGACTGGTGTTGGTCAAAAATCCACCATGGTTTAGTGCCAGCAAACGAAAATCATCCAAGCAAAATGATAATGTCGAAGACAGCAAGCAAGCAGGGTTAGAACCATTAATTAAATATCTAAACAACCCATTGTTAACCACCTGCCTAATCTTTAATTGCCATGACGCCGTCGACCGTCGAAAAAAAATCTTTAAACTGGTGGAAAAGGTCGGCGAAGCAGTTAACTTTGAAATCCTTAAACCCAAAGACATAGCCAAGTGGTTGGAGGTTCAAGCCAGAAAACACCACAAGAAATTAGACCCCCAAGCCAAAGAATTATTGATAACCAGCACCACCATGGGTTTAACCGGTTTAGTGGCTGAATGGCAGAAATTATTAACTTATGTAGGTAAAAATGAGACCATTACAATAGAGGATGCAAAAAAAGTGGTGCATCAGTCCGTTGAGTACCGGATTTTTGATGTATTAGATGCCATTGGCGCCTGCAAATATGATTTGGCCCTAAAGGGAATTAGGGAACTGCTGGCCAACAAAGAGCCACCACAAATTATTTTAGCCATGGTTGCCAGACAATTTCGGCTAATGTTACAGGTTAATGAATTGGCCCGTTATGGATTGCCGGCATTGGAAATCGCCAAAAGAATAAATGAGAAACTTTACCCGGTGCAAAATGCCCTAAAGCTGGGCAAAAACTTTAACCGCGATCAATTAATAGCCGCCCTGAGCGCACTGGCTCAACTGGATGCCGATGTAAAAACAGGTCGGCAAGAGTTTTACCCAGGTTTAGAGCGCTTGTTGCTGGATCTGGCAGTTAGTTGAGAGGTGAGATGTGAGAGGTTGGAAGTGAGAGACATAGTTTCTTTGACAGGCTATTGTTAGAAGTACAAACACAGTGGCTTTTGCCCTTGCTTCAAGAACTAAGTTTAGTAGAAAACCCTGCTCCTGCGCAAGTCAAGCGAACGACGATATAGTTGAGTAGTACACCGAACTTAGCGAAGGAGATTGGCGCATAGGACGTGCGCCACCGGCAACTGAGCCATGGACGGTGAATTTGCCGGCGACCCTGCTGGAGCCGATCGGATGAGCTTAGTGAGGTCTGCGAAACTATCCCAAAAACCACCGATGTCCCATTTCAAAATTTCACTAACCGTTGTTAATAACAAAACAACAAACTGGTAACAATAACAGAAATACAAAAAGGACACACCTTAATGATGTGTCCTTTTTACCATGGTTAATTATGAATTCATAATTAAAACTTGCAAAACTAAAACACCCGATGGGTGCTTTATTAGCTGGCTTTATTAAACCGCTTGGTTAGACGAGACTTTTTGCGGGCTGCAGTGTTTTTGTGCAGAATACCCTTGGTTACAGCCTTATCCAGTGCTTTAGTGGCTTTTTGTAAAGCAACCTTAGCGTTATCTAGATCAGCCGAAGCCAGAGCCTCTTCAAACCGGCGGATAGTTGTACGCAGTGCTGATTTCAAGCTGGCATTGCGTAATGTGCGCTTATGAGTAATGCGAACGCGCTTAGCCGCAGATTTAATGTTAGGCATTTACCTTCACCTCCCCAACATGCCCAATTTTACCACGCTGATTAAAAAAATGCAAGAACCTTTGGTATATCATTCCCCAAAATGGTCAAATATATAAATAGCTTATAAAGGGGGTGAAGAAATGGTTGGTTTAATCGTTAGGTTTATTGTGTCTGCTTTAGTATTACTGGCTGTAAGTTGGCTTTCTCCAGGCTTTGTAGTACGAGGCGGTTTTACTGGAGCACTCATAGCTGCCGTTGTCATTGCAGTTTTAGGCTATATAGTGGAAAGTTTGCTGGGTGACAAAGTATCACCCCAACGTCGTGGCATCGTAGGTTTTATCACAGCTGCTGTTGTAATTTATTTATCCCAGTTTATTATTCCTAACCTGTTAAGCGTAAGCCTAATGGGCGCACTAATTTCAGCTTTTATAATTGGTATTATAGATGCCGTTGTACCCACAGTGGTACGATAAAAAATATTTTTCTGTAAAAGGAGTGCTAAACCATAGCGCTCCTTTTTGTGTTACATTCATAATTGTTACCCCCCAGCATATCAATAGCAGTAGCAAATGCTTTGGGGGAGTAGAAATGAGTTACAGTAAAGTGGTTCGTTACCATCGTCGTAAACTAATTGCTCATAAAATGCGCACATATGCTTATTGGTTGTTGGCCATCGTAATGATGGTGGTTTTGTGGTGTAACCCCTATCGCCCAGTGGTTGCTCAACAGGTCTCTGCATTGGCGGGGGGATGTATTAATACATCCCTGTTGAGCGGTGATGACCCATGCAATATTGTTAACTACGCGATACCGATAATGGCTTGGAGCAATCAAGATATTTATAAATCTCCTCTGGAAGCGATATTTTCAGCGCTGGGATTAATGACCATAGTGAACATCAATCAGCCCGAAAAAATATTGACTTCTCAAATGCCATTATTGGCAGCTGCCACTGGCAGTACTGAAATAATTAGTCCAGATACAGCGGCAATACCAAAGGAAGAAGTAACAATTCCGCAGGAAGAAAAAGCTGCGTTGGCCCCGCTGAATGGTCCGCCGGTGGTGGCTATTTATTGTACCCACACCGGAGAGACCTACTCCCTCACAGACGGAGTAGATCGGCTAAATGGTAAACAGGGTGGGGTGGTAAAGGCTGCGGCGGCATTAAAGGATAGTTTAGAGCAAAACCATAAAATTAAGGTGGTAATGACAGATAAAATTCACGATGAAATCTATAACGATTCTTATATCCAGTCAGAAAAAACGGTACAGGCTTTAATTAAAGAAAATCCTGAGTTAAAATTGCTGTTAGATATTCACCGGGATGCCGAGCGTCCCAGGGCGGACTCCTTTAGAGAGATAAATGGAAAAAAGGTGGCCCGGATTATGATAGTAGTGGGCTCTGATGCTCGCATGCCCTTTCCTCACTGGCAACAAAACTTAGCTCTGGCGCGCCAGATAACCAGCAAAATGGATGAGCTGTATCCTGGCCTTTCGCTGGGCATTAGAGTTAAAGAAGGTAGATATAACCAACATTATCATACCGGAGCTTTATTAATGGAAATAGGGACGGTGGAAAACAGTACCGAAGAAGCCAAAAATGCTGCCCAACTATTGGCGGAGGTATTGGCAGCAGTGCTTGAGGAAGAAAAGTAAGAAATATGAATTTTGAATTATGAATTAGGAATGACTTGTTGGGTACGTCTAATCAAGACAAAAAAAGCACATCCTTATAGAGGAGGTGCTTTTTTATGCTAAACCGCAAAAGGAACATTGTTATATTTCTCACACTGGCGGTAATAGTGGTATTTATGGGTATCCAAACATCCTTAGTCAATTTTAATCAAGACCTTGGTTATCAACAACCGGTTAAAGCCTTTGAATGTTACCAAACCACCGAGGGCTTATATATATCTGCCCTTAATATCAGTACCCATGTTCAAAAAGACCAGTTGGCTTCATTGCTGCAGCCTGTAACTGCCGCTATTAATAATTTTCCTAAGGAAGAAATAGAACAATACCAACAAATTGCAATAATTAAAATAACCACTTGGTGGGAGCAAATAACTAACAGCAATCCGTTAGAAACAGTGCGCTGTTTAACCCAGGATATACTTGATAAAGTTGATAGCAAGTAAATATGGTGCTATAATTAGATGTTGATTGTCTAATTATGTTTTTAGAAATAAAGGAGGAAAGTCTTGATGTCAATTAGTCAAGACCGAATACGCAATTTTTGTATTATAGCCCATATTGACCATGGTAAATCCACCTTGGCTGACCGTCTACTGGAGTCCACTGGTTCATTAACCAAACGGGAGATGGACGAACAGGTTCTCGATACAATGGATTTAGAAAAAGAACGTGGCATTACTATCAAACTACAGGCTGTTCGTCTGGTATATAAAGCTAAGGATGGCCAAGAGTATTTGCTTAACTTAATCGACACTCCTGGACACGTAGACTTCACCTATGAAGTATCCCGCAGTTTAGCCGCCTGTGAAGGGGCGTTGCTGGTGGTAGATGCTTCCCAAGGTATTGAAGCCCAGACATTGGCCAACGTTTACTTGGCATTAGAACACGATTTGGAGATTATTCCTGTCATTAACAAAGTAGATTTACCCAGCGCTGACCCCGAACGGGTCAAAAAGGAAATAGAAGACGTGATTGGACTAGATGCTTCCAATGCTGTACATGCATCTGCCAAAACCGGCCTTGGTGTAGAAGAAATCCTAGAACAAATTGTTCATAACATACCTGCCCCCCGGGGTAATAACGATGAACCGCTGAAAGCACTCATCTTTGATTCCCACTATGATGCCTATAAAGGGGTTATCGCCAACATCCGGGTGATGCAAGGTACATTAAAAAAGGGTATGAAGATCCGCATGATGGCCACCGGTGCCGAATTTGAAGTTACCGATGTTGGTTTTTTCCGTCCGACCATCACCCCCACGGAAGAATTGAAATCCGGTGAGGTGGGCTTTGTGGCTGCCAGCATCAAAAACGTTAAAGACTGTCGGGTGGGGGATACCATCACCGATGCCAATAATCGAGCGGACCAGCCCTTGCCAGGTTATCGCAAAGCTACCCCCATGGTATACTGTGGTATTTACCCAGTGGATAATGTGGAATACGGAGATTTACGGGATGCGTTGGACAAACTGAGCCTAAACGATGCTGCATTGGCTTATGAGCCGGAAACATCCGATGCCCTGGGCTTCGGCTTCCGTTGTGGTTTCTTGGGTCTGCTGCATTTAGAAATTATTCAAGAACGGTTAGAGCGGGAATATAAACTAAACATTATCACCACCGCCCCCAGCGTTGTTTACCATGTGTATACCACCGGTGAGGAAGTGCTCCACATTTCTAACCCATCTAAAATGCCTGAACAGAGTAAAATTGACCATATGGAGGAACCTTTTGTTAAAGCCACCATTATGGTACCCAAAGATTTTGTTGGCTCGGTAATGGAATTGTGCCAAGAGCGGCGGGGTGTATTTAAAAATATGGAATATCTTGGTATGACTAGGGTAATGTTAGTCTATGATTTGCCGCTGTCCGAAATTATTTTTGACTTCTTCGATCAGTTAAAAACCCGCACCAAAGGATATGCCTCCTTTGATTACGAAATGAGTGACTATCGGGAAAGCAAACTGGTTAAAATGGATATCCTGCTTAACAATGAGCCAATGGATGCACTATCTTGTATTTTGCACAAAGATAAATCCTATTACCGTGGCCGAGCATTGGTGGAAAAATTGCGCAGTCTGATTCCCAGGCAGCAGTTTGAAATTCCCGTTCAGGCCGCCATCGGCAACAAAATTATTGCCAGAGAAACAGTGCGGGCGCTGCGCAAAGACGTACTGGCCAAATGTTACGGCGGTGACATCAGCCGTAAGCGCAAACTGTTGGAGAAACAAAAAGAAGGTAAAAAACGCATGAAACAAGTGGGTAACGTAGAAGTGCCCCAAGAAGCCTTCATGGCAGTGCTGAGCATTGGGGACGACAAATAAACATTATGCATGTGGGCCTTTGGGGTCGAATTAGGAATTACGAATTTTGAATTGGTTGGTGTGATGTAGTTATATATAGTACAGTAAAAGGTGTGCATGCCTTGGTGTGCACATCTTTTTGTAGTGTAATACTAACTTTGGCTAGTGGTAAATACGCAGGTGGTTTTTGCCTCTGCTTCCAAAATAAAGGTGAGTTAAAAACCCGGCACATGCTGCAGTAAGCGAACGATATATAGTTGAGCAGTGAACCGAACTTAGCGAAGTAGGCTGTCGGAGTCAGGGTGGCGCATAGGACGTGCGCCACCGGCAATTGCTTTTAAAATTAACTAAATCAGGAAACACTAAAATAGGAGAATTATAAATGATTAGTCTATATGTCCATGTGCCCTTTTGCGTGCAAAAATGTACTTATTGTGACTTTGTCTCTTTTCCTTATAAACCGGACATAGCCCACAGATATTTACGGGCATTGGAACAAGAGATGTGTTACTATGCTGAGCGTTTGTCTGCAGGACAAAAACAAGTGGGCACGGTATTTATTGGGGGTGGCACGCCCTCGATACTGCCGGCAAAGGATTTAGCTTGGTTATTGGAAAAACTACAACATTACTTCCACTGGCAACCAGAGGCAGAGGTGACGGTGGAGGCTAACCCCGGTACATTGGACAAAGAAAAATTGCTAACCCTATACCGCGGGGGGGTAAACCGCCTGAGCTTAGGAGTGCAGGCTTGCCAACCCCAGCTATTGCAGGTGCTGGGACGGATACACAACCTCAACCAAGCACTACAGGCGGTGGATGTTGCTCGGCAGGTGGGTTTTAATAACCTAAGCATGGATTTAATCTTTGCCGTTCCCGGCCAAAGCTTAACCCACTGGCAACAATCGTTAAAAATATTAACAGAGTTGGAACCACAACACATATCATGTTATAGCCTACAATTGGAAGATGGCACTCCGTTAACGGCAGCGGTGGATCGCGGAGAACTGGTCCGCTGCGACGAGGATTTAGAATTGGCCATGTATAATGAAACAATTAGTTTTTTGCATCGCTTAGGTTACCAACATTATGAAATATCAAATTTTGCCCAACCCGGTTTTCAATCCAAACACAATTTAGTTTATTGGCACAATCAGGAATACCTTGGCTTAGGGCCAGCAGCCCATTCCCATTTAAACAGCCAGCGGTGGGCCAACACCGGAGATATTAACCAATATGCTGACGCCATGAAAAAAGGAACCCCTTTGTTAACGGAACACATCCAACTTACTGTGGCAGCTAGCATGTCCGAAACAATGTTTATGGGCTTGCGGTTGTTGGCCGGTGTAAACCTAAATGCATTTTATCGACGGTTTGGTCGCAGTGTCTTTGATGTCTGGCCTGAGGAAACAGCTAAGTTAATTAAACAGGGATTAATTGAAAATACCGGTAGTCACCTGCGGCTAACCCCCAAGGGGTTGCCGTTGGCAAATATTGTTTTTGCCGAATTCGTGTAGCTTGACAAATAACAAGTCAAGTGCTATTTTATTGATAGTACTTAGCACTCATCAAGATAGAGTGCTAACAGGAGGCGGTTCGTAATGAAAATGGATGACCGCAAGAAAAAAATATTGCTGGCAATCATTCAAGATTACATCTCCACTGCAGAACCAGTGGGCTCCAGAACCATTTCCCGTAAGTACAACCTGGGCGTCAGCCCAGCCACCATTAGAAATGAAATGGCAGACTTAGAGGATTTGGGATTGATAGAGCAGCCCCATACATCGGCTGGCCGTATTCCATCAGATTTAGGATATCGCTACTATGTAGACTATCTAATGGAGCCGGAAAAGCTGTCCGTTGAGCAAATGCAGTTTATTAATAGCAGTTATAAAGATAAAGCCCAAGAACTTGGTAAAGTGATTAATCGCACCGGTCAATTGTTATCGGATCTTACCAATTACACTTCCATCGTGACGTCACCGCAAATGAGCCAGGCTCAAATTAAATATGTGCAACTGGTGTCAATGGCGCCAACTTTAGCGATGGTGATAATAGTGTTAAATTCGGGTGCGGTATATCATCACCAAATTGAAGTGGCCGAAAGTATTACGCAACAGGACTTAGAGCAGATCTCCAGAGTGCTTAATGCTAAGCTATCTGGCGTAAATATGGAAAACATTAAACTGACCTTACTAAATGAAATCTACCTGGAGTTATCCCGTTATCGAGATTTTGTGGACGTGGCGTTAGAGCTAATGCAAAATAATCTCGCAAAACAGGTGGAAGGTAAGATTTATTTGGGTGGGGTATATAATATCCTCAACCAACCGGAGTTTCACAATATCGAAAAGCTGAAAACTTTGTTATCGCTGTTGGAAAAAGAAAGTTTACTGCAAGACATTATGATGGGTAAAAAAGATGGTCTGTCGGTACGCATTGGGGTGGAAAACAACCAAGAGGAGATTAAAGACTGTACCATGATTACCGCCACATACAAAATCGGTAATCACATGCAGGGTACCATTGGTGTACTGGGGCCCACTCGGATGGAGTACTCCAAAGCGATTACCATAGTGGAGCATCTTTCTAAAATATTAAATTATACATTGGAAAAACTAAACAGAGGTTAGTAAACAGATTTAGCCATATAGAGGAGGAACCCAGTTTTGAGTTTGAAACAACAGGTAAGCCGGGGGTCCGAAGTAGATGAAAAAATGTCTGCCCTGATTACCAACGCCAATGCGGTGCGGGCCATCGCCTCGGCAGTGGAGGGTACCCTTGGTCCAAAGGGCTTGGATACCATGCTGGTGGATCGCTTTGGTGAGGTGGTAATTACTAACGATGGGGTAACTATTTTAACCATGATGGAGGCCAACCATCCAGCGGCAAAAATGTTAATTAACATTGCCAAAGCCCAGCAGGAAGAAATTGGCGATGGCACCACCACCGCCACGGTGATGGCCGGGGCACTGGTTAGTGCTGGCGTTGATCAGGTGGCCAAAGGGGTGCCGGTGGCCAGAGTAATTGAAGGTTTGCGGGCTGGGCTGAATAAAGCCCAACAAGTAATTAGAGAACAAGCCACACCTTTAACCAGTCTGGAGAGCCCACAGATACACCAGGTGGCGTTAGTTGCTGGCCGTGAACATCGGGATATTGCTGAACTGGTGGTTAAGGCGGCAGGTTTAATTGGTGAGGAAAAGTTAAAAGACAGCAGTTTTAAACTGGCGGACACCATTATGGCAGAAGAAGGGGCCGAAAATCGCGTATTTATGGGTGTTATCATTGACAAAGAGCGCCTAAACAAACAAATGCCCAGAGATCTACAAAATGTAAAGGTACTGGTTATTGATGATGCCCTAGAGCCAGAAGAAATTGGCGAAGAAGCCCTCAGTACTGAATCGGGATTTGCCCGTTATTTAGAGTTACAAAATGAATTTAGAAGCAATTTGCAAAAAATTATAAAATTAGGCGTCGGTCTGGTGCTGGTGGATCGCGGTGTTGATGATACTGTAGAAGAACTGTTGACAGATGCCGGTATTATGGTGGTGCAGCGGGTTACTCATAAGGAATTGCGCAATGCTGCAGAACACTGCGGAGCCAGGATGATTAAACGTACTGGACTGAAAAAGAGCAAAGAAGATCTAGCTAAATATTTGGGCCACGTTGAGCAAATAAAAAGTGAAGAAAAATTAGAACAGGTTTGGCTAATGGGTGGCAGCGGTAAGCCCATGGCCACTGTGCTGGTGGGAGCAGCCACCACCGAAGTGGTGGGAGAACGGCAGCGCATTGCCAAGGATGCCGCATCGGCGGTACAAGCGGCGGTGCGTGGTGGTTTGGTGCCCGGTGGTGGATCACTGGAGTTGGCAGTGGCCCGGGATGTGGAAAAATTGCGTGAAGGTATGCGCGGCATGGCTGCCTTTGGCGTAGACTGTGTAGTTGAGGCCCTAAGGCGTCCCATGTCTCAAATAGTGGCCAATGCCGGTTTTAACCCTCTGGAAAAGTTGGGTGATGTTAACGTGGCTCAATTGGAACAGGATAAAAACTCATTGGGAGTAGATTGTGATACCGGGGAAGTGGTTGATATGCTGGCCCTGGGAGTGGTGGACCCAATGTTGGTTAAAGCCCATGCCTTAAAAGCGGCAGGTGAGATAGCAGAAGCTATTTTACGGATAGACACCATCATCAAAATGAGAGATGAAAAAGGTGACAAGGATTTAGCCTTTGAAGGCTAGAAAATGAGGTGATGATTTGTCAGAAGAAATCAAAACTGAAGAGGTAAATTCCGAAAAAGAAATAAAATCAGAGCAAACTAAAACTGACATTTCAGTGGAGGAATTGCAGCAACAGTTAACTCAAAAAACTGCCGAAGCCGAAGAACACTATAATCGTTTGTTGCGCGTCCAGGCGGATTTTGATAATTTCCGTAGACGCACCCGTCAAGAAAAGGCAGATTTAATTAACTTTGCCAGCGAAGAGCTAATTACCGCCATATTGCCGGTACTGGACAACTTTGAACGGGCGCTAAGTGCAGCACCGGCCGACGAGTTTGCCTCGGGGGTAGAAATGATTTACCGACAGTTGATGGATGTGCTAAGTAACCAAGGGCTGGAAGTTATTCCAGCAGTGGGTGAAGAGTTTGATCCCAACTACCACGATGCAGTGATGCAAGTGGCCAGTGATGATTATAAAGAAAACACTATAGTGGAAGAACTAAGACGGGGTTACATATTAAAGGGTAAAGTGATTCGCCCCGCTATGGTGAAAGTGGCTCAGTAGGAAAATAAGACCTAAACAGACAGTAGGGGTCGGCACGCCGACCTACCAAAGTAACATGGGTTTACCTGGGGGCGGGCATGGAAACCCGCTCTATGAAAAAGAATGTGTTTATGTAATGAAGCATGTAAATTTTGCAAACATATGGAGGTTGAAATAATA
Organism: Peptococcaceae bacterium 1198_IL3148; assembly: GCA_036763105.1. NCBI lineage: Bacteria > Bacillati > Bacillota > Clostridia > Eubacteriales > Peptococcaceae > Peptococcaceae bacterium 1198_IL3148. Next base: position 25,413 of record JBAIYS010000001.1, on the reverse strand, counting down.
TGAGTAAAGTTATCGGCATTGACCTTGGCACCACAAACTCTTGCGTAGCCGTAATGGAAGGTGGCGAAGCAGTGGTTATCCCCAACCCAGAGGGTGCCCGGACCACTCCTTCGGTGGTGGGTTTTTCTAAAACCGGAGAACGTTTAATTGGCCAAGTGGCTAAACGACAAGCAGTGAGCAACCCTAAAGGTACCATTAGCTCTATTAAGCGTCACATGGGTACCGATTACAAAGTAGAGGTGGATGGCAAAAAGTATTCACCCCAAGAAGTGTCAGCGATGATTTTGCAAAAACTAAAATCAGATGCCGAAGCCTATTTGGGTGAGAAGGTAGATAAAGCTGTTATTACCGTACCGGCATACTTCAGTGATGCTCAGCGTCAAGCAACTAAGGATGCTGGTAAAATTGCTGGTTTAGAAGTTTTGCGGATTATTAACGAACCAACCGCTGCTGCACTGGCTTATGGCTTGGACAAAGAAGATGACCAAACCGTACTGGTATACGACCTAGGTGGCGGTACCTTTGACGTATCCATTATGGAACTGGGTGACGGCGTATTTGAAGTTAAATCAACCAGTGGCAACAACCGCCTGGGTGGGGATGACTTTGATCAACGAGTCATTGACTGGATGATTGCCGAGTTTAAAAAAGAGAGCGGCATCGATCTGAAAAACGACGGTATGGCCATGCAACGCTTAAAAGAAGCGGCCGAAAAAGCTAAAATCGAATTATCGGGGGTTATGACCACTAATATCAACTTGCCCTTTATTACTGCCGGCGCCGACGGCCCCAAACACTTAGACTTAAATTTAACCCGGGCTAAGTTTAATGAGCTGACTGCAGATTTGGTAGAGAAAACCATGGGCCCAACCCGGCAAGCACTAGAGGATGCCGGCTTGCAGCCTAACCAAATTAATAAAATACTGTTGGTTGGTGGTTCCACCAGAATTCCGGCGGTGCAAGAAGCCATTAAAAACTACTTAGGCAAAGAACCGCACAAGGGCATCAACCCAGATGAATGTGTGGCCCTAGGTGCTGCTATCCAAGCTGGGGTGCTGGCTGGGGAAGTTAAGGACGTATTACTGTTAGACGTAACCCCGCTGTCCCTAGGTATTGAAACTTTAGGTGGTGTATTTACCAAATTGATCGAACGCAACACCACCATCCCAACATCCAAAAGCCAAGTGTTTTCCACTGCTGCGGATAACCAAACTTCGGTGGAAATTCATGTGCTACAAGGGGAGCGTCAAATGGCAGCCGGTAACAAAACCCTGGGCAGATTTACGCTGTCTGACATTCCACCGGCACCACGGGGTATTCCACAAATCGAAGTTAAGTTTGACATCGATGCCAACGGTATTGTTAACGTGTCAGCTAAAGATAAATCCACTGGTAAAGAGCAAAGCATTACCATTAATAACACCAGCAGCTTAAGTGATGAAGATATCGATAGAATGGTTAAAGATGCAGAAAAGTATGCTGAGGAAGACAAAAAACGCAAAGAAGAAGTGGAAGTGCGCAACAACGCTGACAGCATGATTTATCAGGCAGAAAAAACCATTAAAGACTTTGAAGATAAAGCGGATAAACAACAAGTGGATAACGTAAAAACCGCCATTGAGGCTTTGCGCACCGCACTGGCTGGCACCGATATTGAAGATATCAAACAAAAAACTGAAGATCTTACTAAACCGTTGCATGAACTGGCCACAGCCATGTATCAGCAAAATGCTGGGCAACCGGGTGCCGAAGGCGGTTGCGCCGGTGGCAGCTGCGACGGACAACAGCAACAACCACAGGACGATAATGTAGTGGATGCTGAATACGAAGTAAAAAAAGATGATAATCAATAAAGACAATTAAAGCATAATATAGTACAATAATGAAATGAACTGCAGGGGAGGTATTAAGCTCCCCTGCAATTTCTGCTGTAAAAGAAAATTGATCTATCAGGGGTACAGTTTCCTTGTGTCATAGGTTTTCTGTTACATGAGTGTAGCTAGGCACCGCTAGATAGAGCCTAGCTATTTGAAGTAATTCAAAATTAATAAGGTGGTGACACCATTGAGTAAGAGAGACTATTACGAGGTGCTGGGGGTCTCTAGGGATGCTTCGCAAGATGAACTTAAAAAGGCCTACCGTAAGCTGGCTCGTAAATACCATCCGGATGCCAATCCAGATAATAAAGAAGCGGAAGAAAAGTTTAAAGAGGCAGCTGAGGCCTATTCTGTCCTCAGTGATGCCGAAAAACGTGCCAACTATGACCGCTTTGGTCATGCCGGTGCTGACGGTCAAGGTTTTGGTGGTTTTGACTTCAGTGGTTTCGGTGGGGACTTTGGTGGTATTAACGATATATTTGACATATTTTTTGGTGGTGGCGGCGGTGGTCGGCGTAACGGGCCCCAAAAGGGTGCTGACTTACGGCTAAACCTAGAGCTATCTTTTAAAGAGGCAGCCTTTGGAGTGGAAAGAGATATTAAAGTACCCCGCAGTGAACATTGTGAAACCTGTAGTGGTACTGGCTCTGCTCCGGGTACCCACACCAAAAATTGTGGCGTTTGTCATGGTACCGGGCAGGTGCAACAGGCCGTCAATACACCCTTTGGCCGGATTATGCAATCCTCAACCTGTCGCAACTGTAATGGTACTGGTAGAATTATTGAAAAACCTTGCCCCACTTGCCACGGAAGTGGCGAAGTGCGCCGTAACCGTAGTATTCATGTTAAAATACCTGCCGGTGTCGACAATGGCAACCGCATTCGCTTAACTGGTGAAGGTGAACGGGGAGTGCGAGGCGGCCCCCCCGGAGATCTGTATGTATATGTTACGGTGCGTCCGCACAAGCTATTTAAGCGAGATGGCAACGACATTTTCTGTGAAATTCCCATTAGCTTTGTGCAAGCAGCCATGGGCGATGTCATTACCGTGAAAACGCTAGAAGAAGAAGTGGAAATGAAGATACCGGAGGGTACCCAAACCGGAGCGGTCTTCCGCTTGCGGGGCAAAGGTATACCCTACCTTAACGGTGCCGGACGCGGCGATCAGCATGTGCGGGTAAAAATAATTACCCCCACCAAGCTTAGCGATAGACAGCGGGAGCTCCTGAAGGAATTTGCTAAAGCGTCAGGGGATCATATCCCAAAGGGGGCGGAAAAAAGTTTTTTCGCCAAGGTAAAAGACGCCTTTACCGGGTAAAGTAAAAGGGGAGAATATTACGGTGAATTGGTTAGAAGTGGCGGTACACACCCCCACCGAAGGGATAGAAATAATATCTTTTATATTTGAAGATTTGGGCACAGGCGGGGTAGCCATTGATGACCCCGCCCTTATTTATAAGTATATAGAGTCTGGAGTTTGGGATTATTGGGAGTTTCCGGACGAAGTGCTCAATCGGGAGATGCCAATAGTTAAGGGCTATTTTCCGGCCACCGAAGCGGCCGAGCAAAAAGTGACCCAGTTAAAAGAACGGCTGAGTAAACTGGATTTAAAAACCAAACCTAAAATTTATGTCAGAGAAATCAAAGAAGAAGACTGGGCCACTGCTTGGCAAGCCTATTACAAGCCAGTTAAAGTGGGCCAACGTTTTATAGTTAAGCCAACTTGGGAAGAAATAAAGGTAGAGCCAAACCAAGTGGTGCTGGAAATGGACCCCGGCATGGCCTTTGGCTCCGGCACCCATGCCACCACCACCATGTGTCTGGAATTTATTGAAGACTGCATCATTGGAGGCGAAATGGTCTGCGATGTTGGCACTGGCACGGGAATTTTAGCCATTGCTGCTGCTAAGGTGGGAGCAAAGAAGGTGTTGGCAGTGGATGTGGATGAAGTGGCTGTGAAAGTGGCCAAAGAAAACATTGCCGGCAACATGGTGGCCGACAAAGTTCAAGTGGTGCAAGGTAACTTACTGGATCACTTTGCCGGCGAAGCTGACGTGATCATCGCCAACATTGTGGCTGATGTGATTATAAAATTGGCTCCCGATGCCCTTGAGGCTTTGCGACCGGGTGGGTATCTAATTACCTCTGGTATTATTCGTGACCGGGCAGAGGAAGTGTTGTCAGCATTACAGCAAACTGGTTTTAAGTTGCAGGGGCAACGGCACCAGGGCGAATGGGTAGCCTTGCTGCTGACTAAAGTTAGGGGGTAAGGGTTTGGCCCGTTTTTTTGTAGAACCCAAAAACATTAAGAAGAACCAGGCTTTTATTACCGGACAGGATGCTAAACATGCACAAAAGGTATTGCGGTTAAAGGAAGGAGATTTGGTAACAATATTGGATGGAGTTGGCAACCAATTTCGCGCCCAAATTCGGGATTTTAACCGGGAATTAATTACCTGTGACTTGCTGGAACAACAGCCGGCAGTGGGTGAGCCGCCGATAGCCATTACGCTCGCCCAATGTTTGCCGAAGGCAGATAAAATGGAACTGGTTATTCAAAAGGGAACGGAATTAGGGGTGACGAAATTTATTCCCATCAAGTGCCAACGTTCGGTAGTTAAATTGGATCAAAAAAAAGGTGCCGAACGCCGTGAAAGATGGCAGCGGGTAGCAATGGAGGCAGCCAAACAATGCCGTCGTCCAATGGTACCCATGGTAGAAGCGCCAATGGAGCTAAAGGACCTTTTTGAACAGATACCAGCAGATGCCCTGGTGGTGATGCCCTACGAAAACGAAACCACCCGGTCATTACAAGAGATTGTCAAGGAATACAGTGACCAAAAGAACTTTTACATAATTATCGGCCCTGAGGGTGGATTTGACCAAGAAGAAGTGGCCCTTGCCCAACAACATGGAGCCAAGTCCATTTCACTAGGGCCAAGAATTCTGCGTACAGAAACCGCCGGCTTAGCGGTGATTAGCGTTATTATGTATACATATGGGGATCTGGGGTAAGAGCAATTATGAATTTTGAATGTCTTCCTAAATCGTAGGGGTCGGTTTCCACGCCGACCCGCCAAAGAAACATAGATTTGTTCTGCGGGCAGGCATGGAAACCTGCCCCTACACTGGACGAATAAAGATGATTGTTTGTTTTAAGGGGGGAGAACCGTGAAAAAGGTAGCAATTCATACATTGGGTTGTAAAGTCAACCAAACGGAATCTGCGGCCATTGGAGAAATGTTTAAAGAACATGGTTACCTCCTGACAGAATTTGGTCAGCCAGCAGACGTATACATTATCAACACCTGCACCGTTACCCACCTGGGGGATCGCAAAAGTAGACAGATGATTCGGCGGGCGGCCAAAATCAACCCCCAAGGGCTGATCGTGGTTACCGGATGCTATGCCCAAACCTCCCCCGGAGAGGTGATGGAAATACCAGGGGTTGATCTGGTAGTGGGAACAGCCGATAAAAACAAAATTGTCCAATTGGTGGAGCAAGAGGTGGCTAAGCCCGCCGGTCCAGTAAACGCTGTGCTGGATGTCTTTCAGCAGCACGAATTTCAAGAGTTACCCACAGTGACCGAAAGCGGCAAAACCAGAGCCTTTATCAAGGTGCAAGAGGGTTGCAACAACTACTGTGCCTATTGCATTATCCCCTATGCCCGGGGGCCATTGCGCAGTCGCAGTTTAACCAACGTTGTGGAAGAAGTACATAAACTGGTTAAAGAGGGCTTTAAAGAAGTGGTGCTCACCGGTATTCACACCGGAGCCTACGGCCTTGATTTTAAAGATGGCACTGAATTGTCTACACTAATAAAGGAACTGGTGCATATAAATGGGCTAAAGCGGTTACGTTTAAGTTCGGTGGAACCAAATGATATTACACCGGAGCTAATAGGTATTGCTCAGTCATCAAAGGTGTTTTGTAATCACCTACATATACCAATGCAAAGTGGCGATGACCAAGTGCTGAAATCCATGGGCCGTCGCTATACCACTAAACATTTTGAACAACTGATTGCCGACATTAGAAACCAAATACCAGATATCGCCATTACCACCGATGTAATTGTTGGCTTTCCTGGCGAAACCGAAGAGCTTTTTGAAAACACCTACAAATTTTGTCAGAAGATGGCTTTTTCCGGCATACATGTATTTAAATATTCACCCAGAAAAGGTACTAGGGCAGCTGACTTCCCCAACCAGGTGGCCGCCGAGCAAAAAGAAAAGCGCAGCCATCGCCTTATAGCTCTAGGCCAGCAAATGGCCAAAAGTTATGCCGAAAGGTTTTTGGGTCAAACTGTAGAAGTACTGGTTGAACAACCGGTAAAGGATAACCCTGGGTGCTGGGAAGGTTTAACCGAAACCTATCTGCGGGTGGAATTTTCGGCCATTGGAGATTTGCATGGACAACTGGTACAGGTACGATTAAAGGAACAGCAGGGTGATAAACTGTTTGGAAAATTAAATCAATAATGGGCAGGATTTATCGCCCCTTCGTTGAATATGTTTTAGTTGTGAGTATATTTGTAGAGAAGAGTTTTGGGAGGAGGTGCAAGTTAGTGGACTGTATCTTTTGCAAAATTATCAACAAAGAAATACCTTCAGAAGTGGTATACCAAGATGAGCGTATATTAGCTTTTAAGGATATTAACCCAGAGGCACCCACCCATATTTTAATCATCCCCAAAAAGCATATTCCGACATTACTTGATTTACAGCCTGAGGACAGCGATATTATTGGTCACATAGTTCTCACCGCCAATAAATTGGCTTCACAATATGGGTTAGCAGAGCAGGGCTATAGACTGGTATCAAACTGCAAAGAACAAGCAGGCCAAACAGTCTTTCATATCCATTTTCACCTATTAGGTGGTAGACCCTTCGCCTGGCCTCCAGGTTAAGGATAAAGTTTTAGTTGCAAACGTAACACAGTCAAAGGTTTTACTGGAAAAAACGGTAGTTATAAATGGATTAAAAACCAAACCGATTGACTTGTGGTACTAAACAGTATATAATTTTATAGTGTGTTTGATGGGGTAAAAAAACTCCCTTACATACTCTCTGTGTTTCACCCATTGGCGGAGGGAGGGAAGAAAGTGGCGGAAATAAGAGTAGGTAAAAATGAAACACTGGATAGTGCCCTCCGGCGCTTTAAGCGTTCTTGTCAAAAGGCTGGGGTATTGTCCGAAGTACGTAAACGTGAAGTTTACGAAAAGCCTAGTGTTAGACGTAAGAAAAAATCAGAAGCAGCACGTCGAGCAGCTGCACGCAAGCGCTTTAAATAACTTAATTAAAAAAACAACAATGCCTGGCAATAACTTTGCCAGGCATTCTTGCACATTAGGATTAATTAATAACCATTTGTGGACATATTGATAGATAGGGAGAGGGGGGTGAAACAATGAGTAATGAAATAGCGGTATGGGTAGCGGTACTGGTAATGATTTTGGGTGTGCTGTCTTTGATTATGGAAGTGTTTGTATTTCCTGGTTTTGGTTTTTCTGGTATTGCTGGTGTACTACTACTGGCTTGGGGCATAATACTGTTATCAACCGATTTAATCCAATCATTACAATCATTGGTTATTGGCCTTATTTTAACCATTGCTTTTTTTGCCTGGGGTATCCGCATGGGTTACAAAAGAAAACTGTGGCACAGGTTTGCCCTCAAAGACCGCCAAGCCCGTGAGCAGGGTTACTCCTCTGCCCGTCAAGAATTAAAACAACTACTGGGCAAAGAAGGAGTGGTAATTTCTAAACTACGTCCGTCCGGCGCAGTGGAAATAGAGGGGCAAAGAATAGACGTTGTTTCTGAAGGTGGTTACATTATGCCCGGAACAAAAATTGTTGTGGTGCGAGTGGAAGGCAGTCGAGTTGTGGTGAAAGAAATTTAGACGAATTATGAATTATGAATGACATAAGACTGTTACAAATGATTTAAATAAAATTTATCTAAGGAGGTCCCAAAACATGGCAGAACTTATTTCATCGTTGATTTTTCTAGGCCTAATTCTATTGGCTGTGGTGACAGTGTTCAGCTTTATTCCGGTGGGCCTGTGGATATCCGCTTTGGCTGCTGGGGTGAAAATTGGTTTAATTACTTTGATTGGCATGCGCTTAAGACGGGTGCCTCCGGCTAGAATTATCAATCCATTGGTTAAGGCTGATAAAGCCGGAGTTCAAGTGACAGTAAACCAATTGGAAGCCCATTATCTGGCCGGTGGTAACGTCGATCGGGTGGTAAATGCACTGATTGCCGCAGAACGGGCGGCTATCGATTTACCCTTTGAACGGGCAGCGGCCATTGATTTAGCTGGTAGAGACGTGTTTGAGGCGGTACAAATGAGTGTTAATCCCAAAGTAATAGAGACTCCTTTGATATCGGCAGTGGCTAAGGATGGCATTGAGGTGAAAGTAATCGCCAGAGTGACAGTGCGGGCCAACATCGACCGATTGGTGGGTGGCGCTGGGGAAGAAACAGTGCTGGCCCGGGTTGGCGAAGGTTGTGTATCCACGGTGGGTTCGATGGAAAACCACAAAGAAGTGTTGGAAAACCCAGATTCCATCTCCCACACTGTCTTAAACAAAGGTTTAGATGCAGGAACCGCTTTTGAAATCCTATCCATTGATATTGCCGATGTGGATGTTGGTCGTAACATTGGTGCTCAACTGCAAACGGACCAAGCGGAAGCAGATAAAAAGATCGCCCAAGCCAAGGCGGAAGAACGGCGCGCCATGGCAGTGGCCAAAGAGCAAGAGATGCGAGCAATGGTAGAAGAAATGCGGGCCAAAGTGGTGGAAGCAGAAGCCCAAGTGCCGCTGGGTATTGCCCAGGCGCTGCAGGCAGGCAACCTGGGCGTAATGGACTACTACAACATGCAAAACGTGATTGCCGATACCGAAATGAGAGTAGGTTTTGGTAACATTGGTGGCCAAAAAACTAAAGACGGTAGCTATAGCACACCAACTTCCACTGAAAAAAGAAACGAGTAGGTGGTTAAATGAGTGAAAACCGCCGTTTCAATTGGGATGTGTTATTAGAGCAAGAACCAGATAAGCCCCCCCTCAGGACAGAGCCAAGTACACCGAGAGTAGAGGTGCCATTGGAATTTGATTCGGTACCGGGGGATATGGATGTTCCGGATGATATGACAGAACAGCAAACGGTAGCAATGCCTAAAAACAAAGAGCCTAAAAAGTCAGTGATCAAAATAGAAACGGAAAAACTGACTGAAATCAAAAGACAATTAGGGATGCCAGAGCCAAAGGCAGAAGCGATAAATGTAAGTCAACAAAAACAACCGGGTCTGGACTTACTAACAGGCAACATTACCCCCAACCAAATAGTAAACGCCTTCATTCTATCAGAAGTCTTTGGCAAACCCAAGGGCTTGAGGCGTCGGAGATATAGGTAAAAAGCAACAACAAAAATCAATCCACTCTAAAAACACAAACGACAATGATAAAAAATGGTACTTTTTTCCCCTCCCCAGGCATATTGTTAGCCTGGGAGGGGATTTTTTTATGGCCTGGCAAAAGCTAAAAAAACAACTTAAAAGACAGGTTTCAGATTTTTTAGAAATTCCCAGTGACGTCATGCTGGATCTACCCAAGGTGGTGCTGGTGGGAAATTTGCAGGTGTTTATAGAAAATCACCGGGGCATCGTTGAGTATACACCGGAAATAGTCAAGGTTATAGTGGGGGAAGGAGAAATTGAAATCACTGGTGAGGGTTTATCTTTGCGCAACATGACAGCCGATGAAATTATGGTGGAAGGAAAAATTGACAATCTAAAGCTGTTAAATGAATAAAAAGTATCAATTAACTGGTTGGGGGGATTTAACTTGTTTCTGTTTAGATTAATGTCATATTTGTTTGGACATGTTTCCCTGTTGGTTCAAGGGGAATCGTTGGAGAAATTTATTAACATGGCTGCCAGTCGGGGTATCTATCTTTGGGACATTACCAAGGTGGGAGCTGATAAAATGCTGGTACGGGTGCGATTGTCTGGAGTTAAACCGTTAAGGCATATCGCCAGGGGTACCGGTAACAAATTTAAAATTAGCACCAGAGAAGGTGTGCCCTTTATCGTTGGCCGAATGAAAAAAAGAAAATTATTAGTCATCGGGGCGGTTGCCTTTATGGCGGTGCTGTACATGCTATCATCATTTATTTGGTTTATTGAAATAGAAGGCAACCAGAACCTCTCTGACCAACAAGTATTAAAGGTGGCCCATCAAGCGGGGCTAGCCAAAGGGGTGCTTAAACACAACATAGATCCCGCAGTGGTGGAAAGGGCTATTAAAGATCAAATCCCCATTGTTTCTTGGGCTGGTGTCTATATTAATGGGACAAAGGCTCGCATCGAAATTGTGGAAAAGAAGATGCCTCCTGGCTTAGAAGATAATCATCCAACCCATGTGGTGGCCAAAAAAGCGGGACTGATTAAAGAAGTATTAATTCTTTCTGGCCAGGCGGCAGTAAAGGAAGGAGATACCGTGGTACCAGGGCAAATACTAATATCCGGTGAAATACTGCCTGAGGTTAAACCAGAAGAAACAGTGCCACTGTCTCCGGAAGAAATGGCTCCAACCCCCATCGACATGCCCCAATATGTTCATGCCAAGGGAATGGTGCGGGCCAGAGTATGGTATGAAGGCTATGGCGAAACGCCACTGGTGGAAAGTGGACAAAGGATCTCCGGTGAGCAAATAGAGCGGGTTAGTATTAAAATTGGTGGCAAGGAAATAATTCTAAAAGGGCCTAAAGAGGTGCCTTATCAAGAATATCAAACCAAAGGGCAAGTGAAAACATTGCCCCAATGGAGGAATATTGCAGTTCCTGTAGAATTTAATAAAGTACAATATTTGGAATTAGTTAACTACCGGGAAGAACGTACTCGGTCCGAAGCTCGCCAGTTGGCAGAACAAAAAGCCTTAGCAGCGGTGAAAGCAAAACTGCCCAAAGAGGCTAAAATATTAGAACAAAGGGTGGAACGGGTAGAGACCGGCCAGCAGGAAAACCTGGTGCGGGTGAAAGTATTTCTAGAAACACTGGAAGATATTGGTGTAGACAAACCATTTCAGCCTTAATTGAAGCAGTATCTAAGGGAGGGTTTAAACTATATTGGCAGACAGTGGTGAAATAAGAATAACACTGGAAGATATCAGGCTGGCCGCTGAAATATTTGGTCGGAATGATGAAAATCTAGCTTACATTGAAAAAACATTAGCAGTAAAAATTGTGGCCCGGGGTGATGAGTTATTGATTAACGGTGATCCCCAAGCGGTTGATGAAGCAGCACAACTCATCAAGCAGTTAAAAGAATATATTGCTACCGGCAACCACATTACCAGGCATGAAATTAGGTATGCCCTCAGCCTGGTGCGGGCCCAGGGCAGTGAAAAACTGGCTGACTTGGCCCATGATGTAGTGGTGATGACTGCCCGGGGTAGACAGATAAAACCGCGATCCCAGGGACAAAAGCAATATGTCAATGCCATCAAGAGTCATGACATTGTCTTTGGTATTGGCCCCGCTGGCTCTGGTAAGACCTATTTAGCGGTGGCCCTGGCGGTGGCTGCGTTGAGAAATAAAACGGTATCCCGCATTGTTTTAACTAGGCCGGCGGTGGAAGCAGGAGAAAAATTAGGTTTTTTACCCGGTGATTTGCAGGAAAAGGTTGATCCCTACCTGCGACCCATTTATGACAGTTTGTATGACGTTTTAGGCAATGAAAATACTCAAAAATATTTAGAACGGGGCATTATTGAAATTGCCCCTTTAGCCTATATGAGAGGGCGCACTTTGGAAGAATGTTTTATTATTTTAGATGAAGCCCAAAACACCACCCCAGAGCAAATGAAAATGTTTTTAACCCGCCTGGGTATGGGCTCAAAAGCAGTGATTACCGGGGATATCACCCAGGTGGATTTACCCCGGGGACAGAAGTCTGGCTTAATTGACGTCAGCGAAAAACTGAATAACGTTGAGGGATTAGCTTTCCATTACATGACTGGTGCAGACATAGTACGCCACCCCCTGGTAGCAGAAATAGTCAAGGCATACGAGTTGGCGGGAAAGGCCAATGACAGTAGGGAGTGAAATAAATGGTTCCCTTAAACAAAGTTGGCGGCACGGTGGTGCAGGGATTAAAGTATCTCGTCAAACATCGCCGCGTGCGCCGGGGAAGTGCTGCGGTATTCTTTTTGCTAATCTTCACCTTAATGCTATACCTAGACTTCTTCCCCAGTAAAGTAGATTTAAAGGCAGGGGAAGTAGCCCCTTATGATGTTACCGCTCCGCGCAGTGCTGAGTATGTAGATACCGTTAAAACGGCAGAATTAAAGCAACAGGCAGCGGAAGCGGTGGACGATGTTTATACGGTGGATCTTAATGTAATACTGGATGTAAAGACCGATATTGATCACTTGACTGAAAACATCATCCAAATAAAGGAAAACCCTGATTTAACCGAGGGGGAAAAACTGGAAAATTTAAAACCAGTACTCCCCTTTACTTTACCTGACAATGCAATGAAAGAAATTATCTTGGGAGCCACCGACGACTTAAACAAAGTGGCTGAAAACATCAACAAGCTAATTTCTGATCGCATGCAGCAAGGCATTACCGATGAACAACTGCCACAGGCCGAGTCAGAAATATTGGCCGACATTGAGAAGCTTAATTATAACAATAGCTATAAACAGTATGCAGTGGCATTAGCTAAAGAATTTTTGCGTTCTAATCGCTTTTACAATGAGGAACAGACCAACCTGTTGCGCGAACAGGCGATGGATGCCGTTGAGCCGGTAACCATCCCCATTAAAGCCAACCAAAAGGTGGTTAAAGCCGGAGACATAGTTACCCAACAGGATATTCAAGAGTTACAGGCCCTGGGGTTGTTGCAAAAAAAATTGCCCTGGACAAACCTGTTAGGTTCATTGCTATTAATCGCTACTTTAATGTCAGCGGTATTGTTTTACCTGCGCCAGCAAAACAAAGAAATTTATCACAACATTAGTCAGCTCTATTTGTTAGGGATTGTAGCCTTGATTGTGATACTCTTTGCCAAAGTGCTGGCGGCCATTGAAATATCCCGTTGGCCAGAATTTAGCGATTTGTTTGGTTATCTAGCGCCAGTGGCCGCCGCTGGCATGTTGACCGCCATTTTGTTAGAATCCAGGTTGGCGGTATTGATGGTGGCGGTAATTAGTTTGTTTGTTGGGATGATGAATGGCAACAATTTGAATTTTAGCATGGCTGGTTTTTTAGGTGGAGTTACAGGGGTTTACAGTGTCTCTAAACTCAGCCAGCGGGGGGACTTAGCCCGGGCGGGACTATATACCGGGTTGGCCACTATGCTGGTGATATTGATGATCGGCCTGATTGAAGATACCACTTGGCAGTTAATGTTGGCGGCTGCTACTATCTTGGGATTAACAAACGGTCTGTTGTCTTCAATTTTAACCAATGGAGCACTGCCATATCTGGAATCAACCTTTGGCATCACATCGTCAGTTAAACTGTTGGAGTTATCTAACCCCAGTCATCCGCTATTAAGAAAGATGCTGCTGGAAGTGCCGGGCACTTATCACCACAGTATTATGGTGGGCAATCTGGCAGAAGCCGCCACCGAAGCGGTGGGTGGTGACAGTCTGTTGGTGCGGGTGGGAGCACTGTACCATGATATTGGCAAAATTAAGAGACCCTACTTTTTTATTGAAAACCAAATGTCCGGTGATAACCCCCACGATAAAATTGCCCCCAACCTGTCAACATTGATATTGACTTCCCACGTTAAGGATGGGGGAGATATGGCTAGAGAACATAAACTACCGCAACGGGTGATTGATATCATTGAGCAGCATCATGGTACCACTTTGGCTCGGTTCTTTTATAATAAAGCCCTCGAAGGGGAACATGCCGAAACCATTAAAGAAGATGATTTCCGCTATGACGGTCCCAAACCACAGACCAAAGAGGCGGCCATAGTGATGCTGGCAGATTCGGTGGAGGCGGCGGTGCGGGCGCAAAACAATCCCACCTCTGGTCAAATAGAGGGTCTGGTGAGAAAGTTAATTAAAGGTAAATTAATGGACGAGCAGTTGGACGAGTGTGATTTAACCCTTAAAGACCTAGATAAAATCGGCAATGCCTTTTTAAAGGTTTTATCAGGCATGTATCATTCCAGAATTGAGTATCCAGATATTAAAGAGATGGAGAGGAGAAAGTCTCGCCGTGCCAATAATCGTAAATAATATGCAGACAAATATTCCTGTGCAATCAGCTTGGGAAAACACTGTCGATCAAGTGATTACCAAAGCGCTGGAACTGCATCAGCGTGTAAACAGTGAAGTGAGCGTCACCTTTGTGGATGACCAGTACATCCACCAATTAAATCGTGATTATCGGGGAGTGGACAGACCCACCGATGTGCTGTCCTTTGCCATGGATGAAGGAGAAGAAATGCCTGCCGCGCCAGAAGAAGTGCATATGCTGGGGGATGTGATTATTTCTTTGGAAACCGCCCAAAGGCAGGCTAAAGAGTATGGTCATACCTTCGAGCGGGAACTGGCATTTTTAGCAGTACACGGGGCACTACACCTGTTGGGTTATGACCATCAAACCGAAGAGGAAACCAATGTGATGCGTTCCAAGGAAGAGAGCATCTTAACGGAATTGGGTATTAATAGGTAAAGTTATGTGGTCTAGATTTAGCCGCAGCTTGGGCTGGGCATTTAAGGGTATTATTTGGGCGCTTAAAACTGAGCGTCACATGCAGTTTCATCTGTTGGCTACAGTGGCTGCAATTTTAGTGGCCTATTGGTTAAAGATATCTGTAACCCAGTGGTTGTTTATTATTTTCGCCATTGCGTTAGTTTGGATGGCAGAACTAATTAACACCGCCATTGAAGCGGTGGTGGATCTGTGCACCCAAGACCATCACCCCTTAGCCAAAGTTGCCAAGGATGTAGCCGCTGGCGCAGTATTGATAGCAGCGGTCAACTCGTTGGTGGTGGCTGCGTTGGTGCTGTTGCCAAAATTGTTATCCCAATTATGAAACTGCTGCGCATAATTAATGAGTGATTTGTTAAGGGCGGACTTCCACGTCCGCCCGGTTGCACAGGAGGGATGAAATGACCACGGTAGCAGACAAATATATCAGCGTCCAACAAGGGATGATGTTTCCGGTAGAAAAGCTAATTGCTGAAGCTAAAGCAGCTATGGAAACGGCCTATGTACCCTACTCCAATTTTCCGGTGGGAGCAGCGCTGATCACTGACGACGGTAAAATATATCAGGGCTGTAACATTGAAAACGCCTCCTATGGGCTAACTTGTTGTGCAGAAAGGGTAGCCATATTTAAGGCGGTGGCCGACGGCAACAAAAATATTAAGGCGCTAGCGGTGATCGCCAACACCGACCAGCCCTGCAGCCCCTGTGGTGCCTGCAGGCAGGTAATGACTGAGTTCAATCCCGATATGGAAGTCTACATGGTGTCTAAGCACGGTGATGTGGAAAGAACCCACGCCAGCCAACTGTTGCCAGGGTTCTTTGATAAAAAAGCAATGGAAGAATAAGAAGAAGACAAGGGGACAGGTCCCTTGTCTTCCCCGAAGACGCCGGACCTGTCCCCTTGTCTTCGTCCCCTTGTCTTCGAATTACACAATTGGAGGTTGCGCTATTGAGCTACAAATCAGGTTTTGTCGCGCTGGTGGGGCGCACTAACGTGGGCAAATCAACATTGATGAATCAACTTATCGGTACTAAAATTGCCATTATGTCTGACAAAGCCCAAACTACCCGGCACAAAATACATTCGGTACTAACCAAAGATAATGCCCAGGTGGTATTTCTTGATACCCCTGGCATTCATAAACCTAAGCATAAGCTAGGTGAACACTTAGTTGACATTGCTTTGGGTACACTGAAGGAAGTTGACATAGTGTTATTTTTGACCGAAGCCAATTGTCGCCCCGGCAGCGGTGACGAATATATATTAAAGCAGATGCAGGGCCTGAAAACTCCTGTCTTTTTAGTGCTGAACAAAATTGATTTGATTAAAAAAGAAGAATTATTTAAAGTGATAGAACAGTATAAAAATCTCTATCCCTTTGCTGAAATTGTTCCGGTATCAGCATTGAACGGGGAAAACACTGACCGTTTGGTGGAAGTGTTAATTAACAATTTGCCTGAAGGGCCACAGTACTATCCGGCGGGCGTAGTTACCGACCGTCCTGAAACCTTTATCATGTCGGAACTAATTCGGGAAAAGGTGCTGCACCTAACCAGTGAAGAAATCCCCCATTCGGTAACGGTGGTGATAGATAACATTGAGCAACGTCCCAACGACGTGGTGGCAGTACAGGCAGTGATCTATACCGAACGGGAATCCCAAAAGGGCATTTTAATTGGCAAGGGTGGCAGGATGCTAAAGGAAATTGGTAAACAAGCCCGGGAAGAAATAGAAAAATTGTTGGGCTCCAAAGTTTACCTAGAGCTATGGGTCAGAGTGAAAAAAGACTGGCGCAATCGTCTTGATCAACTTAAAAATTTCGGTTACAATGAATAAGTATTTTATTGACAACGCTAACATTAATTTGATACGCTACAAAAGGAACACCTAACAAGCCTTCACAGACTTCCGAAGGCTTGTTTTTAGTTCCAATACCCAATGTTTATGAAAAGGAGTGGTAAGTCCATGGACGCAGACCCAGGGAGGGTCAATGCAAAACAATTAAATAGCGGGCGTCTATGCTTACCTTGGTATGCAAAGGGCGCCCCGTAAGAGAGGAGTGTGCCCATAATGAACAAAGAAACTAGAGGGCAACAAATTCTGGACTGCTTAGCTCAAAATTCGATGCTAAAGTTGCGTCAATGCTTAGAAGAACTACACGCAGCCGATATTGCAGAATTTTTGCCGCAATTACCTCTCCCCCAGCGCATCAAAATATTGCGTCTGGTAGAGCACAGCAAAGCTGCTGCCATTCTTTTTGAATTGGACAGAGACCTATTACCTCCTCTACTTGAAGGTTTAGGCCCCAAGCGCACGGCAGATATCATGTCACAAATGTTTACAGACGATGCTGCCGACTTATTAGGTGAACTGCCGGAAGAACAGCAGAATAAACTGCTGGGTTTGATGAAAGCTGCAGAGGCAGAAGATATTCGTGATCTACTTAGTTATGATGTAGATACCGCCGGTGGCTTGATGGCCACAGAATATGTTGATGTGCGCAAAGACTTTACTGCTAACCAGGCCATTGAACGATTGCGCCGCATTGCCCCAGGTGCCGAGACTGTTTACTATGTTTACGTCACCAATGACGATGAACAGTTGGTGGGAGTGATTTCCCTCAGGGAATTAATTATTGCCGACCCAGAAGAAAAGATTGAAAACATCATGCGCACTCAAGTGGTGAGTGTTCATGTGCGCACCGACCAAGAGGAAGTAGCTAAACTGGTATCAAAATATGACATGTTGGCAGTACCTGTGGTCAATAACGACAAGCAACTATTAGGGATTATTACCTTTGACGATATTATTGACGTTATTGAAGAAGAAGCCACCGAAGACATGATGCGGTTAGCCGGTAACATCGAACCGGAAGGGCAAGACTTAGAAAGCAGCTTTTGGCGCCGGGCAGGCAACAGGTTGCCATGGTTAATTGGTTTGCTGTTTGGCGAACTGGTGGCGGGCAACGTCATCCACGGCTTTTCTGCCACATTGGAACACATCACCGCCTTGGCCTTTTTCATTACCGCCATGGCCGGTGGACCTGGTAATGCTGCCACCCAATCGCTAACAGTGGTGGTGCGGGGTCTAGCAACTGGTCAAATTGATAAAAGCAAAATTTGGTCAGTGGTCTGGAAAGAAACCCAAGTGGGAATATTAGTGGGATTAACCTGTGGTTTAACGCTAGCAGTGATGGCCTACATTTGGCAGGGTTCGCCAACGTTAGGTTTGGTGGTGGGCTTATCCATGACCTTCTCCATCACCACCGCCACCGTATTGGGTAGCCTGGTACCGGTGGTCATTAGCCGCCTTGGAGTAGATCCGGCCATGGCCTCGGGCCCATTTATTGCTACTTTAATGGATATTACCAGTATGATGATCTACTTTGGCTTGGCCACGATGTTTTTGATTTAACGTACAAAGATGCAACTTTATATCATTAAAAACGCTGTCATTTCAAGACAGCGTTTTTTTGCGCCCTAAAATTATTGATAAATATTGTAAAAACAGTTGCAATTGTCAAACAAATGGCTGTAAAATAATTCCAGACTATAAACATCCAGGCATTGGAGGATATAATGTCTAGCTATAATATCAAAAAGAACAAACAATTAAGAACCCTATCTATTGGTAGAGGTATTGATATTTGTAAACGCTATGAAAACATATTTATCGATATGTTAGACAGCATTAACGAAGCCTTTTGTTATATAGATACAAAGTGGAAATTAATATTTGCCAATTCCGCAACAGAGAAATATTTAGCAGTGCCTAAAGATCAACTACTGGGTGATAACGTTTGGAAATTTTTTAGTAAAAATTTTAGTTTGGATTTTCAAGAGAGGCTAAAAAAAGCGGCCACCGAAAAAAACAGCTTACAGTTTGAAGAATACTACCCGCCACTGAACAATTGGTATGAAGTGCGGGTTTACTCATGCCGCTATGGATTAGCAGTATACTTTAACGATATTACCGAGCGCAAAAGAAATGATGAGTACATAAGGTATTTAGCCTTTCATGATTCCCTCACCGGCATACCCAATCGCGTTCTGTTACAAGACCGTCTGGAGAACGCCATCGCCAGGGCTAAAAGAAACAATGAGGTACTGGCGGTAATGTATTTGGATCTGGATAATTTCAAACAGGTTAACAACACCTTAGGCCACCATGCCGGCGACTTTGTGCTGCAGAATGTGGCCAAAAGATTAACTAATTGTTTAAGGGAAGGGGATACCGTTGCCCGGATGGGTGGAGATGAGTTTATTATCTTACTGCCCAACATTGAAACTAAAGATAACGTCGCCTTAGTGGCCAATAGAATTATTGAAACTATGCAACAACCATTGGACTTAAATAGACAGGAGTTTTATGTGACCACCAGCATTGGCATTAGCAATTACCCTGATGACTCCAGAAAGCGCCAAGAACTTTTAATAATGGCTGACACAGCGCTATATCGTGCTAAAAAAGCCGGCAAAAACAACTTTAAATTCTATAACCCCTGTAATCACCAAAGTAAATAAATATGCCAGAATAAGTAAAAACATTACACAAAATAGGTAAAAATAAGCATTTTTAAAAAACATGGCACCCGTTTTGTGGCCCTAGATAAAAAGATAGACTCTTCATATTACAACTATAATCAGGTTAGTTCCATTGAGGACCTGGTAAAAATAGCTGATGATAGAGAAAGGCCAATTACGTACCAGTACAGTGCTAATATTCAAATCAACGAGGAGAATGCTATCCATAGCTTAAATGAAACCCATTACATAATTAGCATTGACACAGAGAACGATCAGTTTGAACCCGATGTAATGTACAATGCCTACTTGTATGATATTGATACAAAAGAAACAATAATTGGGCCCATTAATTTTACAGTGGAAATCGCCAACGGAACCAGCGGCCACAGCCATAAAGAGTAAACAGTGCCACCCCAGTATCAATCATGGGGTGGCCTTTTTATTTGTGGGTGTTATGTTTATGGCGTGGTGGGGCATTGGGCCACAGTATTCTACTTACAATGTACATGCTAACCACAACGCCAATGGTGTCTTTGGTAAAATCCCAAAGGGTAGCTGATCGGTATGGCACAAAGGATTGATGGATCTCATCGATTAAACCGTAGGCAATTGCCAATAGCGCCGCCGTTTTACTGCCTTTGGGGGTGATTGGCCCTTTGGTTGAGAAGGCCAGCAGCCACAGGCCATATAATACTGCAAACTCTATCAGGTGCAGGGATTCTTTAAGGGTAGCGTCAAAAGTAAGCCCAGTGTTAACAATGGCATCACTGGGCTTACTTGATAGGTACCAAATTAAACTCATGTACAGAAAGGGTAGTGTTCTAATTAGCAATTGTAATAATTTCATAAGTAGTTATTCTAGGCAGAGGGCAGAAACTCCTTCTATAGTGCTACCTCTGTATTAAACACCACCTTAAACTGTGGCTACTGGTTATAACTGAGATCCATGCCTAAATTCAAAATTCCCTTGTTTGTATTGTCCATATCACCCATCTGATTCATATTATTCATGGGGCCCATATTTGCGGGGGTATAAGTATTAATCATAGTATTGGTAGTCATTTGTTTCATGGTTGGCACTTGGTAGTAACCATTTTGGTTCATATATTGCCAAACTTCGTAAGCCATTTCGGAACAATTGATGGAGCCTTGCTGCACCATTCTTCTCAGATTCAAATCAGCGCATTCTAAAGCCGCCATGGATTTCATAATGGCAGATGATTTATGACAACCTAACATACCACTGGCGATATCCCGATCATTTAGCTTGCCGGTGGCAGTGTGAGGACTTTGGGGAGCGGGGTTATTTAAACCATAAATGGGTTGGCTGGTGATGGGAGCGCGATATGGACGAGCTTCAGCCATGCCTTGTTGATTTAGGGCTTGAACCATCATATTGTATTCATTGGTCATAAAATTAATGTGTTTGTCAATCATAGATGATAGTTGTTGATCAGTGACATGGGGTTTGTACAGTTCAAACTGATTAATTCCATCGATAGCATCAGTAAGTACTTCATGTAATTCCATTACTTCGTGGGCACCGTATTGTGCGGCCATTAAAATCACTCCTTAGTTTTAAAATTAATAGTAAGTTGCCCATTTCAGGAAAGTTTATGCGCTGCGGTATAACACTGGCAAGGGAAAGTGACAAAAAGTACATAATTAAAATTTAAGCAGGAATTCACAGCTGGTTTGTATAAATTAATAAGAAGCAACGCAGTGTCTTTTGCGTTGTTTTTTACACTGGTACATAAATGTTTAATAGAGATAGGTTTTAACTAAAAATTTAACCTAGGCAATTAGGAGGGAAAAATAGGTGAAAGTGCGTAAGGCAGTAATACCAGCAGCTGGGTTGGGAACCCGGTTTTTGCCGGTCACCAAAGCTTTACCTAAAGAAATGTTACCAATAGTAGATAAACCCACAATTCAATACATAATTGAAGAGGCTGTAAATTCTGGTATTGAGGACATTTTGATTATTACCAGCAGAGGAAAGTGGCCAATAGTGGATTACTTTGATCGTTCACCGGAACTGGAGACATCTCTGGAAGATAAGGGTAAAGTAGAACAGTTGGAAATGATCAAGAGGTTGTCCAGCTTGGCCAACATTCATTACATTAGGCAGAATGAACCGCTGGGACTGGGCCACGCCATTTATTGTGCCAAGTCATTTATAGCCGGTGAACCCTTTGCGGTGTTGTTGGGTGATGATATTGTTAAGTCCGATGTGCCGGCTTTAAAGCAATTAATTATGGTTGCCGAGCAACACAACTCCAGTGTAGTCGGGGTCAGAGAGGTGCCGGAAGCAGATGTTAACAAATACGGGATTGTAGATACCTCGGATCAAGAGGGGCCCATTTATCAGGTTAGGGATTTTATTGAAAAACCAGCGTTAGAGGACGCCCCTTCGAGATTAGCCATTATGGGTAGATACATTTTAAATCCGTCTATCTTTAAGTGTTTAGAAGACTTGCCCGCCGGTGCCAATGGAGAAATTCAGTTGACGGATGCTTTGCGGGTGCTGAGAATGTTAGAACCAATATATGCCTGCCAGTTTGAGGGCACCCGTTATGACGCCGGGGATAAATTGGGTTACTTAAAGGCCACAGTGGAATTTGCTTTAGAATCCCCAGATTTAGGGCCTGGGTTTGCCCGGTATTTAGCAGAGTTGTATCAAAATAGAACTAAATAACTTTGTAAGGGGCTGTTGTAAAAAGCAGTATTCTGTTTTGCAACAGCCTTTTTATTGCTTGTGGTTGAAATTATTGTTAACAGGGAAAAACAATTGCCATGTAGAATCTAATGCAGGTTAAGAAGTTTAGCGTCCAGAATGCAAAATTCTCTTTTGAGGTGTAATATGTGAGGCAATACGATGTAGAAGCGGTGGTTTTGCGCTCCAAAACCATTCGCGAAGCGGATAAATTGGTCACTATTTTTTCTCGGCAACGGGGTAAGCAAAGGGTAATGGCCTATGGCGCTGCCAAAGCCAATAGCCGCAAGCGGGGGGCGGTGCAACCGCTGTGCCATTCCCAAATGATGCTCAGCCGGGGTAAGGTGTTGGATTCTATCACCCAGTGTGCTGGCATTAGTTTTTTTACTGAAATTGTTAGCAATTTAGAAAAAATGACTGTGGCCTTTTATTTTTGCGAATTAATGGATATCTTAAATGAAGAAAACGAGCCCAATGAACCATTATTTATCTTGCTGCTAACTACCCTTAAATGGTTAAATCAGCCCACAATAGATTTTGCCGCGGTAGAAAAACTACAGGCCGGCTTTGAAATGAAGATGTTAGGTTTGCTGGGCTATATGCCGGAACTGGGCAGTTGCGTAAATTGCGGTGGGGATTTAACGGGTAAACTGACCTTTAGCGTTGATGAAGGGGGCGTTATCTGTGGCCACTGCTATCAACCGGAAAACAGGGTGTTTGCCATTAAGTATCCCACAGTGCAGTTGCTAAGACAGTTACTTACCACCAAGCCCGGTGAGCTGGCTTTATTGCAGCCGGATAAATGGACTTTTGAGCAAACAAAGAACATTTTAAAGGCTTTGACACGGTACCACTTGGAAAGACGGGCTAAATCGTTGGATTTTCTGGAAGTGTTGCATAAAAATACTCCAAATAGGGATAAATAATAGTAGATTTACAGGGGGTGTGCAATATGACCAATGAGTTAGAAAACATAGATCTACTGCGGGCTCGGGTTGGAGTGGGTTACCGAGAGGCCAAAGAGGCTCTAGATGAAGTGGATGGAGATGTTGTGCAAGCATTAATTAACCTGGAGGAACGAGGTCGACATTTATCGGAAAAACTACAAGGCCGCAGCAAAGAAGTGATGGGTCAATTTCGCCAATTTTTGAGCAAAGGTCACAACACAAAGATTAAAGTGAAAAAGGACGGCGAAACAGTGCTAGAAATTCCCGCCACCGTAGGCGTGGCCGGAATAGTTGGCGCTATGTACAGTAACGAATTGGCACTACTGGGGGTGGCCGGTGCTGTTGCGGCCATGGCCAACGACTACCGCTTTGAAATAGAAGTGCCAATGGAACAGGCTACCGACTATACTAGCAATTATCGATCCTATCTTTAATTATTGACAACCCAGTGCCTGTTTGTTAAAATTTTTCTGTGTAGCTAAGTTTAATATTTGGCAATGAAGGAAAGAGTAGCCGGATTAAGTTTTTACAGCGAGCTGGGAATGGTGTAAGCCCAGTAAAACCATTCGTGTGAAGGGAGTTCCTGAGCCTTTATTCATTTGAAGGTGGATTGCTTAAGTTAAGGCAGTCAACCAGGGTGGAACCGCGGGAGCAACCTCTCGTCCCTGGGCTTAAATAAAGCCTGGGAACGAGAGGTTTTTTATTTTTTGAATCCTGAATAATAACCAAAACTAGCCACTAAAAATTAACAATTACAACCTAACCTATTTGCAACAACAAGCAAAAGACATTGCGGCTAAGTAAAATTAAGGAGGCTATAAAAATGGACTTAGCAAATGTAGATGATTTTTTCAAGGTGGATATTCGCATCGGCACTGTGATTAAGGTGGAAGATTTCCCCGAGGCCCGACGGCCGGCTTATAAAATTTGGGTGGACTTTGGTGCAGAGGTGGGAGTGAAGAAGTCCAGCGCCCAAATTACCGATTTATATACAAAGGAAGAATTACTCAACCGTCAGGTGGTGGCGGTGGTTAATTTTCCTCCGCGGCAAGTGGGGCCTTTTCGCTCAGAAATTCTTATTTTAGGCACCGCCCAAAGTGATAAATCTGTGGTGCTGCTGCAACCGGAGCGTCCGGTGGCCAACGGCTTAAGAATATGTTAATGGAGCATTCCTGTAATGAAATAAAATGCACTTTGAAAAAATAAGTACCTCACAGTAGAATTTAAATGTGCAATCGGCCAAAAGCACAAAATTAAATTCACGGAGGTACTCAAAATGAAGTATAACCAGAATGATAAAATTAAGCAAATCACAGAAGACACGCTAGTAGTGGGTGTAGATATTGCTAGCGAGGTCCAATACGCTAGAGCTTTTGATTACAGAGGAATTGAAGTTGGCAAACTTTTTAAATTTAACAATGATGATAGTGGTTTTTCTTCATTTGTAGAGTGGATTGAAGAGCTAAAAGCAAAGTATCAAAAAAATTATGCCATGATTGGAATGGAACCTACTGGCCATTATTGGTTTCCTATAGCTCAATATATAAAAGATCTTCAAATGAAAGTAGCACTGGTTAATCCATTTCATGTCAAACGAAGCAAAGAATTAGACGACAATAACCCAAGCAAGAATGACCGAAAGGATCCAAAAACCATAGCAATGCTGGTTAAGGATGGCCGATACTGTGTGCCGTATATAGCGGAAGGTATTTATAGCGAGTTGCGCAACTCAATGAGTACTCGTTCGAGATTAGTGAAAGAACTGAACATTATTCGTAACAGAGTAAAGCGGTGGATAAGTATATACTTTCCGGAGTTCA
The DNA here is from genome assembly GCA_036763105.1 of Peptococcaceae bacterium 1198_IL3148. Lineage (NCBI taxonomy): Bacteria > Bacillati > Bacillota > Clostridia > Eubacteriales > Peptococcaceae > Peptococcaceae bacterium 1198_IL3148. The sequence goes on along the minus strand of JBAIYS010000001.1, from coordinate 782 downwards.
ATAAGGTTTTTGGAAAGTGGGAAGGGAAAGCTGCTTTAATGGTATTAAAAGAGTTTCCTACCCCTGAGAAAGTAATAAAACTTGGTATTGAAGGCATTGTAGCTACATGGAGAAAAGAGATCAAAAGAGCTGTTGGAATTAAACGTGCAACCAAGCTAGTTAAAGCTGCAGAAGCTACAGTGGGTGTGCGTCAAGGGTTAAGATCTGCAGAAAACGAATTAAGCTGTTTGCTAGAAGAATATGCGTTAGTTATGCGGCAGTACGAAAAAACGATGGTCTTAATCGAAGAATTAGCAATGCAACTGCCAGGTATGGAAGAAATGCTAAAGATAAAGGGTGTCGGATTAGCAACTGCAGCAGGATTCATAGCTGAAGTTGGTGACATCACAAGATTTGAACATCCAAAGCAAGTGCAGAAACTAGCTGGGCTATCGCTCAAAGAGAACAGCTCAGGAAAGCATAAGGGAAGAACAACCATCAGCAAACGAGGCAGGAAAAGGTTAAGGGCTCTACTGTTTCAATGCATAATGCCAATGGTTGCTAAAAACAAAGAATTTAAAGAATTGCACTGGTACTATACAACCAGGGAGCAGAATCCACTAAAGAAAAAACAGTCATTGATACTTCTTTGCTGTAAGCTGATTAGAATCTTCTTTGCGTTGTTGACAAAAAATGTAGTGTATAATCCACAAAAAATGATAAATGACATAAAGAGACCTGCAAAGCAATTAGCAGCGTAATAGTTGTAAGGAATGTTTTCAAGGTACTGTGATCCGTTAGTA